>DATIYI010000055.1:0-56495 GCA_035517695.1 Streptosporangiaceae bacterium
TCAGTGCGACGTTCGCCACGGTGCGCGAGATCACCTACGCGATCAGGCGTCGGATCCCGCCATTTCACGATGTCAAGCTGGGCGACACGCATTTGCACCACTACCTGTGGGGCATCGGGTTGCCCTCCGGCGCCGGCGGCATCGCGGTCTACGGTGACAGCGACCTGCGCAGGCACCCGGTGGTCGGCGCGATATATGGCACCGGCCTGGCACTTGTCGTAGACGAACTGGCGCTGCTACTCGAACTGCGCGACGTTTACTGGCAGCGGCAAGGCCGATGGTCCATCGATACCGGCATCAGCATAATCGGCGCTGCCGGGGGGTATTTCGTGGCGATGCCGTTCTGGCACCATCTGTTCCGCAGCGAATAGAAAATGTAATCCTGAACGCCTGCCGCGGTGCGCACACCCCATTGGCCGGGCGGGGTATCGGCGGGTTCGCCCCCGGCCGACGCACGGCTGCCGGGCTCCATGGGGCCGGCGGCGGTTCCCGGCTATCAATCGCGGGCGCGTGCTGCCGCCGCGGCGTGGATCAACGGAGCAGCAGCGCGCTGAGGCGGCGGGCCGCTACGGCGCGGCCCGCGAGGCCCATCGCGGCGAGGTAGCCGGCGTGCCCGAGCAGGCCGGGGCCGATGGCGCCAAGGATCAGCCCGCGCAGCAATGCGACACCCTGGTACAGCGGCGTGCATTCGACGACGATCCGCAGCGTCGGCGGGTAGACGGTGAGCGGGTAGAAGGTGCCTGAGAACAGGAACATCGGCACCATCGCCATCGTGACGAAGTCGAAGTCTTGCCAGGTCCGCATGTAACAGGTGGCGGCCATGCCGGTCGCGGCGAACGCCCAGCCGATGAGCAGCGCACCCGGAAGGGCCAGCACCGCCCAGGGTGATTCGACCAGACCCATGATCGTCATCACGATCAGGAAGATCGTCGCGTAGAAGGCGCCGCGAAGGAGCGCCCAGGTGATCTCGCCAAGCGCGATGTTGCCGACGGTCATCGGCGTGGCGAGGATGGAATCGTAAAGCTTCTGGTACTTGAGCTTGAAGAAAACGTTGAAAGTGGAGTCGAAGATTGCGCCGTTCATCGAGGCCGACGCGAGCATGGCGGGCGCGACAAACTCCACGTAGCCGATCGGGCGGCCCGCCGGCCCTGGCACCTTCCCGACCAGTGCGCCCAGTCCGAGTCCGATGGACAGCAGGTAGAAAAGGGGTTCGAAGAAGCCCGAGATCAGAACCGGCCACGCGCGCCGGGAGGTCATAATGCTCCGCTCGACCATCAGCAGGCTGCGCGGGGCCAGTGGCATGACTCGCGCGGCATAACGGGCAGGCGCCCACACGGCCAGGCTCATCGGGTCATCCATGGAGCCGCCGCCGGTAGGTCCGCTGGCCGACGAGTACGCCGGCAACTGCCAGCGCCGCCAGGTAGCCGACGTGGGCGATCAGGCCCGGCGCGCTGACGTCGCCAAGGCTCAGCGCGCGGCACGCGGCCACGCCGTGCCACAGTGGGGTAACGTACGCCACCGGCCGTAGCCACGCGGGAAGCTGGCTGAGCGGGAAAAACGTCGCGGAGAACAGGAACATGGGGATCATGCCGAGCCGGAACAGCAGGGCGAAACCCATATCACCGTCGCGCGTCGCCGCCCAGGCCGCGACGGGGGCGGCAAAGGCGAGCCCGGTGAGCACGGCCACCGGCATCGCGGCGGCGGCGAGCGGCGTTCTGACGGCACCGAACACGGACATCACCGCGAGGAAGGCGGTCGCCGCGATGGTGAGCCGGATGGTAATGAACAGCAGGAAGCCGTGAAAGATATCGGCGGGGCGCATCGGCGTCGCGACCGCCGCGAAATAGGTCTTCTGCCACTTCACTCCGCCGAGCACCGGATAAGTGGCGGCGCCGAGCGCGATCTGCATGGCGGAGGCAGCGAGCAGGCCAGGCGCGATGAACATCAGGTAGCTGACGCCGCCGAGGCGGCTCGCCGCGTGATGATTCACCATCGAACCGAGGCCCGCGCCCAGGGCCGCCAGGTAAAGCAGTGGATTCACCACGCTGGAGAAGAGCGTGCCCCGCCACGTGCGCCTGTACAGCGTCATCTGGTGGCGAAGCTCCCGCAAAGCGAACGTGGCCGTGCTCATCTCAATCCCCCAGGCTCCGGCCCGTGAGCCGGAGGAACACGTCCTCCATCGTGCTCCGCCTGGTCAGCGTCGTCACTGGCGCGAGGCCGCTCGCGCGGATCGCGGCGAGCGCCGCCACGCCGTCCGACGTGTAGAGCAGCACCCGGTCAGGCAGCACCTCGACCTGCTTCGCGATCCCGCGGCCGCTATCGCGGACGAGACTGCCAATCCGCTCCCCCGCCTGCGCATGCTCGTCCAGGCTGAACCTCAGCTCAAGCACTTCGGGCGTGGCGTACCTGACGATGAGTTCGCGGGGTGATCCCGCTGCGGCGATCCGGCCCGCGTCCATCACGACGAGGCGATCACACAATTGCTCGGCCTCATCCATGTAGTGCGTGGTGAGAATCAGCGTCACGCCCTGCTGCTTGAGCCTGAAGAGGCGGTCCCACAACGCATGCCTGGCCTGCGGGTCCAGCCCGGTCGTCGGTTCGTCGAGCAGCAGGATGTCCGGCTCATTGATCAATGAACGTGCGATGGTCAGCCGCCGTTTCATACCGCCGGAAAGGGACTCCACCTTGTCGCCCGCGCGCTCGGAAAGCTGGACGAACTCAAGCAGGCCACGTGCGCGCTCGCGGATCACGTGACGCCGCAGGCCGAAGTACCTGCCGTAGATGACCAGGTTCTCGCCGACGGTGAGCTCGACATCCAGCGTGTCCTCTTGCGGCACCACGCCAAGGCGCGCCCGGATGGCAGGACCGTTCGCGACCGGATCGAGCCCGAGGATGCGCAGCGTGCCCGAGGTCGGCGGCGAAACGCAGCCGATCATGCGCATGGTGGAGGACTTGCCCGCGCCGTTGGGGCCGAGGAAACCGAATGCCTCGCCCCTGACAAGGTCGAAGTCGATCCGGTCGACCGCGGTGAAGTCACCGTAGCGCTTGGTGAGGCCGCGCGCGTGTACGAGGGTTGCGGGCGACTTCCCGGTATTCCTGGCCGCAGCATCCGGCGATGCCGCAGTATCCAGCGACCCGAGTGGAGCTCCCAGCGAGTCGGCAGGTGGGCCGCCAGCACCGCTTTCCCCGGGTCCGGCCTGGACAGTGTCGGAGTCGCCCACGTCTGCGGACACTACCCTCGGGGTCCGACAGGGCCGAACGAGTTTCGGCGCGGGATGGCGTGTTACGGGCAGGACGCAACCTTCATGCGGGTAGTGTCGTCACATTCATTAGGGACCAGGGTGAGGGAACCGACCGGGAAACCCCGGGAAGGATGATCGTTCCCGTGAAAATTACGATCGCGCTCTACGATCGATTCAGGAATCTGATCCACGAGGTCGCCAAGTTCGGCGTCGTCGGGGTCGTGGGTTTCATTGTGACCTGGGGCGGGACTGACCTGCTTCACTTTGGCCTGCACTGGGGACCGCTGACGTCGAACATCGTGGCGACGACGGTGGCGGCGACCCTGGCGTTTGTCGGAAACCGCTACTGGACCTTCCGCCATCGGGCGTCGAGCGGGCTCAGCCGCGAGTACTTTCTTTTCTTCGTGCTCAACGGCGTCGGGCTGCTCATCCAGTTGCTGTGCATCGGCTTCACCCATTACACGCTCAAGCTGGAGGATCGCTTCTCCTACAACGTGGCATTGCTCGTCGGCATCGCGCTTGGCACGCTCTTCAGGTACTGGTCGTACAAGAAGTGGGTTTTCCTGCCGCCGCAGCTTCCCGGCATCGACGCGCGGACGGGCCTGCCATCGCCCGACGATGTCACCGCCCCTGATTCGTTGCGTGGGACATTCGCGGACAGCCTGCGGGGAGCGCGCATCAACGGCCTGTCGGTGCCCACGCGCAAGCGCCACGTCCAGCGGCCGCCATGCAGCAGTGATCGCGTGAGCGACTCCGGTCTCAGCCGCGATGATCTCAGCCGCGATTCCGATTCCGGCCGCGATTCCGATCTCGGCCGCGACAAGGACGCCAACCCCAGGCGTTAGCCCGCGCTTCAGGCCTACACCAGCCATGGCTGGTAAGGTCCGCCTTCCGGCACGACGCGCATGCAACCCTCGTCCCGTCAATCACACTCACCGCTCTGGCAGTATCAGCCTCAGATGCCGCCCAGCCCGGCCCCAGTCGTGGGATCGGCGAGGCCATGATCCGTCGGCGGGTGAACTTTCCGGCCGATAGCGCAGGCAAGGTGACACGTAAAGGGATCATGAACGCGGTGGCGGCAACAAAGCCTCGGCTGGATCGCCCGCGCCCGGCCGGGCGGTCGGACCGGCGCACCGTTCACGCGGCTGTTCACCCGATATGAGCACAGAAGATCAATTAGCGCCACCGGATCGACGGCGGTGATCAGAGCAGTCAGATCAGGCGGATAAGGTTTTCGCCACGTGGCACGAGGTGGCCGATAACGTGCGCGCCGGGAATCTCGCCGGCGAGAAGCAGCCCACCAGACGTCTGCGCGTCCGCAAGCAGCAGGCATTCCTCCTCGCTCGTGCTGCCACGGTCCAGATGCGGTGAGACCCAGCCAAGGTTGCGGCGCGTGCCGCCGCTCACATAGCCCGCGGCGACAGCGGCGCGCGCGCCTTCCAGATATGGCACCGTGGCGGTGTCGATGACCGCGCTGACCCCGCTTGCCCTGGCCAGCTTGTAGAGGTGGCCAAGCAAGCCGAAGCCGGTCACGTCGGTGGCGCAGCACACGCCCGCACGAAGCGCGGCGCGGGACGCGTCCGCGTTGAGCCTGGTCATCATGTCGACGGCCTGGGGGAAGACCTGCCCGGTGGCCTTGTGCCTGTTGTTCAGGACGCCGCTTCCGAGCGGCTTGCTGAGCGAAAGCGGCAGGCCAGGCAGGCCCGCGCCGATGCGCAGCAGGCGCGCGGGATCGGCGATTCCTGTCACGGCCATCCCGTATTTCGGCTCGGGGTCATCGATGCTATGCCCGCCCGCCACGTGACAGCCGGCCGAGCCCGCAATCTCAAGGCCGCCCCGAAGCACCTCGGCAGCGAGTTCGAAGGGGAGCCGGTCACGCGGCCAGCCGAGCAGGTTCAGCGCGACGACAGGTTCACCGCCCACGGCGTACACGTCGGAGAGCGCGTTCGCCGCCGCGATCCGGCCCCAGTCGTAGGCGTCGTCGACCACCGGCGTGAAAAAGTCCGTCGTCGCCACGATGGCGAAGCTCCCGTCAGGACCGGCCGGCGAACCAGCGCCGCCCGCGGCCAAGGCACCAACCGCACCAGACCCACTCGCAACGCCAGCCGCACCCACAGAGCCGAGGCTTCCCGCAGTGCCGAGGCTGCCCGCGGTGCCGAGGCTGCCCGCGGCGCCGACCGGCGCCACAGTGCCGGCCGCACCAACGGAGCCGGCCCCACCCGCGGTGCCGAAACTGCCCGCGGCGCCGGCCCCCTCGACGAGAGCCCCACCAACGGCGTTGGCCCCGCCGACAGCACCGAGGCTGTCCGCCATGACCACCACCGCGGCGTCGTCGCCGTCGTCGAGGCCCACCAGCAGTTCGCCATGGGTTCCCGCGGCCGCGCGGCCGGTCAGCGCCGCGACGATCTGTTCAAGCTCGCCCGGCGGTATCTTGCAGGCACAACCGCCGCCTGCAGCGTATTGGGTCAGCCGAACGTTACCGCGGTCCACCGCACCCACCAGACCTCCACGCGCCGCTTACGATAAGGCGAATCATGCACGTGATAGCCACCGCCGGTCATGTTGATCATGGTAAGTCGGCGCTTGTGCGGGCACTCACAGGGATGGAGCCCGACCGATGGGCGGAGGAGATCCGCCGCGGAATGACCATCGACCTGGGTTTCTGCTGGACCTCCCTTGGCGCGCCTGCGGCGGACCCGGCAGGCCCAGACGCGGCAGGCCCAGACGCGGCACGCCCAGACGCGGCACGCCCAGACGCGGCACGCCCTGACCCGGCAGGCCCAGACGTGGCACGCCCAGACAGGGCACGCTCAGGCAGAGCGGCCCGAGGCAAGGCGGGCCCAGCCAGGGCGGGCGCCGAGGTGGCCTTCGTCGATGTGCCGGGGCACGAGCGTTATGTGGCGAACATGCTCGCCGGAGTGGGGCCCGCGCCCGCGGTCCTTTTCGTGGTCGCGGCAGATGAGGGCTGGCGCGCCCAGTCCGAGGAACATCTCGCGGCCATCGACGCCCTCGGCGTGCGCCACGGCGTGCTCGCTGTCACGAGGTCCGACCTCGCCGATCCCAGGCCAGCGATCGACGAGGCCCGCGCCAGGATCGCCAGGTCCGCACTGGGCCAGGTGGAAGCGGTCGCGGTCAGTTCGGTCACCGGCGCAGGCCTGGACCAGCTCAGGAGCGCGATCGGCCGCCTGATCGGCAGGCTCCCGGCGCCGGACCCCGCCGCCGACGTCCGGCTCTGGATCGACAGATCCTTCACGATCGCGGGACGCGGCACCGTGGTCACGGGAACGCTGACCGCAGGCACCATCCGGGTCGGCGACGAACTGCTCGCCCTGCCGGGCCAGCGCGTGCTTCGCGTCCGCGGGCTACAGGCGCTGCGGATCCAGCGGAACGAGGTGACAGCTGCTGCGCGGATCGCGGTCAACCTTCGCGGCGCGGACCCGGCCGAGGTGCGCAGGGGCAGTGCGCTCGTCTCGCCGGGAAAGTGGCTCGCCGCCCGGCAGGCGGATGTCAGGCTCGGCTGGCTCGACGGTGTGCTGTCAGCGACTCCCGCGGTGGTCCCCGCCCTCGCCGCGGCGATCCCTCAGGCTCCCAAGATCCCCACGATGGCCATGCTGCACATCGGCACCGCCGCGGTCGGCGTCCGAGTCCGCAGGCTGGGCAGCGACACGGCGCGGATCACCCTCGGCTCGCCCCTGCCACTGCGGATCGGCGACACCGCGGCGCTCCGCGACCCTGGCAGGCAGCTGATCGTGGCCGGCGTCACCTTCCTCGACGTACGGCCGCCTTCGCTGTGCGGGCGGGGCGCGGCGCGGGACCGGGCCGCGGCGCTCGACCAGCTGACGGGGGGTGCCGACGTGGTAAGCGAACTGCGGCGCCGCAAGCTTGTCCGTGCGGCCGACCTCGCCGCCATGGGTGCTGCGTCGACGGTGACGCCGGTCGCAGGCGACTGGCTGGCCGATCCGAGCTGGTGGCGCGGGCTTGGTGCCGCGCTCCGCGGATTGGTGGCGACGCATGCCGCGACGCACCCGCTCGATCCCGGGCTTGCGGTCGAGACCGCCAGGCAGCGGCTCAACCTGCCCGACCGCAGGCTGGTCGGGGCGCTCGTGCGAGCACCGCTGAGCTATCGGGGCGGCAAGATCTACGGTGCGCAAGCCGCCCCTGAGCTTCCCAACCACGTACGCGCCGCGGTCGAGATCATCCGTTCCGGGCTGCGGCGTGATCCTTTCCTGGCGCCTGATGCGGACATGCTGCGTGGGCTGCAGCTCGATCGGCGACAGCTCGCGGCAGCCGTTCGGGCCGGGTATTTGCTTCGCGTGTCGCAGGACGTGTACCTGCTGCCAGGCGCAGACCATGACGCCGCGCGGATTCTCTCCAGCCTGCCGCAGCCGTTCACGCTGAGCCAGGCCAGGCAGGCACTGGGGACGACCCGCCGAGTGGCGGTGCCGCTGCTCGAGATGCTGGACAGGCTTGGCCACACCGAGCGGGTGGACGAAACGCGGCGATGCGCCAGATGATGAGCCCGTGAGGCTGCCATGGCTGTCGTAGACGATGTGCTCACCGACGTGACCGCCGAGGGTGATGATCTCGATCACCTGGTGGCCAACCTTATCGAGGCACAATGGGTGCTGCCGACGCCCGCGCCAGGCTGGGCGGTCGCGCATCAGATCGCTCATCTGGCGGCCACCGACGGAATGGTCGCACTTGCGGCGGCGGATCCGGCCGAGTTCGAACGGCGCCTGGTGCACGATGACGACGCCTTCGAGGCGGTGATCGCGGCAAGCCTTGCCGAGCAGCTGTCAGGTTCGCCCCAGGAACTGCTCACCCGCTGGCGAACGCAGCGTGCCGCCGCCCATGACGCGCTCGCCGCGGTGCCGCTCGGCCAGAAGGTGCCGTGGCTGTTCACGCCTATGTCGGCGGCGAGCCTTGCGACGACCCGCCTGATGGAGCTTTTCGCACATGGTCAGGACGTCGCGGACGCGCTCGGTGAGAAGCGGGAGCGGACCGACAGGATCCGCCACCTGGTGCGGTTCGGCGTGCGGACAAGGGACTTCGCGTTCGTGGCGCGCGGCCTCACCCCACCTGCCGGAGAATTCAGGGTCTCGCTGACCGCGCCGTCTGGCGGGCTGTGGGAGTTCGGTCCTGACGACGCCACCCAAGTGGTCAGCGGGCCTGCGGTGGACTTCTGCCTGCTGGTGACCAGGCGCCGGCACCGCGACGACCTCGCGCTCAAGGCCACGGGTCCCGATGCGGATCGCTGGCTTGACATCGCGCAGGCTTACGGCGGCCCGCCTGGGCCCGGCCGCGAACCTGGGCAGTTCCCCCGAGCTCGGTGACACTGCCAGGTCAGAGCATCAGGATGGGGGAAATGTAAAGAACCGGACCGGGCGGGCCTGCCCGGCAGGTTGTGCGACAGCACCCGACCAGCCGGCGGCGCCCGCCTCGTTACGGGCAGGCACCTGCGCCGCGCCGCAGACCTGGATCCGCTCCGGGCCCTGCGCCGCGCCTATGCCCTGGACCTGCTGCGAGCCCTGCGCGGCGGCTGAGCCCTGGGCCGGCCACGGGCGCTGGGTCACGTCCCGCACCTGCCAGGTGTCCGGGCAGCTCCCCGAGGCGTGATGCACCTCGACTGGCCCGGACTGCTCGGGATGCACCTCCAGGCCGCCCAGCTTGGTCGCCAGACCGATGCCGCAGGCCTTGAGCACGGCTTCCTTGCGCGTCCAGCAGCGGAAGAACACCCATTGGCGGCGCTCATCAGGCTGGTCCCGCAGGTACAGGCTTTCGGCGGCGGTGAGGGTGGCGTCGGCCATCCGGCCTATGTCGATGCTGCGATGGCATTCGATATCCGCGCCCACCCGGCCGGCGGCTGCGACTGCGAGCAGCCAGTGCTGGCCAGAACGGGACAGGTTGTGCTCCAGCGCGGCAGGGGGCCACTCGATGCTTGGCCGACCGTGTTCTGTGCTGCCGCACCGGCAGCATGCGGACCGGCCGAACCGTATGGCGGCGGGATCGGTACCCAGGTAGCGGGCGAGCAGCCGGCGCTGCGCGGCGTGCGCGGCCACGAACCTGGCGCTGTCGCCCGGCCGGATGAAGCGGGCGGCCCGCGCTCGTTCCGCGCCGGAAAGCACGGCGGTATCTTCGGCTGACGGCGGGGCGGTGACCAGCCCGTGCCAGACGTGTACCTCGCCGCCGTGTCCCCCGCCGCCGTGCAGCAGCCGAGCGGCATCGCTGATCAGCATCGGCTCGCCCCCATCCGATTCTGCCCACGCATTCTCCCGCGCCGGCGCCGGCTGTCCGCTTGTGTCCCGCCGCATGCTACTGTCCGCTGATCACAGCGCGCTGAAGGCGACTGTCCGCAAGCTGGACCGCCGGGTGCCGCCGCGATAGATACCGCACCACAGTGCCATTCCGGTACGTGCCAGACAACTCGCACCAGCCTGGGTGCCCGCCGCAGTGTGTGAGCAGCCCACGACCACGTACGGTGGCCATATAGACGGACACGTCGGCGCATTTGACTGGGCCCGCCTTGCAGCATGGTCGGCAGCCGTGCGAGACGCGGAGCAGACATGCGAGGCACCGAGCAAGGAAGGAAGCTGAGCCACGATGACAGCACCCAGCGAGGGCACGCTTCAGATCACCGACTCGCGGACCGGCCGGAGCTACGATGTCCCGATCAACGACGGCACCATTCGAGCTACCGACCTGCGCCAGATCAAGGTAGGTGACGACGACGCCGGGCTGCTGGCCTACGATCCGGCGTTCGGGAATACCGCCAACTGCCGCAGCGCCATCACGTACATCGACGGTGACGAGGGGATCCTGCGCTATCGCGGTTACCCGATCGAGGAACTCGCCGAGCACTGCTCGTTCCTCCAGGTCGCCTACCTGCTGCTGTACGGTGAACTGCCGAGCGCGGCCGAGGCGGACGCGTGGATCGACGAGATCACGCACCATACGTTCGTGCACGAGAACATCAAGCTGTTCATCGACGGGTTCCATCACGACGCGCATCCGATGGGAATCCTGGTGAGCACCGTGGCCGGCCTGTCCACCTTCTACCCGGAGGCGAAGGCGATCTTCGATACGGAGGCGCGGTGCAAGCAGATCGTCCGGCTGATCGCGAAGATGCCCACGCTGGCGGCGTTCGCCCACCGGCACGCGGTCGGCATGCCGTATGCGTACCCGGACAACGAACTGTCGTATGCGGGCAACTTCCTCAACATGATGTGGAAGACCACCGAGCTGAGCTACCGCCCGGATCCGATTCTCGAGCACGCCATCGACGTCTTGTTCATGCTTCATGCCGACCACGAGCAGAACTGCTCGACCACCACGATGCGGACGGTGGGCAGTGCGCACTCCGACCCCTACTCGTCGGCCGCCGCGGCTGCCGCGGCGCTGTACGGCCCGCTGCACGGCGGCGCCAACGAGCAGGTGCTCAGGATGCTCACCGAGATCGGGTCGGTGGACCACATACCCGCCTATATCGAGCGGGTGAAGAGCGGCGAGGTCCGGCTGATGGGATTCGGCCACCGCGTCTACCGGAACTTCGACCCGCGCGCCATCCTCATCAAGGACGTCGCCGAACAGGTGTTCAAGGTCACCGGCCGCAACCGCCTGCTGGACATCGCCCTCGAGCTCGAGAGGATCGCGCTGGGGGACGAGTACTTCGTGAACCACAAGCTCTACCCGAACGTCGACTTCTACTCCGGCATCATTTACCAGGCGATGGGCTTCCCTGTCGAGATGTTCCCGGTGCTGTTCGCGATCGGCCGCACGCCGGGCTGGCTGGCCCAGTGGGAGGAGGGGATCCTCGACCACGAACAGCGAATCGCACGCCCCCGCCAGATCTATGTGGGCCCCGCGGAGCGCCACCTGCAGCCGCAGGCCGACGGATAGCGCGCCAGCCGGGCGAGCGCCCACACTAAACTCGCCACGTGATCGACCTCAAGGCCGCCCGGCAGGAACCGGACCGCTTCCGCGCCGCGCTCGCCCGCCGTGGCGCCGCGATGGACTTTGACGCGCTGCTCACCGCCGATAGCCGCTGGCGTGAACTCACCGAACATACCGAACGGCTCCGCGCGCTGCAGAAACGGTCTTCCAAGGGTGCCCCGAGCGCGGACGAGCTTGCCGAGCTGCGCAGGCTCAAGGAGGAACTCGCCGCCGCGGAATCCGAGCTTGGCAGCGCGAGGAGTGACCGGCAGGTCCTGCTCGACCGTATCCCGAACCTGCCCGACCCCACGGCGGCCGACGGCATGGCAGAAGAGGACGCCGTGGTGATCCGCACCTGGGGGGAGCCGCCGAAGTTCGGCTTCACCCCGGGCGATCACCTGGCGCTCGGTACGCCGTCGGGCTGGGTGGACATGGCGCGCGGTGCCCGGCTGTCCGGATCTCGCTTCGCCTACCGATTCGGCACAGTGGCACTGACCGAGCTGGCTCTCTACCGGTACGTGCTCGACTACCTGACCGGGCGCGGCTTCATGCCGGTCCTGCCGCCCGTGCTCGTGGGCGAGCAACCAATGTACGGGACAGGCTTCCTGCCGACCGACGAGGTAAATCTCTACCACCTGGAGCGCGATGACCTGTATTTGACGGGGACCTCCGAGGTCGCGATGGCGGGCATCCACATGGACGAACGGCTGGAGGAGAATGACCTTCCCGCGTGCTACGTGGCGATGTCCACCTGCTTCAGGCGCGAGGCGGGCGCCGCGGGCAAGGACACCCGTGGGATGTTCCGGGTGCACCAGTTCGACAAGGTGGAAATGTTTGTCTACTGCGCACCCGAGGAGTCCCCGATGGTGCACGAGCAGTTGCTCGGCTACGAGGAGGAGATCATCCAGAGCCTCGGGCTGCCGTACCGCGTGCTGAACATCTCCGTTGGTGATCTGGGAGCGCCGGCCGCCAAGAAGTACGACGTCGAGGGCTGGTTCCCCGCCCAGGAGCGGTACCGCGAGCTGACCTCTTGCTCCAACACGACCGACTACCAGGCCCGCAGGCTCGACATCCGGTTTCGCCGCGGCGGCAAGTCCGATTTCGTCCACACGTTGAACGGCACCGGCGTGACGGCACGCACACTGCTGTCGATCATGGAGAACTTTCAGGACGAGGGCGGTAAGGTGGCGGTACCCGAGGTCCTTTGGCACTACGGCGCGCCGAAAACGCTCGGCGGGGGCTGATCGGCGGGGGCTGATCGGCGGGGGCTGAATAGGTGCCCAGCCGCGCCCGCGGTCCCGCCCTCAGTCCATGATTTGTCGTCGCGTTAGCATACCGGCGCTATCCGCAGATTAGTTAGCATAAGAACGGATCTCGGTCTGACGCAGGCGGGTCAGCCGCGGTAGCCAAGGCGGGCCAGACGCGCGGCGGCCTCGGTGAGCACCTCGTCGCGTTTGCAGAACGCGAACCTCACCTGGCTGCGGCCGGCCTGCGGGTCGTCGTAGAAGACAGCGTTCGGGACGGCGACAACGCCGCAGCGGCCCGGCAGCGAGCGGCAGAACTCCACCCCGTCCTTCTCGCCGAGCGGCCTGGCATCCGTGGTGATGAAGTAGGTGCCCGCCGGTTCGTATACATCGAAGCCGGCGCCCCGCAGGCCAGCGCAGAGCAAGTCGCGCTTGCGCCGCAGGCCGTCGCGCAGCCCCAGGTAGTAATCGTCGGGCAGGCGGAGCGCCTCGGCAATCGCGTACTGGAACGGGCCGCCGCTGACATAGGTGAGGAACTGCTTTGCTGTGCGGACGGCGGAGACAAGGTCGGGCATCCCCGTCACCCAGCCGATCTTCCAGCCAGTGAACGAGAATGTCTTACCACCCGAACTTATAGAGACCGTACGCTCGCGCATGCCCGGCATTGTGACGATCGGCACATGCTCGCCGTCGAACGCGACATGCTCGTAGACCTCATCAGCAACGACAAGCAGATCATGCTCGCACGCCAGGGCGGCGATGGTGGCAAGCTCCGCGCGATCAAGGACGCAGCCGGTCGGGTTGTGCGGCGAGTTGAGCAGGATGAGCCTCGTGCGCGGGGTGATGGCCGCGCGCAGCGCGTCGAGGTCGGGCCTGAATGCCGGCGGGCGCAGCGTGACCGGTACGCGCACGCCCCCTGCCATCGCGATACAGGCAGCGTAGGAGTCGTAGTAGGGCTCGAACGCGATAACCTCGTCGCCCGGCCCGACAAGGGCGAGCACCGCGGCCGCAATCGCCTCTGTCGCCCCCGCTGTCACGAGAACCTCCTCGTCCGGGTCGAACTCCAGCTCGTAGAACCGCCACTGGTGATCAGCGATGGCTGACCGCAGTTCGGGGATGCCCGGCCCGGGTGGGTACTGGTTGCCGTGGCCCGCCATGATCGCGTCGGCCGCCGCCTTGGCGATCTCGGGCGGCCCGTCGGTGTCGGGGAAGCCCTGCCCGAGATTGATCGACGCAGTCGTCAACGCGAGCGCGGACATCTCGGCGAAGATCGTCGTGCCCATTCCGGCGAGCCTGCGGGTCAGCAACGGCCGCCTCATCGTGTGCCACCCATGATCGGTCGAATCCGGTCCTCATGTCAGCTCTGCAACGTGGGTGCCCAGTATGGCAGCCTGCCGGCTGGTCACCCCCCGGGTGAGCTGTCTGCGAGCACGCAGACCTTGTTGCGCCCGGTGTTCTTCGCCTTGTAGAGCGCAGCGTCGGCCGCCGCCAGCATGTCATCGAGGTCGCGCCGCGAGCCATCAAGGGTAGCGATGCCGATCGAGACCGTCACCTGAAGCAGTGACTGCGCCGACACTCCCGCGCTGATCGGGACGATGATCTCAGCAAGCTTCTCACGGAGCCGTTCGGCGATACCTTTGACCTCATCCGCGCTGGTCTGTGGCAACAGGATGACGAATTCCTCACCGCCGAACCGGCCCACGATGTCGTAATCGCGCAACAGCGCGGTCATCGCGCGGGCGATCCCCGCAAGCACCTCGTCCCCGACGAGGTGACCGTAGGTGTCGTTGACCAACTTGAAGTGGTCGATGTCAGCGATCGCCACGGCGAGCGGCGTGTGCGTGCGAATCGCACGAGTGATCTCGACCTGGGCCTCGCGCTGCCAGGTGGCGGCGTTAAGCAGGCCCGTTTTCCCGTCGACGCGGGACTCATTCACTAGCTGCCGGTGGCGTAGCGACCGTTGGAGCAAGATCACAAGCGGCAGTGCGTAGAGGACAAGGAGGGCGTCGTGCGCCGCGGCGAAGGTCACCAGCACGCCCATGCACAGCTCGGCCAGGTCGTTGTACAGCGTCTCTCGGCCGGCGATCAGAGGCCGGAGCTTGGTCGCGGGATCAGCGCCCTTGACCGCCGCAAGCACCAGGAATCTATTGATGGCCAGCCTGAGCAGCCCGCAGCAGGCCACGAGCAACGTCCACACCACAGCGTGATCACCAGAGCCCGGCGCGACCCCCACGAAATTCGCGCCGGCGTGGAAGGCCACCGAGGCACCCGCATAGGCCAGGCCAACTGCGGCGGCGCTGAAGATTCGCCGGTAGACAAGAGTCTGGCGAGTCCGCCACTGCGTCAGTGCCAAACGTGGGATCGGGACAAGGAGGACATAGAGCGGCGGCAGCAGGATCGCGATCGGCAGATCCCAGACCGCGTAGACGTCCTTGATAAGACCACCGGGTTCACCAGCCCGGCGGGTTAGTTCGACCGTTACAGCGCTGCAGACCAGGAGAATGCCGAACAGTGCGACATCACTAACGCGGAAGGGCGCGAAGGCGGTTGCGATGCCGATCATCAGCGCGTACGCCGTGATCACCGTCACGACGTAGCAGGACAGCCAGCGAGGCAGTTCCCATACGGCCCAATCGCGGAACGAAGCCCACGCGCGCAGGGGGCTCCGCGCTCCGGCTCTCGGCATGCGACCTCCTCATCAACGCAGCCGGTCCCGTATAGATCAATTCATAGCATGGCGTAAGTGGGCAAATTCATATTGTGACAGCTTCGGAGGGCAAGGTGTCAAGTCCCACGCGACACGTCGTGTTTCTGATCGGTAACCCTCGCAACTGGAACATTTCCGGCATTGGGTATACCTGCCTGTAAACACGATGTGAGCGTGCGTGTTCGGCCAGTTTCTGTCCAGAACGTGGCGGTGCAAGGCGAAGAGAGAAGAGAGGAGCGCAGCTATGAGCAACGAAACCTGGGGATGACATGACACCCACACCACCCCCACCCGGCCCGGCCGGACCCGGCCGGACCCGGCCGGACTCGACCGGACCCGGCCCGACCCAATCCGGCCCGACCGGACCCGGCCCGAGCCAATCCGGCCCGACCGGACCCGGCCCGACCGGACCCGGCCCGAGCCAACCCGGCCCGACCCGACCCGGCCCGAGCCAACCCGCCCCGGCCCGGCCCGGCCCGACCCGGCCCGACCCGCAAGGAGATTAGCCATGAGCAACGAAACCTGGGGATGACACGACAGCCCACCCACCCGCGAGCAAGGGAGATTAGCCATGAGCAACGAAACCTGGGGATGACTGATTAGCGGGCACGGCGAGACCAGCTAGCGATAAGGCAGATGGCGGCGACGGCGCCTACGGCACCGCTAAGAGCGATCACCACGGCAGGGGCGATATACCCGGCGGCAGCGCCCGCGAGGATCATCGCGGCACCCTGACCAAGGCTCATGCCTGCGACGGCGAGACCGAATGCTTGGCTGCGCTGTTGCTGCGGTGCGGCACTCACGAAGGCCGCATTGGCGGCTAGCTGGAACGATGCACACAGGCCTGAGACGGTCAGGATGAGCAAAGAGCCGGCCAGGCCAGGCCGGAAGGCCATCGCGACGAGGATCCCGCTCGCGCCGATGGCGAGCGGCCCCATCAGTCGTTGCCTGCGGCTTGGGTCGACCAGGCGGCTGAAGGTGACCAATCCAGCCGACGCACCAAATGCCTGTGCGCCAAGGATCAGGCCGACCGTGGCCGGCCCGCCGTGCAATGTTTTCGCGAAGGGCGCCGCCAGACCCTCGGGAACGTTGTAGAAAGCCGACAGCCACCCGAACAGCATCGGCATCAGCAGCGCGGCGTTGCCGAACACCAGGCGCGCCCCGGCGATCGCGTCGCTGAGCGGCGAGGCCCTCCGGGTCGCAGGGCCGCCGGGCGCCGGGCGGGCCCGCACACCAAGGCGGACTAGCAGGGCCGAGCAAAGAAACGTCGCAGCATCGATCAGCAATGAGTTCCTGATACCGAAGAAACCGACGACCGCGCCACCGGTGACGAAACCGAGCACCTGCGCAAACTGGTACGTGGTCAGGGTGATCGCCGTGCCGAGCACGTATCTGTCCCCTGAAAGGAAGTCCGGGTAGATCGCCGAGCGAGCGGAATTGAACGGCGCGCTGGCCAGCGTTGTCACGAATAGCAGCCCGATGATGGCGGCGA
This sequence comes from Streptosporangiaceae bacterium, assembly GCA_035517695.1. Classification (GTDB taxonomy): domain Bacteria; phylum Actinomycetota; class Actinomycetes; order Streptosporangiales; family Streptosporangiaceae; genus DATFVJ01. The sequence goes on from DATIYI010000055.1 coordinate 16,615, forward strand.
TCGGGATGCCTGGTATCGCCATCAGGGCCACAAGCAGAGCCCGTGCGACATCGCAGACGATCATCACGGTGCGGCGCGGGAACCTGTCCGCCAGCCCAGAAAGCAAGATTCCGCCAAGGAATGCGGGAATGATGCTTGCCGCGTAAGTGATCGCTGCGAGCAGCGCTGACTGCGTTCGGTCGTAAACGAGCACAGTGAGGGCGACGCGCGCAAGCTGGTCCCCCGCCACCGAGAACACCTGGGCCAGCCAGAGCGCGCGATACTCGGAGACGGCGAAGACCTCACGGAAAGTAGCCCGCTCCCTCGCGCGCTGCACTGCGGTGACCCCCGGCTCGACGTGACCTCAGGTCATGCTCTGCCGATGCCGGGTCATGTCGCTAGGTTGCTTAGAAGTAGCCTGCCGCCTGATGTCGCCAGGATTTTCCCTCTATGCTCTGTGGCCTCCAATTATTCCCCTGGGCACGGTTGTCACACGCCCACCGTCACCCGACCACGCAGGGCCAGGGCGCGTCAGCCGCATTAGAGCCCCAAGGCGTCACCGTTAGCTGGCTGAGCATTGCGGCCAGCCGACCATGGCGTAAAGATCGTGCCATGACCCAGGATGACCTGACAGACACCGAGCCGACGCCGGACTGGGCCAAGGGCGTGCGTGCCGTCACCGCGCTCACAGGCGCGGGCATCTCCACCGATTCTGGCATTCCCGACTTCCGCGGCCGGAAGTCTTCTGTGTACGCCACCCTCCCGACGCCCAGCTTTCACGAGTACATTAGCGACCCGGGCGTTCGGCGCCAGTCCTGGCAGCGCAGGCGGGACCACCCAGCCTGGCGCGCCGAGCCTAACCCGGCACATCATGCGCTTACCGAGCTTGCCCGGTCTGACATCGACACCTGGGTAATCAGCCAGAACATCGATGGGTTGCACGCGAAGAGCGGAACGCCGCCCGATCGCCTGCTCGAACTGCACGGCAACATGTTCGGAGCCATGTGCGTCAGTTGCGGAGACCGGACGGCCATGACGGACGCGCTGGCGCGGGTCGAGGCGGGTGATGAGGACCCGGCGTGCAGGCGGTGCGGCGGGATCCTCAAGTCGACCACTGTGATGTTCGGTGAGAATCTCCACCCTGAGACCTTCCAGCGCGCCGTGCAGGTCGCCGGGGATTGCGATCTCTTCCTCGCGATCGGCAGCACTTTGGTGGTCGAACCTGCGGCGTCCCTATGCGGCATCGCCGCCCATGTGGGGGCTGCCCTCGTCATCGTCAACCGTGACCCGACGCCTTACGACCACATGGCAAAAGCGGTGATCCACGAACCGATCGGCATCGCGGTCCCCCGGCTAATTACTCAAATCATTCAAGCCAATAAGCGTCATTAAGGCGTCCCGTGGATCTTGGCGCATGCGGGCGGTGATCCAGGGCGCGCGACACCCACCGTCCTAGAGGCACTAGTCAGGCAGCGCGAGCACCGCGGCGCCGTTCACCCGATCGGCGGCGAGATCGGCGAGAGCGCGGTCGGCCTCCTCGAAGGCATACGGCGTGGCGGAAACCTTGATCTGCAAGCGCTCGGCCAACCGCAGGAACTCCTCCCCGTCGCCACGGGTGTTAGACGTGACGCTGCGCAGCTGGCGTTCCTGGAACAGGTGGGCGTCGTAGTTCAGTGGCGGGATGTCGGTCAGGTAGATCCCTGCGATCGCCAGCGTCCCGGCGCGGTCGAGCGCGGCGAGCGCGGCGGGCACCAGATCACCAACCGGAGCGAACAGGATGGCCGAGTCAAGCGGCTCGGGGGTCGGGTCAAACGAATCCTGCGCCGAGGTGGCGCCAAGTCCAAGCGCCAGTTCGCGGGCCGGCTCGGCGCGGGTAAACACGTGGACCGCTGCGCCCTCGGCCAGGGCGATCTGCGCGGCGAGGTGCGCGGAGCCGCCGAAACCCCAGATCCCGAGCCGGCCGGCGGGCGGCAGCTCCGCGCGGCGCAGCGCGCGGTAGCCGATGATCCCCGCACACAGCAGCGGCGCGAGCTCGATCTCGCTGAACCCACCGGGCAGCCGGTACACGTAGGCGTCCGCGACGGCCACATACTCGGCGTATCCGCCGTTGATGTCCCAGCCGGTATACGTCGAGCCCGGGCACAGGTTCTCGCGGCACCTGCGACAGTAGGCGCATGAACCGTCGGTTCCGGCCAACCAGGCACCGCCCACCCGGTCGCCCACGCCAAACCTCGTGACGCCCGTGCCCGCCGCCACCACCTCGCCGACAATCTCGTGACCAGGAGTGACATCGGTGCCGTGCGGCGGTAGATCACCTTCGGCCAGGTGTAGGTCCGTCCGGCAAACACCGCACGCGAGGACCTTCAGCAGCAACTGCCCTGGACCGGGTTCGGGCACCGGCCGCTCGATCAGCCGCAGCGGCCCGGCCGTGATCGGCCCGGGTTGACGGACCACCCATGAGCGCACATTCCAACGTTACGCCTGGCGACCCGCCGGATCCCGGCCGCCCGGGATTTCTCCGCGTGCTCGTCGGCGGGCGCACGCGGCAGCCTGTTATGGCAGTGCCGGCCCGGGGGACGACCCCCGGAACCCCCGTCCCACATGACGGCCCGCAGGGCCGGCCCGCGCAGCCGTTGTAATAAATGCCGGCCGCCGGTCCGGTGGCGCGGCAAGCAGGCACGCGCGCAGGAACGCCCGTACGCTGGCTGGCATGGGCGAGCCTTGGGCCTGGAACGGGACGGCGGTGCGAGCCGGTGTCGGGCGGATCAGGAAGGGCCGGTCGCTGGCGCGGCAGTCCTGGCCGGGCGGCCCGCGGGCCGCCGTCGCCCTGTCGTTCAATTCCGATCATGAGACGATCTGGCTGCGGGACGGGATAACCCACCCAGGCAAGCTGTCGCGGGGCGAGTACGGCGCACCCACGGTAGTTCCGCGTGCCCTCGTAACCGCGTGGGCGGCTGCACCAGCGCGGGCGGCTGTACGGCGGCGCGGGAGGGGCGGGCGCTGAAGCTGGATGACGCCGAGGCACGGCGGCGGCTTGGCGCCGTGCCCGTCGCGCGGCTCGCGACGGTCACCGCCGCGGGCCGGCCGCACATCGTGCCCTTCACCTTCGCCATCGATGGCAACCGCATCGTCAGCGCGGTGGACGCCAAGCCGAAGACGACCAACCAGCTAAAGCGGCTGCGTAACATCTCGGCCAACCCTTGGGTGGCGGTGCTCGCTGATCAGTATGCGGCGGACTGGGCTCAGCTGTGGTGGGTACGCGCCGATGGCCGGGCGGTGATCCTCGATGGTCCCGCCGAAATGGCCGAGCCGCTGCGGTCGCTCGCCCGCCGCTATCCCCAGTACCGCAGCAATCCGCCCGCAGGTCCGGTGATCTCGATCGTGGTCGATCGGTGGACCGGCTGGGCCGCCACGCCAGGCAGCTAAACCGGGCTTACCCGCCTTTCTGCCCGCTCATGGCGGCTCCGCCCACCAGCACCAGGCGCGCCCGCCCTGCCGAGCCCCCAACGTTGCCGTGATCGTGGTACCTGACCCGCGAATATGATGGGTCAGGTACCACGATCACGGAGTTCCCCGGCTGGAAGCGGGCACTGCACGCGATCAGAGGCTCGCGACCGCGGGAATCACCTCGCTGCCGATGATCTCGAGCGGCGTCACGCGCCAGACGTCGGCCACCGCGCCGATCGCGACATCGAATCCCAGCTGCGCAAGCCTGCCAAGCTGATCGACGATCTCGTCGGCCTTCTCGCCCTTCTCACCTACGTCGAAGATGAAGTAGCAGGTCTTCTCGATCTCGTCATAATCGCGGCCCTCGGCGGCACAGTGCTCGCGCAGCACGTCAAGCTTGTGCGCCAGATCCGGTCCGGGGAACAGGTTGCACGCCTGGCCGTAGCGAGCGACGAACCTGAGCGTCTTCCGCTCCCCCGATCCGCCGATCATGATCGGCGGATGCGGCTTGGAAAGTGCCTGCGGCGAGTTGAGCGGCCGGTCGAGCTGGTAGTGCGCACCCTGGTAAGGCGTCTCGTCTCCGCGCCACATCTGCAGGCAGATCTGGAGCGTTTCCTCGAGACGTTCGAACCGCTCGGCGACCGGCGGGAAAGGGATCCCGAGCCCGCGCGACTCCTCCTCGTTCCATGCGGCACCGACGCCCAGCCATGCCCGGCCGCCGGAGAGCACGTCAAGGGTGGTCACGATCTTCGCCAGGATCCCCGGGTTCCTGTACACGACGCCAGTAACAAGTGTGACCAGCCTGGCCCGTGACGTGCATGCCGCCAGATACCCAAGCGTGGTATAGGACTCCAGCATCGCGTGCTCGGGCGGCCCGATGCCACGGATCTGGAAGAAATGATCCATCACGCTGATGAACTCGAAACCCGCGTCGTCCGCGGTGCGCGCGACAGTCGCCAAGTCCTTGCCGAGACTCGGCGCACCTCCCGGCGACGTGAAGTCAGGAATCTGCAGTCCGATCTTCACACGAACACCTCCATCAGCGAGCCTCTCACACAACGGATCGGCGGGACTGTGTCCATACCACTGTCCGTGCTGCTCTCCGTGCCGCGCGAAGGGCCGAATGGCAGATCCCAGAATTTGCGCTCCGCCTTGGCCGCAGCGAATTTCGCGATCTGCTCGGCTCGCGCGGTGAGCTTTCGGCCGACACCGTCGTGCGGACCGTGGTCCCTGTGTCTCTCCGTTCACCCGCTGAGCATGGCGTGGTGACCAACCGGCCCTCCGCGATGCTCGTCAACCTGACCTGCGGCGAACCCGATCCGGTGCGCCGTCTGCGCCCAGCACGCGCAGATGGAGTTCCTTAAGGACAGTCACCAGGCGATCGGGCCTGATGCTCTGCAGCGCGGCGATCCAGGTGCGCGGTGCGGCTCCTTCGCGATCCACGCCGTTGGCGGCGCGGTGCAGCTAACGCATGCTGGTCAGGCCCGAGCATACGGCGTTGCCGTGCCCGGCCCGCCGGTCACCGAAGCAAGACAGTCCACGGCGGTGGGCGATATGCGGGACCCGCGCCGGCCGTTAGGACTGTGTTGCCGCCCCGGGGGGACGATCCCCCCGGGACCCCCGCAGAGGGGCGACCCCCGAGATGCCCCGCAGAGGGGCGACCCCCCGAGATGCCCCGCAACAGCCGATGCCGCACCCGCGGCAGCCGTTACTGATCACGGTCGATCGCAGCGGCCGCGCTCGAGTATGCGTCGAAGACCACGTCCCAGAAGGCAGGCACGTCGATCTCCATGGCGACAAGCGCATTGCATTCCTGCGGCGCTGCGCGGAAATCGGTGACCGTCATCCCCGCCGTCCAGCGGCCAACAGTCTCCACTTGCACCCCAGCGGGAACACAGCCGAACAGCCCCCGGGCTGCCACGTGCGCGACCGCGCACACATCATGGACGGCCGGGCTATTGAGTTCTGGCATGGTCGCGTACTCGGTAAGGCACGGGAGCAGGAGATCGTCGGCGAGCCGGCCAAGCGCGCCGAGCCGCCGCTTAGTCGCCGGATCAGCGCGCGCTTGAAGGGTGACGTCCAGGCCGATCATGGTCACTGTCCAGCCGGCCCCGAACGCGATCGCGGCGGCTTCAGGATCCACCGCGATGTTGAATTCCGCAGCCGGGGTGACGTTGCCGCGGCCTGCCGAGCCACCCATAATCACGAAGTCTTTGACCTGCGTGACAATGTCAGGCTGGCGCCGCACCGCAAGTGCGACATTGGTCAGCGGCCCGGTCGCCACCAGAGTGATTTCGCCTGGCGCCGCGCCGATCGTCTCGATGAGGAAATCGACGGCGTGGCCACCGCGCGAGCCAGTCGTCGGCGGCGGCAGCCGCGCTCCGCCCAGGCCGGACTCGCCGTGCGGACCGTGGGCAGTCAGCGGCGGCCGGAGCAGCGGGCGCGGGCTGCCCGCCACCACCGGAATGTCGGCCGCACCGAGGAACTCGCATACCCGCAGCGCGTTCGCGGTCGTCCGCTCCAGGCTCACATTGCCGCTGACCGTGGTTATGCCACATGTCTCGAGGTCACCGTTGCCCCAGGCAAAAGCGATCGCGAGCGCGTCGTCGATGCCTGGGTCGCAGTCCAAGATGATCTTGTGCGGCACGGCGCCCGCCTTTCCTTGTCGACTCTCCTATAGTGACCGGTCATGGACGCAGGAAACGGGCCGCGGCAGGCACCCGGGCGGGTGATCGTCGTCGGCTCGATCAACTTCGATCTCGTGCTGCGTCTGCCACGGCTGCCGGTCGCCGGGGAGACAGTCACCGGCGGGTCATTCGAGCGCCATCACGGCGGCAAGGGCGCGAACCAGGCCGTCGCGGCCGCGCGGGCCGGCGCCGAGGTACATCTGATCGGTGCGGTCGGCGAAGACGACGGGCAGGCCGCGCTCGACGCGCTTGCCGCCGAGGGCGTCAACGTATCCGCCATCGCCAGGCTGCCCAGCCAGCACACCGGGCACGCGGTCGTCATGGTGGACGGCAGCTCAGGCGAGAACCAGATCGCGGTCGCGCCAGGCGCGAATGCGGCCGTGACCACCGGGCATGTCAGGCGTTGCATCGACGCGCTTCGGCTCACCAGGCGGGACGTGATCGTGCTGTCATTCGAGTTGATGGACGCACCGTTGCTCGCGGCCGCGGCCGCGGCCCGCGGGGCAGGAGCCACGCTCGTGGTAAACCCGGCGCCCGCGCGCGAGTGCGACTCGGAAGTGCTGCGCGGCGCGGTGCTGACGCCGAACCGGCACGAAGCCATGGTGCTCGGCTCTGGACACCACGGCACCGCTGACGTGGCGAAAGCCGCATCGGTACTTTCTGGACGCGGCGGCGGCCCAGTGATCGCCACGCTCGGCGAGCAAGGCGCGCTGCTCGCCGACGGCACCAGCGTCGAGTACTTCCCAGGGCACCAGGTAACAGCGCGCGACACGACGGGTGCGGGCGACACGCTCACCGGTGTCCTGGCCGCGGGCCTGGCGGAGGGCTGGGACCTGCGTGTTGCCCTGCGCCGCGCGGTAGCGGCAGCGGCGATCGCCGTGACCCGTCCTGGCGCCAGGGAAGGTATGCCAGCCGCCAGCGAGATCGACGCGCTGCTTGCCACAGATCGTTCCCCAGGGGGACGACCCCGGGGCTAGGGTGTCCCGCAGGTCTTTTGGCGTCGCCGATAACTCCACTATCGGCTGCTCCTCCGCCGACTGGCCCATCGCCGCGTGGATCAGCGCATCCACCGAGATCTACGAGACAGGCTCTAGCGCCGCAGACAAACGGAATAGGAAGGCGCGCGGCCCCGCCGGAGCGGGGAGGTGACCTTGGCCGGCCAATTCGGGGATATCTGGCACTTACCTGCCGGCAGCCGGTATGCCGACAGTGATGCCACCAGGAGGGAGGTTCGGCCGTGAAGCTGACATTGAAAGAGGCGGCCGCGACCATTCTCATCGCGGCCATCATGGTGCGCCGCACATCGACTACATTTCCGTGGCAGCATGCCGTTCATTCACGACGCGCGACATAGCCGCAACGCCACCGGTCATCGGGGCGGCGGGATGTTACACGGGCGACCTTCGCGTTTGGCACGCAGATGGACTGTGCTGACTGGCGTGCCGACGGTGCTCGGGACCGCGAAGCTCGGCCCGGGGATCGCGGCGATCGTGACCGGGAGCGGCGGGATCCTCGCGGCATTCACCATCGCCATCGTGGCCATGTGGACCCTTGCCACGGCCCGCACCTTGTCGTCGAGGACACACCAACGGCAGGGAGCGCACCAACGGCCAGGCCTGCGCATCACTGACGCGCTGACGTCACAGGCCTGGCCGCCGCGGCCGCTACGGTGGGCCCGACTGGTCCGGCGCAGGTGAAGGTGTAGTAGGCGTCGCCGACGGATCCGTCGGCGACGGGCTGGCATCTGGGCTGCCTGACATGGTTGGCGTCAGTGTATCGGCCGGTGCGGCCGACGCCGCCGGCGAGGTCGTACCCGAGGCCGTCGGCGAGGCGGCCGGCGAGGCGGCCGGCGAGGCGGCCGGTGACGCGGGCCCGACGAACGTCGCCGTTGTGGCGACGCCATTCGCGTCCTGGGTCAGGTTGATCGGGTTCGTCACGCCGAGATTGGCGCAACCGAGGTTGGTGAAGGAGCCGCTCAGCCTTGCGGCGAGGAACGTGAAGAGGTTGCTGCCCACTGCCGGATCGGGGGCCGGTGCCGGCGTGAACACGTTCTGATCCCGCTGCAAGCTGGCGATTTGAGTCGTCATCATGTCCCTGCAGTAGGTCGTCGCGTTCTGCGTCGTGCTCGTGCCCGCGGGGAGTGCTGGCTGGTCGAAACCGGCCCGATACAGGTTGGTCTTGGCGACGCTGAAAGCGCCATCCACCTCTGTCATCGGGTCGTTCACCGGCACCAAAGCGATAGGCGCCCTTTGGTCGGCGGCCGCCTGGAGTTCGTCGAGCGCCTGCGAGGTCCCGTTCGTGCCCGAATTTGACAGGTCAGGCGCGGTGAACGGGGTACAGCCGAGCGCCGGGTCCATGAAGAAGTCGAGCAGGGCGTTGTCGCTCCCGTTCGTCTGGGGCGTCGCGCCGGTGAGTGCCGACATGTTGGCGGTGTTGTCCTGCGCAGTCTGAACGCCGCCCACCAGCAGGTACTTGCTCGTCACGTTGTCGCTCTGGTCCTGATCGATCATGGTGAAACTGCGCGTCGTCGGGCAGGCCTGCCCGTCGTTGGCGGTGCCGGCTGCCGGGATCTTCAGCGTGCCCGCTGCGATCGCCGCATTCGCTGCCCTGAAGAACGCGGTGGCGTTGCAGTACGAGACCTGCCCGAAGATCGAGCCGGGCAGACCGTTGACGCAAGCTCCTTGGCTCAGCGAGTTGGCCGCGCCAGCGCCTCCGCCCGCACCAGCACCACCGCCGGCACCAGCACCACCGCCGGCACCAGCACCACCGCCACCGCCAGCACGACCACCGCCACCGCGGCCGTGGCCACGGCCGTGGCCACGGCCACCAGGATGGCTTGCAGCGGCAGTTGCCCGCGTGGCGACGGCCGGCTGCACGGCAGTGGGTACCTGCCCATTCGCAAGGCCCGGGCTGGCGCTGGCCGCCGGGCTGGCGCTGGCCGCCGGGCCGGCGCTGGCCGCCGGGCCGACGCTGGCCGCCGGGCCGGCACTGGCCGATGCGCTGGCGCTTGCCGAGGGGCCCGGGGTCGCCTGTCCGCCCGCCGCGGCCTGCCCGGCGGGAACGAGGGTCAGGTTGTCGCCGTTGAAGCCGAAGTCAATGGTGACCACGGCACCCGCTGGCAGCGCGGGCACGACTGGCGCGACGGCGGGCTGGGTCCCCTGGGTGGTGACAAGCGGTTCGTACACCGACAGCTGCCCGGTGGCCGGGTCGATGATCGTGGCCTGAACGAACGCCTGGGTGCCGGCGTTAGCCATGCTGCAGCCGGCTCCGCTCAGCTGATACGGGGTCGCCAATCCCTGCGCGGTCAGCGGATTCGCGGGCACGGCGATGCTGCAGTCAGTATTCGCGGCCGCAGGGGGCGCGGTCGGCATCGGCAAAGGCACGGGACGATGATGACGGAACGCGCTGGCGGCCGCCGTCAGGTTCTGCTTTCCGGTGCCGGTGCTGCCTGCCGCCACAAGCGCCACCGCACCGACAGCGAGCAAAATGGGGATAACGATCGCGAAGCTCATGCGTATCTTACGGGCGGCGCCCAGGCGCTGGCCGTCACCGGACCACTGTCTTACACCGTGGTGACCGGCGGACCAATGCTTCCTCGACATTCAACCCACCTTCCTGTTTCGCAGCTTCCTGTTGGTCACGGCCGCTCCCGGCTGATGACGCTAGACCTCTCCGTGAGGCAAACGTTGCAAGAATGAGATATTCACCGGTTTGTCCGACTCTGGGTGCGCCAGGCCGCGATGGATGGCGCGATGGTAGGTTTCGAGCCAGCACCCGACCAGGAAGGCCCGACGGTGAGCTTGTACGACATCCCGCTGCGCGCCTTGTCCGGTGAGCCCACGTCTGTCGCTTGACTATGACAAGCGGGTCCTGCTCGTGCTGAACGTGGCCTCGAGGTGCGGCCTGACGCCGCAGTACAACGGCCTGGAGCGGTTGCAGGGGCGGTACCGCGGTCGCGGTTTCAGCGTGCTCGGCTTCCCGTGCAACCAGTTCATGGGCCAGGAGCCAGGCACGGCGGAAGAGATCCAGGAATTCTGCTCAACGACCTACGGCGTGACGTTCCCGCTCTTCGAGAAGATCGACGTCAACGGCGAGGCCCGGCACCCCCTGCGCGCAGCGCTCACCGCGACGCCAGGCACCTCGGGTGAGGCCGGCGACATCCAGTGGAACTTCGAGAAGTTCCTGATCTCGCCGGACCGTGCGATGATCGGCAGATTCCGGCCGCGCAGAGAACCGGAGTCGCCCGAGATCGTCTCCGCGATCGAGACCGCCATGCCCGCTGATCCGGGCTGACTGCGCCTCCCAAGGCCCGTTCGGCCTCCCAAGGCCCCGTTCGGCCCGCGGCAGCCGTTAGGTATTTGCTCGATAACGACCTTGCTCCGCAGCGGCTGCGCTGGGTGGCACCCGTCTGCCCGGCCGCGTGCGCGCCCGTGGAGCCGTGCGGCAGGGGCAACGCGGGACGTTCAGCCCTGGCCGCCGGCTCAGGCCGCGGATCGACTTGAGGAATGGCACTTGGCACGCGCGAAGCCCCTGCGCCCTGGACGGGCGAGAGCGGGCAGTCGCGCCGCCGGTGGCTGGCGCTCGCGGTCCTGTGCGTGTCGCTGCTGATCGTCAACCTCGACAACACCGTGCTCAACGTCGCGCTGCCGACCCTGGTGCGGGATCTGAACGCCACCTCCAGCCAGTTGCAATGGATCGTCGACTCCTACGCGCTGGTGTTCGCCGGGCTGCTGCTCGTGGCGGGCAGCCTGGCGGACCGGGTCGGCAGGAAGCGCACGTTCATGGCCGGTCTCATCGCCTTCGCCAGTGCTTCGGCGTGGGCGGCATTCTCCGGTTCCGTGCCCATGCTGATCGCCGCGCGGGCCAGCATGGGCATCGGCGCGGCCCTGATGATGCCGTCGACGTTGGCGATCATCACCGACATGTTCAGGGATCACCACGAACGCCAGCGCGCAATCGGCATATGGTCCGGCACGAGCGGGCTCGGGATCGCGCTCGGCCCGATCGTGGGCGGCCTGCTGCTCGCACACTTCTGGTGGGGATCGGTATTCCTGATCAACGTGCCAATCGCCTTGGCAGGCCTGCTCTGCGCACTCCCGCTGGTGCCGGACTCGCGTAACGATGCCGCGCTGCGGCCTGACCTGGCCGGGGGACTGCTTTCCATCGTGGGCCTTGGCCTGGTGTTGTGGTCGATCATCGAGGCGCCGGTGCATGGCTGGGCATCGGTACAGGTGGTCAGCGCCGGCATCGCCGGGCTGGTGGTACTCGGCGCGTTCGCGGCGTGGGAGCGCGCGACTTCGCACCCCATGCTGAACCTGCGGTTCTTCCTGCGCAAGAGGTTCTCCGCCGCGATCTCGTCGGTGGGCCTGGTCATGTTCGGCCTGCTCGGTTCGCTGTTCATACTCACCCAGTTCCTGCAGTTCGACCTCGGCTATACGGCCCTACAGGCGGGGATCCGCGTGCTTCCTGCGGCAGGCATGATCGCGGTGATCGCCCCGCTGTCGATTGTCTTCGTGCGCGCGGCCGGGACCAAGCTGACCGTGGCGGCGGGCCTGCTGAGCATCGCCGTGGGGCTCTGGCAGATTTCCGGGGCATCGGTCACATCCACCTACCTCGACACGCTCGCGGGCGTCATCCTGCTCGGCGTCGGCGCGGGGCTGGCCATTCCGGCTGCGACCGAGTCGGTGATGGGCTCGCTGCCCCGCAGCGACACGGGCGTCGGATCCGCGACCAACGGCGTGTTCATGCAAGTCGGCGCCGCCCTCGGCGTTGCCGTCATCGGCAGCCTGCTTGCCACCCGCTACCGGGACGCGATGAAGGCGGGACTGGCCCCCTTCCGCGTGCCCCACGTGACGGACAGCACAATCCTCGGGTCTATCGGCGGCGCCCAGGGCGTGGCCGCTCATCTGGGCGGCGCTGCCGGAGCGCTGCTCGGCCAGCTGGCCCGTGCTGCCTTCATCAGCGGCATGGACCTTGGGCTCCGCACCGGCGCCGCGGCAGCGCTGGCGGGCTGCGCGCTCGCCCTCGCGGCGCTGCCTGCCCGGCCACCCGCTGACCCCGTTCCTGCAGCGCCGCCCGCGGGCGGCGGTACATTGCCTCGTGCGGACGCCCCCGGAGGGCGCCCGGCCCGCGATCACGGCCCCGGAGCGCCCGCCGCCGGCGATCCCGGCCCCGGAGCGCCCGCCGCCGGCGATTCCGGCCCTCGGAGCGCGCCGGCTGCCTCTAGCGACACCCGCGGCCGGCCTTGGCGGCAAGCGTGATGGCCTGGCGGTCACCGCCGCATTTGCTGCTGCGCGGTCAGCCTGCCGACGCTGCTGGGGTATCCGGCAAGGCGAGATCGCGCTCGATCTCGCTGGCCGCACACGCCAGACGTTCGTACATCACACCGTAGGTGAAGGTGTCTTCTCCCGCCGCGCGCGCCTCATCGGCCAGACCGCGCAGCACCGTCCTGGCCACGACACTGTCGTGGTGCTCGCCGAGCGCTCCCTGCAGCTTCTTGGTGCGCTTGGCCTGGCGCCTGGCCCTTCTGCCGAGCGCGGGCATCGCCGCTTCCGCGGCGTAACGCGCACGCTTGGCGGCCTTACGTGCCTCGTGGATCGCCGCATCCTTGTCCTGCGCACCTGGCACAACCGCAAGAGCGCGCCGCAGCCGCCGTTCCGCGCGCCGAACCGGCTTGCCGAGTGCCTTGCCTGCCTTGCGTGCCGCCAACGGCGTCAGCGGCGGATCGGTGATGAGCACGTCCAGATCGTTGAGCAGGGTGAGATACCGCTTTCCATCAAGCGCGCGCGTCGCCGCCGCACGCGCCTGCTCTTGCACCGTGGCGAAGTGCCCAGTGATCCTGGTCTCGACCGGTGCTGTCACCAGTTCCGTCGGAATGGCGGCAAGGTCGCCGGTGAACCTGGCCAGCAATACCTCTGCGTCGCGGGCCTCGCCGAGGACAGTGGCCAGCCACTTCAGCTCGTCACAGAGCGGCCGGGTCCGCGTCTTGTCAACGATCTCACCGAACGCCTGCAGCGCGCTCCTGGCGCGGCGGGTCGCTACCCGCATCTGATGCACGGCGTCAGGCTCGTCCCTGCGTACCAGCGGATCGTAGCGTGTGATGGCTCGCACCTGCTGCCGCAGATATGCGAGCACCACGTCGCCCGCCCGGGACCGTGGCGTCAGCCGCGCCGGTCCGCCAGAGGCGGTGGGACTTGCCGCGTCGCCCGCCGACCGTTGGCCGGCGCGCAGCCGGTCTCCGAGCGCACGCTCCAGTTTGGTCCCGGTAGGCGCATGCCGCGCGCCGGCCGCCCGTAGCCGCGCGTCGATGGCTTGGAGCAGCTGACGGTCACCAGCTCGGAGCTCAACCTCCATCTCGTCCCACGTCGTGGCGGTTGATCCATTCGTCAGCTCGGCCGACACATGGTCGACGGAAATCTCGGTAAGCACCGTTCCCGCGCCGTCAAGCAGCCAAAACACGTCACGGACGGTCAGCATGCGCACGACAGGCATGAGCTCCGCGTCCCGGGTAAGTGCCCGGACCAGCGCGGTGAGCTCACCGGGAACCGCATCCGCGGGGCTTGCGTCGCGTCTGCCCACAGCCTTGCCCGCCGGCCCGGCGACCCGGCGGCTGGACGGTTCGGCGCTGGACGGCTCGGCAGTAGACCGCTCGGCAGCGGACGCGGCGGACGGCTTACCCGCGGGCGCGGCGAGGGGCAGACGTATCTCGTCCCTCGTGTCGGAACCAACAGGCAGCTTCAAGTGCCAGCCGGCGTCGTCGCCGCCGGTGCGTCGCCGCAGTGTCACACCGGCCCGGATCAGGCGCAGATCCTCGGTGTCGTAATAGACGGCATCAAGGAATTCTTCGTCCTGCTGCGAAACGGCGGCAACTCCTGCCACAGCCATCATGGTCTTCACGGCGTCCAAGGCTGCCCCCGCCGCTCGCCCGGCGTCATATTTCCGCTCGATCTCACGGAAGATGGTGGCCACGTCCCTTGCTCCTAATGATCGCAGAACCACGGCCCGACGCACGGCAGCACGGCCGCCCAGCGGAGCCTTGTGTCAAACACTGCCCCGGTAAGGGCGAATGCGATAGTGCGCTAAGGCCCGTCCTCGTCGGACAGCAGCCGCCGATCTCCACACTGCCAGGTGGATGACCCTGGAGCAGCCGATGATAGGCCGCGCCGAAGAAGAGATCGAGCACGACCTCCTGGTCGTGCTCGATCTCACCGCGCGCGATGGCCCGCTCGAGCAGTGCTGGTTCCGCAGTGGCCCCACGGCCCGCTCGCGCCAGGCGCTGGCGAGGTCTTGGTCGTGCTGCGCCGCGGCGATGCGGCCGGCGAGATGGGCCCGGCCGTGCGAGTCACCGCGCGGACCCAGGTCCGCTGCGCTGCGACCAGGTCGCTACGAAGGGTTCCCCCAGTAGCGGCCGCATGCCCTGGAGATCGAGGAGAAAGGCATCGAGCGCCAGCGCGCCCGCATCCCCGCAAGCGCGGAAAGCTGCCCTGATACGTTGGCGACCGTGCGAACACCCGCGGCCGCCGGTGACGGCTTGCGTGCCGTTGAGGGGTTCCTTGCCTGTCCCATCTGTGGCGGCACACTGCGAACGGCGGGCCGCTGCCTGCGGTGCGACCTGCGCCATTCCTTCGACCGGGCACGCCAGGGCTATGTGAACCTGATGCCCGGCGACGCCGCCCCTGGCACGGCGGACACGGCGGAAATGGTGCAGGCGCGCGAGGAATTCTTGCGCGCGGGCCACTACGACCCACTAGCCGCGCTGCTCGCCGCCCGCGCGCAACGGCTCTGCGGAGGCGGATTGGTCGTGGACGCCGGCGCGGGCACCGGGTATTACCTGCGGGCCGTGCTAAACGGTCTGCCCGAGGCGGTCGGGCTGGCCGTGGATCTATCCAGATTCGCGCTCAGGCGGGCCGCGAGAGCACATCCGCGCGCCGGTGCGATTGGCTGGGACATCTGGCGCCCGCTGCCCCTCCGGCAGCAAACGGCCGCACTCGTGCTTAACGTGTTCGCGCCGCACAACGGCGCCCAGTTCAACCGCATCCTGCGCCGCGACGGCGCACTGCTCGTCGCGACCGCCACCAGCAGGCACCTGCGCGAGCTCGTTGCTTTGCTCGGCCTGCTAAGCGTGGATGCGCAGAAGGACGCGCGCCTGGCACGCGCGCTGTCCCCGCATTTCAGGCTCATCGGGCGTGCGGAGCGCACCGCCCAGCTCCAGCTCACGGCGGCCGAGGTCGAACTGCTGGCACGGATGGGGCCGAGCGGACATCACTTGGCACCGGATGAGGTCAGGCGCCGTGTCGTGTCGTTGGGCGAATCCGTCCGGGTGACCGGGTCCTTCGCGCTGCTGACCTATCTGCCACGGTGATGGGCTGTCGGCAGGAGGGGGGTACCGGCGTCGCCAGCCGCGGGGCCGGGACACGCGGCTAGCCCGCGTCGTACTTGAACGAGACCTGGAGCCTGATGCGGTAGCTGAGCACACCACCCTCGTCAACCTGGATGTCCTGCTTGACCACCTCACCGACCCGCAGATCGCGGATCGTCGAGCTCGCCGTCCGCACCGCCTCTGCTGCGGCTTCCTCCCACGACGTGGTGCTTGTGCCGATGATGTCGATCACCTTGTAGACGCTCACACGTACCCCCAAGACATCGCCATAACGCCTGGCGGGCTTCTACCCCATCGCGCACCGGACTATGTTTGCTTTCCGCCAATTGCGACTGGAACAGGTCGTCGATACCTCAGACCGGGCTGTCGGCAAGCCGCCGGGCAACCATCTTCCGGTAGCTGGCTATCTACGAATCGTGATAGAACAAGGACGTGCGGCTCACGGCGTGCGTGACGACCCAGGGTGCGTGCACCATCGTGACCCTGGGCGGTTATATCGACGTGAGCACCCGCAAGCAGTTGCAGGACGTGCTCAACGCGGCATCCAACGGTGCCGGGCACCTTGTTGTGGACATGAGCCGGCTCGGATTCATGGACTCGACGGGGCTGAGTGTGCTCGTCGAAATGTACAAGCGCCTCGCCAAGCGCGGGGGCACGCTCGCGCTCGCCGCGCCGCAACCGATCGTCGCCAAGGTCTTGGCGATCTCTGGCCTGGACCGGGTCCTCACCGTGCATGCGAGCGCGGCACAGGCGGCGGCCCTGACCGTCGGAAACGGTGAGTGCACCGCTGCCACGGACATATAACAGGCAGCCGCGCCGACGGCCACGTTCTCCCTTGTGAACTGCCCGCCCGAGCACCGGCTGCACGAACACCGACTTCTTTGCACTGACCGCATGACCATTAATCCGCACGAGCGCTTACTTGCAGGACAGCCTTCCCGGGCAGGCCGCCGGCCCGCTTGGCGCCGAACGCTTCCCTGCCCGCCTCGAGATCGAATACGCGCCCCACCACCGGGCGGAGCTCGCCGACGTCGAAACGCCTGGCAAGCTCGGTGAGCTGCACGCGATCCGGCTCGACGACGAAGAACACGCCGCGAATCCCGGCGGCGGGTGGTTCGGCGCTCGCGCTCGCGACGCTGGCGTCTACGACGGAGACCACCGTGCCGCCAGGGCGGACGAGCTGCCACGAGCTCTGTAGCGGTTCGCCGCCGACCAGGTCCACGACGAGATCCACCGGATCCGCACGACCGGCCCGCTCTTCCTTACCTAGGTCGGCGAACTCGTCGGCGCCGAGCTCGAGCACCAGGTCGCGGGCCGGGGCCCGCCCGGTGCCGATGACCCGCGCGCCCGCCGCGTGCGCAAGCTGGACAGCGTACGTGCCGACACCGCCCGCAGCGCCGTGGATCATCACGGTCTGGCCTGGCTGAAGTCTCCCGTGCACGAAAAGGGCCTGCCACGCGGTGAGGCCCGCCAGCGTCGCGGCGGCCGCCTCGGCGTGCGACAGGGAGGCCGGCTTAGGCGCGAGGTTCCGCGCCTCGACGGCAACAAATTCGGCCGCCGCACCGTCGCGGTACCAATCGGCCAAGCCGAAGACTTCCGTGCCGACGGCAAAGCCAGCCGCGCCGTAGCCGAGCCCCGCGACGACGCCGGAGACCTCATGGCCGGGTACGACGGGCCGCCGGTCGCTGCCTGCGCGGTCCACCCAGGTGGACGGCCAGTCCAGCTCTGTCGGGGTAAAGCTGGCGGCGCGCACCTCGAGAAGAACGTCGTCAAGGGCCGGGGCGGGGACATCCATCTCCTCGACGCGAAGCCCATCGGGCCCGCCGCGCTGGTGAATTCGCAGGGCACGCATGGTCTTCGGCACCGCCATCGCTAATCTCCTCGCCTATTGTTGTAACGAGTTGTGCGTTACACATTTAGCGGATGACTGTCAGCCGGCCAGCAGCAGGGCCTTCCCCCGTCTGCCTGCCCTCGATCGCCGCGCTCGCCTGCGCGGCTTTACCTAACGCGGATTTCCGTCCAGGAGGAGGCGAACGCCTGGCCGATCAAGGGGCGTAGCCGACCCGCGGCGCCGCTTCGGCGAGCGCCACCCGCGTCAGATCGCCCATATCGGCCTGCGTGCCCTGCGCACCACGGATCACGGTGATCCGCCGTCGTGCCGCCGCACCGTCGATCGGCGCGAAAGCCCACTTGCCATGCCGAACGCGCAGAACCGGTCACCCGCGCGCACCAGTCGGAAGGCCGCTTTCCGCGACTGCGTCCCGCCGTCGAAGACGACATCCGCTCCGCCGACCCCGTCGGCACAGCCAGCCCCGGTGTAGTCAACCGCGAGGATCGCGCCGAGTTCGGCGGCGACGACGACCTTGCGCTGTCACGACCAAGCGGTCTGGCCGCGCGGCCAGCCGAGGCCGGGCGCGCGGCCAGATCCGCTCAGAGCGGGCGGACCTGCTCGGCCTGGGGGCCCTTGGCGCCCTGGCCGGCGGTGAACTCGACCCGCTGGTTCTCTTGGAGGCTACGGAATCCTTCAGCCTGGATGGCAGAGTGGTGCACGAAGACGTCGGCAGTGCCGTCGTCGGGCGCGATGAAGCCATAACCCTTATCGGCGTTGAACCACTTCACGGTGCCCTGAGCCATATCTTCTCCTGTTGGGACCATCTTCGGGGTCCACGGATGTGTGCCCCGGGTTGCTGCGACCGTCGGTCCTTCCGAGGCGGGGCTCTGGGTATCAGGACGCCCGCTGTCAGAACTTCGCAGGCGCTGTCACACGTACACGAACTTCGACTACAACCGAGACCATCTAACACCATCGCGGGACCGCCTGTTCCAACTCCCCCAGGTTGGTGCGCACTTTTCGGCTGTGGCCCGACGGATATCGCGGTGCCAATCATCACACTCCGGACCATCCGGTGGCAGCTCCGCGCGCCCGGGCTGGCTAGTTCGCCCGCTGCGGGCGGGGCGCCGCAGGCTGGCACTTGGTTGGACTCGTACCACTGACAAGGCACGTGCGCGGCGGTCGCTAGATTCACGGGCAACTGGCGGCTACTGGCCGTCGTTACCAGAGCTGCGCCGCGCGCCCGTTACCCACGCCGGGCGGCTGATGCGGGACATGAAACTCGCCCGCCTGCAGAACGTGCTGGATGAACCACCTGGCCGGCGCGGGCAGCTGTCCCTGGCGGGAGACGAGGCACCAGTCACGCCGCAGCGGCGTCGCCGGCGTGGGCAGTTCCACCAGCGCGCCGCGGCCGAGTTCGCGGGCCACGGCGTCGCGCGAGATCAGGGTGACGCCGAGGCCGGCGGCGACCGACTCGCAGACGGCGACGTTCGAGCCGACAGTCAGCGTGCTCGGTGTCAGCTCAAGCTCATCAAGGAAGCTCTCCGTGGTCGCGCGGGTACCAGAGCCGTGCTCACGAAGCAGCCACGTCTGGCGCGCGAGCCACGGCAGGAGCTGTCCGGCTTCCCCCGCGGAATCATCTGAGTCAGAGTAATCGGGCAGATACTTAACGGCTGCCGGAGGGCACACCACGATGAGCGGGTTGGGCCGTAGCGCGTGCGCGACAAGCACCGGGCGTCCTGGACCCTGCGGTGGCCTGCCGCCGATCACGAGGTCGACCTCGTGATCGGCCACCAGGCTCCACACCCTCTCCCTGTTGCCCACCTCGAGTAGGAGCCCGATTCCTGGCCGACTGCGCCTGAAGGTGGCAAGCAGCCGTGGCAACAACTGCTCGCCTGCGGTGGTGACGGCCGCGACGCGCAGCCTGCCGCCCTCCGCCTCCCCCACCGCCGTGGTATGGGCCTCGTCGAGCAGGCCGAGCACCCCCCGGACATAACCGACGTAGATCTTGCCTGCGTCGGTGAGCCGGAGGCCCGGGCCATCCTTGCTTACCAGGGTCAGCTTGAGATCCTTCTGCAGAGCCGCAAGACAGGACGACACTGCCGCCTGGGTGACGACAAGGCGCTCGGCGGCCGCCCTCACCGACCCGGTTTCCGCTACCGCGAGGAAGGTACGCAGCTGTGTCAGCGTCATGATCAGAAACCGTACCTTTGCCTGGCGCACGCGCATAAGCTGGCGCCCCGCGATGCCACCCCCGCGATGGACCATGGCTGAAGCACCACCGCTGGCCATCGCGGGGCTAAAAGGAGCCGAGTCCGCGTGCCCAGAGCGGCCCGCCGCAGCGAATCTGAGGACCTCTGCGTAGAAAGTTACCCGCCAGTCACTTCGGGTGCTTCCCCCGAGCAGGGTAGGCTCCCGGGGGATCGTACGCTTGGGTGCAGATGAACAGGTCACCGTCAAGGCTCGTGATCGTCGATGACCATCAAATGGTGCTCGACGGGCTTCGCTCGATGCTCGCCGCGTACCGGGAACGGGTGGAGATCGTCGGCGAGGCCGGTGAGCCGGGTGAGGCGATCGCGCTCGTCGACGCGGCGAAGCCCGATCTGGTGCTCCTCGACATACGGCTGCGCGGCGCGAGCGGGCTCGACCTGTGTGCGGACATCCTGCGCAGGCGGCCGGAGTGCAAAGTGGTGTTCCTGACCGTTTACGACGACGAGCAGTACCTGTACCAAGCGATGCGTATCGGCGCCTCGGGGTTCCTGCTCAAGCGCGTGCGCGGCGCGGAACTTGTCGACTATCTCACCCGCATCCACGAGGGCGAGACGCTGATCGATCCGGCCCTCGCGGCGCGAGTGGCACAGTCGGCGGCTCGGCTGCAGAGCGGTGAGTTCTGGCCGGGCGCGCACTTGGGCTTGACTCAGCGGGAAAGCGAGGTGCTCGCGCTGATGGTGTCCGGCCGCTCGAACCGCGCCATCGCGGCCAGGCTCACGGTGAGCGAGGAGACGGTCAAGACCCACATCCGCGGTATCTACCGCAAGCTCGACGTGAGCGACAGGGCCGGCGCGGTCGCCGCAGCCCTGCGCGAAGGGATCTTCCATTGACCCGCCTCGGCCTCGCAGATCCCGAACGGGAGGCGCGGCTGCTAACCCGGATCATCGAGACGATCTCGGCTGGGCTCGACCTGGACGAGATTCTGCACGGTGTCGCGTCGCTCGTCACCGAGACCACCGATACCGACGTGTGCTTCGTGCACCTGCTCGACGATAGTGGCCGGCGGCTCGTGCTGCGTGGCGCTACGCCGCCGTTCGACCGCCTCGCCGGGCAGGTCGAGCTGAAGGTCGGCGAAGGCGTGTCCGGCTGGGTGGCGGCACAGCGCCAGCCGGCCGTCATCGTGACGGACAAGCTCGCCGACGACAGGTACAAGTACATACCCGCGCTGCGCGGGGAAGACTTCACCTCCATGGTGTCGGTGCCGATACTGAGCAAGCCGCGCCATCTCGTCGGCGTGCTCAACGTGCACACACGCGACCGCCGCGAGTTCACCGACGCCGACGTGGAGTTGCTGCGCTCGGTCGCCGGCCTGATGGCGGGAGCCATCGAGAACGCGCGGCTGCACCGCAGGCTCGCGGAACGCGAGGAGGCCCTGGAGCGGTTCACCGAGCGGATCGTGCGGGCACAGGAAGCCGAACGGCGGCGGCTGGCTGGCGAGATCCATGATGGCATCAGCCAGCGCGTGGTGAGCCTGTCGTTCCACCTGTCGGCCGCCGCGGACGCGGTGGCAGCGGCACCCGGCGTGGCCGCGCGGGAAATCACCGAGGCGCAGCTTCTTGCTGAGGCCGCGCTCGAGGAGACCCGTTTCGCGATCGCCGGGCTGCATCCGCCGGTGCTCGATGACCTCGGCCTCGCGGCAAGCCTGGCGAGCCTCGCCAGGTCCTTTCCGCAGCTCGACATCGAAACCGGCGCCGAGCCGTGCCGCCTGCCCGCGCATGTGGAGACCGCGGTGTACAGGATCGCGCAGGAGGCACTGCAGAACGTCGCCAAGCATGCGGCGGCCCGGTCAGTCCAGGTGCGGCTGATGACGCGCGGAGACGCGATCATTCTCGAGGTGCAGGACGACGGCAAGGGTTTCGCCCCCGTCGAACTCGACGGCCACACCGGGCCTGGCGGCTATGGCCTGCAGGGCATGCGCGAACGCGCGGAACTGCTCGGCGGGACGCTCGAGCTTCGCAGCAGCCCGGGGGACGGCACCATGCTGCGCCTCCGCTTCCCCGCGAGTGCGCCCTAGGCATGTCCGCAGTGGCTACCGTCACGTGCGCCGGAAGGCGGCCGCATTATGGCCAGAGCAGGTGACGTCTCCAGGCGGGACCGGCGCGTTCGTAGCGCAGTCGGGTGTGCCGGCGGTGCTCGTCGGCCTGCCAGAACTCGGCGTCAGCAGCGGTGAGGGCGTAAAGGGTCCAGTCGGGCGCGACCAGGCCGGGATCGGCGGCCAGTGCGGCGGTGGCTGCCTGGAGCGCCGCCGCTGCCTCGGCTGGGTCGTCGAGGATGTCGGACTGGCGGCCGGTGAGGGACTCCGCGCGAGAAGCGGGCGAGCGTGCGAGAAAGTCGGCGGCGCTGCGTTCGGCGCCAGTGGGCGCGACTGTTCCGCGGATGCGGATCTGGCGGCCCTGCTTCGGCCAGTAGAAGGTCAGCGCGGCGTGCGGATTAGCGCCGAGCTCACGCCCCTTGCGGCTGGTCGCGCTCGACGCGAAGTACCAGCGTCCAGTGCCGTCAACCGCCCTGCAGATCAGTACGCGCGCGGACGGCTGGCCGTGCCCGTCGACCGTGGACAAGGTCATGGCGTGCGGCTCAGGCACCTCACCGTCGATAGCCGAGGCCAGCCACGCCGCGAACAGGGAAACTGGATCAGCCGGAGTGGCCGCGGCGTCAAAGGCCGGAAGTTCGCCGGTGAACACGGGCAGCGAGCGCAACAGCGCACGGATCGAGACCTCATTCGCCTGGTGGTCCTCGGCCATGTGATCGTTCCCTCCAGCGGCGGCTCGATGGCTCGCAACCCCCGTCAAGCGCGACGGCCCGCACGGCCCGCCCTGGCGACCCCCGCCACCCCCTGCCACCCGCTGCCATGACCGCGGCGCTGGCCCGGGGCGACCCCGGGAACCCTGCCAGACATGACGGCCCGCAGGGCCGGCCCGCGCAGCCGTTATGGGGTAGTTCTTAAGGGTTTACTTAACAAAAGCTACGACATTCTCAATAGAAAACTTGCCTGTTGTGGGGCCATGGTTCAAGCGCGGGGCCAATTAATCTAACAGCCCGCGCAGGAGGAACGATGGCGGGCGACCGGTGGAACGCCGGGGTCATCCCCTACGCAGAGATGGGCTTCTGGAAGCCCGAGTACGAACCGAAGGACACCGACGTGCTCTGCGCGTTCCGGGTGACGCCGCAGCCAGGGGTTGCGCCCGAGGAGGCGGGCGCCGCCGTGGCCGGTGAGTCTTCGACCGCCACCTGGACCGTCGTATGGACCGACCGGCTCCGCGCGTACGACCACTACCAGGCCAAGTGCTACCGGGTCGACCCGGTGCCCGGCCGGGAAAACGAGTACATCGTCTATATCGCTTATGACATCGACCCCTTCGAGGAGGGATCGATCGCGACCTGACGTCGTCGATCATCGGCAACGTGTTCGGTTTCAAGGCACTGCGCGCGCTGCGTCTCGAGGACATGCGGATCCCGCTGCACTACGTGAAGACCTTTACCGGCCCGCCGCACGGCATCGTCATGGAGCGCGAGTACCTGGACAAGTACGGCCGGCCCCTGCTCGGCGCCACGACCAAGCCGAAGCTCGGGCTCTCCGCAAAGAACTACGGCCGGGTGGTCTACGAGGCGCTGCGCGGCGGTCTTGACTTCACCAAGGACGACGAAAATCAACTCCCAGCCATTCATGCGCTGGCGCGACCGATATCTGTTCGTCATGGAGGCCGTGCAGCGGGCAGTCGAGCAGACCGGCGAGGTCAAGGGGCCACTACCTCAACGTGACCGGCGCCACGATGGAGGGCGCGTGACGCGACGGGCGGCGCGTCAGCGGGCGGCGCATGACGCGACGGGGCGGCGCATGACGGGCGATCCGCGACAGGCGGCAGGCACGGGTCATGTCCAGGGCAGCGCCGCCCGCTCGGCCCAGTAACGCTCGGGCGCGGTGGCCATGCTCTCGAGTCCGGCCAGGTCCTGATCGTCAAGCCGCAACCTGGTGGCCGCGAGGTTGGCGCGCAGCTGGGGAACGCTCACCGCACCGATAAGGACCGTGTCCGCCCAGGGCTGGCTGAGCGCGGCAGCAAGCGCGATCGCGTCGGGCCCGGCGGCGTGCCGCGCCGCCATCCGGGCCAGGACCTCCGGTGGCGCCGCGGCAAGCCTGCCGTTGGCCAGCGCCTCCTTGATGAGCACATGCGCGCCCTCGTTGTGGGCCTGGCGCAGGGCGGCTCCGGCAGAAGGCTCGAGCGGATTCCAGGTCGCTTGGACGGCGGTGAAGATCCGCTGCCCCTGCACCTCAAGCTGGAGCGCACGCCGTATGGTGTCGGCCTGGTCAACGCCGGACGCGGAGAACCCGATCCGCAGCCCTGCCGCGCTGGTCTCCGCGAGCGCTTCCTGCAAGGCCACATCGTGCAGCAAAGGGCTGTCGCCCGTCAGCGCACCTGGTAGAGGGAAAGCCGGTCACCGAGCAGGGCGCGGGTCTGGCCAAGCTGAGTGCGGAATTGGCTCAACGTGTGCTGCTTGGTCTCATGCACGGCCGCGTCGATGCGCCACTTCCCCACATACGCGTAGCCCCATTTACTCGACACGGTGACGTCGCGGTGACCGGTCCGGTTCAGCCAGCCAGCCAGGAAATCCTCGGCGAGTCCGTACGAGCGTGCGACGTCGAACCAGCGGATTCCCGCGGCATAGGCCTGGTCGAGAACCTGCCAGCTTGCCTCGCGCATCGCGCCGACGGTGCGGCGGGCTGGCAGCGCTGGGCCGCGGCCCAGGTTAATGTACGCGGGCCGGCCAAGGGCGGCGAGCCCGAGCCCGAACCGTTGCACCCCGGTCACGCCGCCACGCCTTCGCGCCGCACACTGATCAGATCGGACACACTAATCACGTCCGACTTGATGGTCACATCCGGTATGATCACCATGTCCGGCACTTTGGTAACATTCGGAACACTGGCAACATCCGACACCTGGTACATCCGACACCTGGTACATCCGACACACTGATCATCCAGCACAACGGTTATCCAGCACAACGGTTACATCTGTCACACAGGTTACGCCGACCATCTTTGCCACCTCTGCCACGTCGCCCGCCGAGACTCAGAACCTGCCGCCCTGGATGCGGCGGCTACGCTGGCTTTGGCCGGGCTCGCCGTACGGGTAGTCGGGCGTGGGAGGCTCGCTTACCTGATCGAGCAGCCGCATCTCCTCCTGGCTCAACCGGACGTCGGCGCCGGCCATGTTCTCCTCGAGCTGCCACAGGGTCCGCGCGCCGAGGATCACAGAGGTGACCGCCGGCCGGCCAAGCAGCCATGCGATCCCCACCTGCGACATCGTCACGCCACGATCGTCTGCGACCTTCCGCACCACGTCAAGCACCTGCCACGTCTGCTCCAAATGGCCGCGCTGGTTCCATGTCCTCATGCCGAGATCCTTGTTATCCGCGGCCCTGGTGCCCGCCGACGGCGGCTGGTCACGCTGGTACTTACCGGTGAGCCAGCCGCTCGCCAACGGCGACCAGGGCAGGAGCCCAAGGCCGGCTGCCTGGCAGGCAGGGACGATCTCGGGCGGCGGCCAGGTGGCGCCGGGACAGGCCGTGCCCGTTCGGGGTCTCGTCGGTGGGGAAGCGGGCTTTTGTCGCAAGGACAACCGTCTCGCGTGCCCCATGCCTGCTGGCCAGCCAGCGGCCGATGATCTCCTCCGACCGGGTGTCCGCATACACGTCGGCGGTATCCACCAGCGTGCCGCCCGCCTCGACGAAGCGGTCAAGCTGGGCGGAAGAGCCGGCCTCACTGGTCTCATTGCCAAAGGTCAGCGCTCCGAGCGCGAGTGCGGACACCGCGCATCCGCTGCCGCCGAGCAGGCGATATTCCATGAGCCCTCCGTTTGGCCTGGCCTGATCTCGCCTGTCACCCTATTTCGCCGCGCGACGCGCCGTCCCCCTGGGCGCACGATGCCGGTGAGGCATGAGGGAGCGCAGACAACAGCCCTTGCCGGGGATAGTGCAGCGGCAGGAGGTGTTCTCGTCAGGCGATGGCCCATTGGCGGGGCCCGGTCCGCCGGGTGGACGCCCGGATCGGGCGGGTGGGGGCGGCCTGGCGGGTGGGGGCGGCCTGGCGGGTGGGGGCGGCCTGGCGGGTCGGGGCGGCCTGGCGGGTCGGGGCGGCCTGGCGGGTCGGGGCGGCCACTTCGATGGGCGCGACCGTCCGGCGGGCGCGGCCCGGCCGAAACCGTGTTAACTTGCCTCCGCTATTAGCGGATAAGTTGATCACGGATCATGGTCCGGCTGCGGCGATCCTAACCCAACCCGGTGCGGAACGACCCGGTACGGAACTTGGTTACGACGCAACAGGCGGCTCACCCGGCGGCGTCTGGCGATAGAGGGCCAGCGCGACCGTAATGCCGGCACCTGCTGCAAGCATCAGCGTGTTGCGCGCCTCACCAAGCCGACCTGACTTGATCGCGGCCTCGACGGCAGCAAGAGGCGCAACGGTGAAGGCACTGACGAGGCTTTCTTCGACATAGGCGACCCGGTCGCCTGGCACACCGAGTCTCACCCTCAAGCGGTCAAGGAAGTCCGCCGACGAAGGGGCAGGGATCAGCAGATCCACTTCGTCGATCCGCATTCCAACTCGGCCAAGGAATCTCCGGGTCGCCTCGACCGCGCAATCGACGGAGCGGGCCTGATACCCGGGCTTCTCGTCTATGACAAGCTGACTGTGACCGATCGGCCGCCCTGGACCGTGCGGCCCGCGTGCCGCCTTCCAGTAGTAATGGCTTTCGTGCATGCCTTCGTACTCGGGAAACGTCTCAGTGTGGAAGTCCGTGAACCCGGCGATGCTCTCATCCCAGCCAAGAACCATCGCACCGCCGGACGGTTGGAAGGGCGGAGCTCCCGAATCCTTCGGATTCGGATTGACATCGCTGGCCACGATCAGACCGGATCGGATAACGCCGGAACGGAGAAACCCCGCCTGCAGCCGGATGGCGCTGACCACGCCACAGCTGCCATTCATGAGGTCAAACGAGAACGTTCCGTGTCCTCCGATCGGCGGCTGGCCCAGATTGGCGCCAATATCCTCCTGGATGAG
Organism: Streptosporangiaceae bacterium; assembly: GCA_035517695.1. GTDB lineage: Bacteria > Actinomycetota > Actinomycetes > Streptosporangiales > Streptosporangiaceae > DATFVJ01. The sequence continues at coordinate 43,269 of DATIYI010000055.1, forward strand.
GGCGGCGAGCGCTGGCTCGCCCATGTTGTCCTCTCTGTAAATGCCAGTGTTGATCAGCATGTCGATATCGCCTGGCTGCTTTCCTGCATGCCCGAGGCACGCTTTGGCAGCTTCATCGGCCAGGCGCCTGGCGGTTGCTTTGCGCAATCCGTGGCTGGTCAGCGAGCTGGCAGCTTCAATGCGTGCGCCCATAGTGATCCACCTGGTTGTCGATGGTAAAGATAGCGATGCCGATCTCTATGCCTGAGGCGAGCGCGAGCAGCATCACCCGGTCGCCCTTGTGCATACGCCCCTCCTGCAGGTATTTGTGGAGGGCCACGAACAACGTTGTCGATGACGTGTTGCCATATTCTTCGAGGTTGACCACCACGTGCTTCGGGTTGGTACCGAGGCGCCGGGCGAATTCTTGCGTGCCCTTGCGGATGGCCCGGGCCGAGGTCTGATGGGGAATCAGATAATCGATGTCGGCCAGATCGATCCCAGCTTGGCCGATCACCTCGGAAACGAGCGGCGCCATGTCTTCGATCGCCACATTGTGCAGCTTCCTGGATTTCGTGTACATCTGTGCGCCAGGGCCAACGGTGCTCGGGAAGGCGAGGCACAGGCGGCTGTGCTCGGCGAGGGTGGTAAAGCCAATAACCTCGATGCCGGGAGCACCGTCGGGCGCCTGCTCCACGATGACGGCGGCGCCGGCGTCACCCAGCGTGAGTGAGGCAAGCTGCTTGCTGAACAGCGAGCGGATCTCCTTCGCCGCGTTCCAGCTCAGATGGGAGATGTATTCGCCGGAGACCACCATCCCGCACTTGATCTCACCTCGCGTGACGAGGTCCTGAAGGAGGAACACCCCCGTCAGCATGCCTGCGCACGCATTCGAGACATCGAAGTTCACTGCCCGCGTGGCTCCGATCGCCTGCTTGATATACAGGCTGAGCGGTGGCTCGAAGGACTGCGAGGATCCGTCCTTGGACCTGGTGATGCTGGTGCTGATCAACATCTCGATGTCTTGCGGCTCATGCTGCGAATGAGCCAGGCAGTCGCGGGCGGCCCCGACAGCCAGGGTGTAGGAGCTCTCACCCGGCCCGACGACGTGACGTTCGTGGATACCGGTCAGCCGCTCCAGTTGGATACGCGTGCGGTGCTTGGTCTTGCTCATGAGCTCTTTGGTCGTCAGCCTCCTGGAGGGCACCTTCACGCCGACGCTCTCGATCCTGCACCCCGAGGAGGCATCGGAATCGGGTGACTCAAGTGCCATCCAGTGATCGGCATGCTTGCTCTGGGTATCCGCCATCTGTCGTCCTCCTCGCGCACCCGGGCGCTGCGCTTACATATGCAGAATCCTCGGTCTTGGCTGGTCGGCAGTAGGGGCGAACGTCATGGGCAACAGGCCCATCAGGCCCATCAGGCCGACCAGCTCAAACCAGGCGCCGCGAGCCGGGCGGACCCGACCGCCCAGGCCTTTTCGGGATCATCGAAGGGCCCATCGACTCTAGTCAGCGCGAGCGACCGCGCGAGGATACCTACGTGAGCGCGATAGATGAGCACGACCTGAAGCCAAGCGATGATGATGGCGCTAGGTACACGTTCACTTACGGTCAGTATCAAGTATCGTACGAGGTTTACGGATCTGGCGACAGAGTGCTTGTGTGGATGCACGGCTTGCTGCTCGACGCCAACCTCAGCCGCAGCCTGGCCCGTAGGCTGGCCGCTCTGGGCAACCGGGTTGTGCTGCTGGATCTGCTCGGTCATGGCCACAGCGACAGGCCGCGCCACGCTGGCGCACTGCGGATGGACCTGTACGCCGAGCAGGTGCTGTGCCTGCTTGATGAGCTCGGCGTGGACCAGGCAGTGCTGGGCGGTGTCTCACTCGGTACGAATGTGAGCCTGCTGACCGCAGCGGCGGCACCCGAGCGGGTGCGCGGCCTGGTCCTGGAAATGCCGGTGCTTGAGTCGGCTATACCCGCGGCGGTAGGCGTGTTCATGCCGGTCCTGATCGTGGCCCACTACGGCCACAGGGCGGTGCGGCTGCTCTCGCGGGTCGCCAGGAAGGTGCCTCCAACTGGCATCGGTGCACTCGACTCGTTCATCAGCGCTGCGGCATCGGATCCGGACGAAATCGCCGCGGTACTGCATGGCGTCCTCATTGGGCCCATCGCCCCGACGAGCGACCAGCGCCGGTCCATCACCGCCCCTGCTCTCGTATTGGGACACGGTATCGACATCATCCACTCATTCACTGACGCAGAACGCCTGACGAGGCAGCTGCCCGACGCCACGCTGATCCGGACCCGCACATTCGCCGAACTCTGGGTGTGGCCACAGCGGCTCACCGGGGAAATCAGCACGTTCCTCGATCGCATGTGGGCGAGCATGGAAAAAGGACGGCCCGCCGGGGCCTGACGACCCAACGATCACCAGTCATGGCAGCGAGCACCAGCCAAGGCAGCGAGCACCAGCCGAGCCCTGGTTTAGCCGGTTGCGGCACGCGCCATCGAGTCGAGCGCCTGGCGCGTGGTGTATTGCGGCGCCCAGCCGAGGTTGCAGCGGGCCCGGGTCGTGTCCATCAGCATCGGATGCCGCGCGGCATGGACCCACTCGGCCTCGGGCGGGAGCCACGGAAATGCGGACACCAGCCGGGCGGCGACGCCGACGAGAAGGTGCGGGATGGGAACGGCGTACTCGCCCATCGCGCGTGCGACGTCGGTCATGCTGACCTCGCCGTCCCCCGCGAGGTTGTAGGCGCCTGGCGGCCCAGCACCGACCGCGGCCGCGAAAACGGCGGCGCCGACATCCGCCTCATGGACGAACTGGATGGGTACCCCAGGATCAGGCAGGACGGGGCGCAGGCCAGGCACCCACCCGAGCAGCTTGCGGGCCGGCCTGGGCAGCCACTCCATCGCAGGTTCGAACCGCAGGTTGCTTATCACCAGGGTCGAGTCGGGCCCGACGACAATGCACGGCCGCAGCACGTACACCTCAATATCGTGGCCGGCCGTCAGCTCCGCTAGCAGCGCCTCACACTCCGCTTTCTGCGCGGAGTAGTAATGCTCAGGTGATCCGCGCGCCGGGATATCCTCCGTCAGCGGCACCGGGTTTTCCGCGTAGTAACCGTAAGCGGCGAGCGAGGAGGTGTAAACAAGCCGCCGTGGGCGGTCCGCGGCCACGGTCGCCTCGAAGACATTGCGCGTGCCGCCCAAGTTGATCTTGCGGCTCTCCTCGCGTCCACCGACTATGGCGAACGCTAGGTGCACGACCACGTCGGCGTCGGCCACGAACTTGGCAACAGCGTCGCGGTCCACGACGTCACCCTGGCGATACTCGGTCTTGCGCCAGCCTAGTGCGGCAGGCTCGAACGGCCTGCGGGCCATGCCAAGGATGCGATCCACCCGGTCATCGGCCTCAAGCGCACGGATGACCGATCTGCCGATGGCGCCGGTAGGCCCCGTCACCGCGATGGTGAGACCTTTCGCCCGATCTTTTGGCGGCCGGTGCGGTCGCTCGGCGCTGCCCGGTGAAACATGGGGTGCTGAGTCACCCGGTCGTTTACCCGGTGCTCGTCGAGCAGATGCCGCTTCACCCGGTGCTCGCTTACCCGGTGCTCGCTTACCCGGTGCCGATTCGGCTGGCTTTGGGCTCATCGGTGCATGCCTCCTCTGGCCGACGCCTGTCCCGTGCGGTACACAGGCGCGGTGCTTCGCTGCCCGCCAGTTCGGCTACGCGCCAGCGTGATGGGCAGGGCGTGGGCGTCGCGACATATGGTGCGCGCCGGAGCCGATCAGCGGCAGGGCCGTTGGTCATCACAAAGTGCCTGTTGCCTCGCCGAGGGTTCGGGGCGCGTGGCATCACCCGGGCGGGGTGGTGCGCCGGCGCAGCCGCGACGGCAAGCTTGCGGGTAGCAAGCCGGGTGGGAACTACGTCGGCGCAACCCGCACCGGGTACGAAGGAACCGGCCGGCCGACTCCAAAGAAAGGGGCACGATATGGCGATAGGACCGGTGCAACTGCTGGTACTTGGCTTCAACCATCCTGACTTCCATGGCGAGATCATCAATGAACTTGAGCGGCTTCGCGAGAGCGACACCGTCCGCGTGATCGATGCGATGGCCGTCTACAAGGACGCGGACGGTGACCTGGAGGTGGAGCACCTCAGCAACCTGTCGGAGGCGGAGGCCATCGAGCTCGGCAGCAAGATCGGCGCCCTCATCGGGCTCGGCATCGAGGGCGAAGAGGGAGCAGAAGCAGGCGCGATCGCGGGCGCGGAGGAAGCGGCGCAAGGTGTGCGTGTCTTCTCCGAGCAGGAGGAATGGGATGTGATCGAGGACATCCCTAACGACTCCGCAGCGGCGCTCATCCTGCTCGAGCATCACTGGGCTGTGCCGCTTCGCGACGCGATCGCGCGGGCTGGCGGCTTCCGGCTCGGCGACGGTTTCATCAGCCCGCTCGACCTCGTCGAGATCGGCCTGATGTCCGCCAAGGAAGCGGAGGAACTGCACGAGATGGAAACGGCCGCGGCAGCGGCGTCCTGACGACTCGCCCTCACACCCGGATGGAGGCACATGATGATCGGTTCACGCAGAGTCGCACGGCGTACCGGCCGGCGCACAGCCCGGCGCGTATCCCGCCGTCGTATCTAGGGCGCGTTTCGTGGATCTTGGGGGATGCGGGCGGTGATCCAGGTTGCGTCCGGCAAGGCCCGTGCTGCTGCCAGCGAGCCGATAGTGGCGCTATCGGCGACGACGACGGTGCCGTCTACGACCCCGGTCGTCGTGGGCGGCATCTTTGGCGCCGCCGAAGATCCACGAAGCATGCCCTGCCGACCACTTGCGGCCCGGTGAGCCTGACCCGGCCTTGCGTCCCTGATGGCTCCCCTGATCCGGACGCCGGGGGTGACCCTGGGTCACCAGACGAGCGCGGGTTCTTCGCCGAGAGCATCCGGCGCCGGGTCCGGTTTGCCCGCGAGCCTGCTCGGCGACCACATCAGTCGGCCGATGTCTAGATTGAGTGCGGTGACCAGCACCGACCGCACCACGATGGTGTCGAGGAGCACGCCGAAGGCGACCGTGACGCCTAGCTCGGCCAGAAAAGTTACCGGAATCGTGCCGAGGACAGCGAAAGTGCCCGCCAGCACGAGGCCGGCTGAGGTGATCACCCCTCCAGTGGCGGCCAGCCCGATGAGTGCGCCTCCAGTGGCGGCCAGCCCGATGAGTGCGCCGCGCCTGCTTGTCTCCTCCCGCACCCGCGCCATCAGGAAGATGTTGTAGTCGATGCCGAGTGCCACCAGGAAAACGAACACGAACAGGGGGAATGCGGTGTCTGCGCCGCCAAACTTGAAAATGTGGTTGAAGACGACCGCGCTGACGCCGAGCGAGGCGGCGGACGACAGCACCACCGTGGCGGTAATGATCAAGGGCGCGACGAGCGCCCGCAGCAACAGCCCCAGGATGACGAACAGGCAGAGTCCTTGGTCCTTAAAGGTCTTCGCCTCATGAGGCGGCAGTCGGCCGCGCGCCGGCCGAACGGTCCCTCAATTCGGCGACGCCGCGGCCGATCCCCTGGATAAGGACATCGAGATCGGGCGCGGCGTCGAGCTCGGCGGTGATGCCGAAGGAGAAGCGGTCCAGGTAGGAGAAGATCGCGATCGAGATCCGCACGTTGTCGCCGATCGGCACGTAGGGATAGACGGCCACCATCTGGCGGCCCAAGATGAATAGCGGGAAACGCGGCCCAGGCACGTTCGTGGTCACCGTCTGGATCAGGGGCTGGGGAAGCCGGAACCCGGCCCGGGTGCCGAGTGCGAGCAGCGTCGGGGCGGCGAAACCGAGCATCTCCGTCAGGACCTCGGCACCCACGGCCTGGTGAGTATGCTTCATATCGTCCATCTGCTTGCGCAGCAGGGCAAGGCGCCTGACCGGATCCGGCTCGCCGACCGGCAGGTTGGCCAGCACCGCGGACACGCGATTGGTGGTGGCTCCGTGCTCACTTTCTGTCCGCACCGAGACCGGTACCAGCGAGCGCACAACCAGCCCATCCTCAAGCTCGCCGCGTGACTCGAGAAGATCGCGGAATCCGCGCGTGATCACAGCGAGCACCACGTCGTTTATCGTGCCGCCCATGGTGCGGCGGATCTCCTTAACCTCGCTCAAGCTCGCGGTGGTCCAGTCCCACCGCCGGTGCGGCCCGATGGGACCGTTCAGCGAACTCACCGAGCGGGTGGCGAGCCGTCGCGCGCTCGCGGTCAGACCGAGGCCGAAGCCTACTAGCTGACGCGGGGTGCGCAACCGCTGCAGCAAGACCGCCGGCACGCTCGCCAGCTCACTGAGCGGGCCGGTGATGCTGTCACGCAGCCCGGTGGCTACCAGGGAGATGAGGGAGGGCGACGGGCGAGCATTCCAGGGCACCGGCGCGACAGGATGGGCGTCGGGGCCGACGTCGAATACCACCGTCATCAGGTCGGTACCACCGATGCCGTCCACCATGCAGTGATGAACTTTTGAGATGAGCGCCCAGCGGCCACCCTCCAGGCCTTCGAGTAGCCACGCCTCCCAGAGCGGCCTCGCCCGGTCAAGGCGCTGGGCGAAGATCTTGGCAGCCAGCGTGCGCAACTGCTCGGCTTCGCCAGGCGCGGGCACGGCGGCATGCCGCACGTGATAGCTGATCTCGAAGTGCGCGTCGTCAACCCAGACCGGGCGGAAGATCTGCAACGGCATCGCCCGCACCAACTGACGGTAGCGCGGCACAAGCGGCAGCTTCGCACTGAGCAACCGGACGAGGTCGTCGTAGCTCGGGGCAGGACCTTCGAACACCGCGAGTGAGCCAAGATGCATCGGGACGTTATCGTGCTCGACGAAGAAGAACCCGGCGTCAAGCGTGCTCATCCGATCCATGGCTCACCTCCGATCCATGGCTCACCGCTCCCGCGGCGGCCTGGCTGGCAAACCCTCGCACAGCTGGCGCGCCTGCCCGTATCAGCATCTTTCCCCCGCTGACCACGCTATGCTCCAAGTCACCAGCCAAGATAGTCGGCGGATATGTCGTTGTTACGCGTCTTTAACGGGTATGTCTTTAACGAGATGCTGTCGGCAGCGGAGTCGGCGGAGGTGGGTATGGCTCCTAAGGTTGTCGGCGCTGGTGGTCCACGGGTGGGGCTGGTGCTGGGTGCGGGTGGCGTGCTAGGCGCAGCCTGGATGGTTGGTGCGCTGGCCGCGGTGCAGGAACGGCTTGGGTTCGGGCTAGGCGAGGCCGAGCTCGTGATGGGGACGAGCGCTGGCAGCGTGCTCGCAGCCGCGCTGCGGTGCGGGGTGAACGTGGACGAGATGGTCGCGCACCAGCGCGGCGGGGCCGTCGGGCGTCTTGCGGCGCTGGGGCCTCCCGATCTGGGTAGTCGCGGTCTGCCGCCGCCGCCGCTGCTGCGGGTGGGTTCGCCGCGATTGGTGCTCGCGGCGATGCGGGCGCCGCATCGGATGAGTCCGTGGGTGGCGGCGAGTGCGCTGGTTCCGCAGGGACGCGCCCGGCATGCCGTGTTGCACGCGATGGTGCACACAATGGCGTCGCATGCCTGGCCGCATCTGCCGCCGCCACACGGCCGGCCCGCCGGGCACGGCAGGTACGTGACCGACACCGGGCACGGCAGGTACGTGACCGACACCGGGCGCGGCGGGCTGTTGGGCCCAGGTCAATCCGGGCTGCCCGATGCCGCCGCCGTCGTGGATGCCATCGCCGCGGTGGATTCGGTGGACGCCGCCCTCGGTGCAGTCGATGCCCTCGGTACTGGCGATCCTGGTGCTGCTGCTGTTCGTACCGATATTACTTCTGATGCTTCAGTTTCTTTGGATGCCTCTGTTACCTCTGATGCTTCTGTCACAAGTGATGCTGATAGTGCTGGTATTAATGCTGACGGCGGAGCGGGATTCGAGTGGGCGCGCGATGGCCGGACCTGGATCGTCGCGGTGGACTACGACTCAGGGCGGCGGGTGGTGTTCGGGCAGGCTGGGGCGCCGCCCGCGGCACTGCCCGACGCGGTCGTAGCGTCGTGCTCGATCCCAGGCTGGTACCGGCCAATGGTGATCGGGGGACGGCGCTACGTGGATGGGGGCCTGCGATCGGCGACGTCGGCAGGGCTGCTGGCCAACGCGGGTCTGGACGAGGTCTTCGTGCTTGCACCGCTTGCAAGCCTGGTGATTGACCGGCCGCGGCTGCCACATGAGCGGCTTGAGCGGCGCGTTCGTCGATTGGTCACGCTGGGTATGCGCCGCGAGGTGGAACGCCTGCGGTCGGCCGGCACCGCGGTCACCGTACTCACTCCTGGACCGGAGGACCTGGCCGCGATCGGCGCGAACGTGATGGATCCTCGCCGCCGCTGCAGGGTGCTGGAAACCTCGTTGCGTACCTCGGTGGCCGCATTGGCCGGGATCGCAAGAACCAGCCCGCCACCTGGCAATACCCACGCCGCCTGAGCGCGAAGCTGCCGCTGCCGCGCCGCACGTCGTTGCTGACCGCCGCGCCTGGCGCCGGCCGGTCGTCTGCGGCTGGTGGGCGCAGCCGCGCGGCGATGCTCGTGGTTTCCCGTTGCTCGCCTGGGGTCACGGCACCGCCCGTGCGGCCCAGATACCACATGCGTACGCACAGCGGCACTTCCATCCAGGACCGGCCCTGGGCATTCGCGGACGAATGGGCAGCGACGTCCAAGGCGGTGATCATCCGAGGCATCGGACCGCGGTCAGGGTAAGGTCCCGGCTGGCCGAGCCAGCCGCGGACCGCAGCAGCCACCGGAGATATACGTTGGCAAGAACCAAACCACTAGCAACAAAGGGGCGTCGTCGGTTGAGCCGGTCTACCAGGCGCGCGCTGCCCGCGGGGCGCGCGCAGTCCGCCGGGCGAGCCCGGGGTGAGTGAGCCCTACGGCGAGGGCAGCCGTACGCCGCCGCCGGACCCGCCCCGGGACGCGCCGCCGTACCCGCCCGCTGCCACGCCGCCCCCACCTGCCGCCGGGCAAAACACGGATCAGCCCAGCAGGCTCGAAGCTAGTTTCGAGTGGGGCCTTGTGCTCGCCCGCGGGCTGGTGCTGATACCCGTCGTCGTGCTGGTCGTCGCCGCCGCAGGTAGTTTCGTCTATGGCAGCGCCTTGTTCATCTGGTTGGCCATCGACGTCTTCCCCCATCCGTTCCCCGTGGGGAACAGGATCGGCATCTTCCTGGTGGTCGTGGACCTGTTCCTTATCGGCGCGACCCTGCTCATCGCCGCGATCGGCTTCTACGAACTGTTCATCAGCGGCGCCGGGCGCGGCGAACGGCGTGCCCACCTGCCCGTCTGGCTCGTCATGAACGACCTGAACGACCTGAAGGCGCGGGTCGTCTCGATGCTCGTCCTGGTTGCCGCGGTGAGCTTCGTCGATGTCTTGGTCGACTTCCATGGCGGCAACGACATCCTCTTCATCGGCATCGCGGTCGCCGTGGTCATCGCCGCGCTCACCGCGTTCATGCGATACGGAGCCGGCCGTGAAGGTTCCTGACCCGTGTCCAGCTGCCCCCGGGCCCTGGCGGCCCATCCGACGTCGGCGTCATCCATCTGACGCAGCACTGATCCCGCGCACCGTGGCTGGAAGTACCGATCCAGGAGGTGCGCCACGCGGCAGCCGTTAAGTATGGCCCCGGGGACCCAGGGATCAGTTGCCAGCACCGGAACCTGTCGGCCCTTACCCTTTGGTCGCGTCCACCGGGGCAACGATGGGCCATCTTGTGCCAGCAGCCACGGATGATCTCGATTGTGCGATCAAGGCCACCTGTACGGCTCGGGTTACCTGGTGAAACGATCGACGGGTGACGCGGCCTCGACGAATCCCGCCTGCGGTGGGCAGGGCCGGCCCGGATTCGCCCAGTGGCACGGCGCCCTCCGCCAGCGTGGCGTCGGGCGATGGCGCGCCGGCCGCTGCGCTGATGGTCGAGGACCACCTCCAGCCCCGGATCCGCAGGCCAGTCGACCTGCTGCGGCTGGTATTCGGCTGCGTCGCGATCGCCCTGCTTACGGGCGCGGGCCTGGTAGCGCACGCAACGGAAACGGGGGCAGAAGCCGATATCGCCGCGGCGGGCCACCGGCTGCCCGGCGCTCTGCTCGCCCTGCTCGGCCTCGTGGCGGCACTGGCTCTGCTTGTGCTGCCCGTGGCGCTGGCCGTCCGCCAACTCGCACGCGGCGAGTCACGGCGGCTCGCCGAGGCCGTATTCACCAGCGCCATCACGCTCGCTGTCGTCGTGGCCGCGAATACGCTCCTGCGGCTGCACGCCGCCGCGCGCCTCTACAAGGCCCTCGCCGTGACACACGGCGGCGTCGCCGTCACCGTTCCGCTCGACGGCTACCTGGCGGCGCTGGCCGCGTATGTTACGGTGATCGGCCTCAGCGGGCGGCCCCGCTGGCGTAACGCCCTCCTGGCCTCGCTCCTTGTGTACTGCGCCGCGAACCTGGTGGAAGGGCACACGACCGTGCTGTCGCTGCTCATCACGCTGATTCTCGGCCGGACGATCGGCGTGGGCGTACGGTACGCGGCCGGGCAGCCGTCGCAGCGGCCGCCCGCCGGGGAGATCGCCGCGGCCATAGGCACGGTCGGCATCCCGCTGACCGAGATGCGCCGTGTGCCAGAGATGCACCCTGTGACGCGCATGTACGCGGCAACTGCGCACGACGGCACCAGCCTGGACGTCAACGTGTTCGACCGTGATCAGGAGGCCGCCGACGCGCTGTACCGGTTCTACCGTGGGCTGCGGCTGCGGCGTCAGATCGCCCGCACCGCACCGCTGTCGCAGGAGCGGGCGCTCGAACGCCGCGCGCTGCTCTGCTACGCGGCGGAGGACGCGGGCGTCAATACACCGCGCCTGCGCGCGCTCGTACGGGCAGGCCCGGACGCGTTCGTGCTCGTCTACACGCACGAGGACGGGGTGACCCTGAGCGAGCTGCGGAGCGAGCCAACCGACGTGCAGCTGCGGCGGGTCTTGGAAATGGTGCGGCGGCTGCACGCCCGCCGCGTCACGCACCGTGCACTCACCGCCGATCGCATCCTTATCAATGCGGCCGGCGAGGTCGTGCTGCTCGATCCCAGTAATGGTGACGTGGCAGCAAGTGACCTGCAAATCCGCCTCGACCTGGCCCAACTGCTCGCCGAATTCGCGCTCCTTGTGGGGCCCGACCGGGCGGCGGATGTGGCGATCGGTGAAATGGGCGCGGCGAGGCTCGCGGGCACGGTGCCACTGCTGCAGCCGCTCGCGCTCTACCGTTCGACCCGGGCCGCACTGCGGCGCCGCGCCGACGTGCTGCCCGCGCTTCGCGAGCGGCTGCTCGCCGCGGTGCCCGACGGCCAGGTCGCGCGCGTCCAACTCGCTCGGGTGCGGCTGCGCACGATCATCAGCCTCGTCGCCGGCGTCTTCGCGGCGTATATTCTGGCCGGCCAGTTCGCCAAGGTCAACTTCATCAGGCTGGTACGGCAGGCGGACTGGCGCTGGACAATCGTGGCCCTCGTCCTTTCCGCGCTCACCTACGCCGCCGCCGCGATTTCGCTTTCCGGCTTTGTGCTCGAGCGGCTGAAATTCGCCCGCACATTGCTCGCCCAGGTGGCCGCCTCGTTCGTCACGCTTGTCACGCCGGCGGCCGTCGGTGGCGCCGCGCTCAACATCCGATACCTGCAGCGCAGCGGGGTATCTCCGGCTAGGGCGACGGCGAGCGTCGGCGCCGCGCAGGTCGCGGCGTTCCTCGTTCACATGCTGATGCTCGTCGTCTTCGCCGCCCTCACCGGCACTGTGCATTTCCATGCTCTCAAGCCGCCGACGTGGGCCTACGTCGTACTGGCTGTGCTGCTCGTCCTCGTGCTCATCGCCATCGCCCTGCCACCCGGACGCCGCCTGCTGCGCGCCCGCCTCACGCCCGTGCTCAGTCAGGTGCTCCCCCGGCTGCTCGACCTGGCACAGAACCCACGGAAGCTGGCGGAGGGCCTCGGCGGCGCGTTCCTGCTGACCGCGGCGTACGTGCTCTGCCTCGCCGCGTGCGTGCGCGCGCTTGGCGGTTCTGTCGCCCTGGTAAGCATCGCCGTCGTCTACCTCACCGGCAGCGCCATAGGATCCGCCGCGCCCACGCCTGGCGGACTCGGCGCCGTCGAGGTCGCCCTTTCCGCGGGCCTCACCGCCGCCGGGCTGAACGGTGCCACCGCGCTAGCCGCCGTGCTGCTGTTCCGGCTGCTGACGTTCTGGCTCCCGGTGCCGGTTGGCTGGGCCGCCTTCAACCAGCTTCAGCGGCGAGGGGCGCTATGAGGGCCGACTTGCGGTTCCTGCCTGCCCTCATGTTACTTTCAAGTAATTTAGGTCGGAATATCCGGCTGCTCGGAATTGGGGCGTGAATGCCTGGAACACCAAGAACCCTGGACCTGACGCGCGATGGGGACGTGTTCGTCCTCGGCCTCGGTGATGGGGAGAACCGGCTCCATCCGGATTGGATCGCCGGCTTCAACGAGGCGCTCGACCGCGTCGAGGCCGCGGCGGGCCCGAAGGCGCTCGTCACTGCCGCAACGGGAAAATGCTGGTCCACCGGCCTTGACCTGGCGTGGGTGCGCGCCAACAGCAGCCAGCTCAACGATTACCTGACATCGGTGCACCGCCTGCTCGCCAGACTGCTCGCCCTGCCTGTTCCGGCCGTCGCGGCCATCCAGGGTCACTGCTTCGCCGCAGGCGCCATGGTCGCTCTCGCGCACGATTTCCGCGTGATGCGCGCCGACCGCGGTTACTTCTGCCTGCCCGGGATCGACCTTGAACTCGTTTTCACCCCTGCCATGAGCGCACTGATCCAGTCGCGGCTGCCCGTCGCCACGGCGCATGCGGCGATGACCACAGGCCGCCGCTACGGCGGTCACGAGGCGCTCGCCGCCGGTATCATCGACGAGGTCGCGGACGCGGGCACGGTGCTCGACGCGGCGCTCGCTATCGCCCGGCCGCTCGCGGGTAAGCCGCCGCGCACCCTGGGCGAGATCAAGGCGGTCATGTACCGTGACGTCCTGCGCATGCTGCGCGACGATGGCGTGGGCTCGAGCGCAACTGTTGAGTCCCTCGCCGGTTTCTAAGCCGTCCTTACGTGATCTTCTACTACGGGGTTGCGGTGCTGACCTGGGCTTTTGCTGTCTGACTGGGCCTGGAGGGACCTCCGTTCGTGGCTACGCTCGTCACGCTGCGTCGAGGCGGAGGGGGACGGACGTGCCGAGCAG
>DATIYI010000056.1:0-44886 GCA_035517695.1 Streptosporangiaceae bacterium
GGCGTGGCGCGCCTCGCCGTGGATGTCCGCGGCCATGTCCCCGGTGCCCGCCGCGTCCGGCCGCACATACGCCATGGCGATGGGCCTGCCGAGTGTCGGCGACGGCGCACCGCTTGTTACCGTACCGATCACCTGCCCATCCAGCATCACCGGGTAGCCGTGCCGTGGAACTCGCCGGGAGCGCCCGATGAGGCCGATCAGCCTGCTGCGTGGCCCGGCCCGGGCCCGTGCGGCGAGCGCCTCGCGGCCCACGAAGTCACCCGGCTTGTCGAACTTGACCACCCGCCCGAGACCGGCCTCGAACGGCGTCACGTCCCGGCTGAGCTCGTTGCCGTACAGCGGCATGCCCGCTTCAAGCCTGAGCGTGTCGCGTGCGGAAAGGCCTGCGGGGATGAGCCCGTCGCCGGTTCCAGCGTCGGCAAGCGCGGTCCACACGGCTACGGCGTCATCAGGTCGGCAGAACAGCTCGAATCCGTCCTCGCCGGTGTAACCGGTGCGGGCGAGCAGCACGGGCTCGCCGCACGCGACCGCGCGCACGCTCGCGTAGTATTTCAGGTCCGCGAGCGGGGCGCGATCCAGGCGCTCGGCGCGGGGCGCGAGGATGGCCGCCGCGCTTGGTCCCTGGATCGCGATAAGCGCGTAGTCGAGTGATACGTCCCGGACCTCGGCGTCGTGGCCCGCCGCGCGGTCGGCCAGTTCTTGATACACCAGCGCGGCGTTGGCCGCGTTGGCCACAACGAAGTACTGGTCGTCGGCAAGCCGGTAGACGACGAGATCGTCGAGCACCCCGCCATCGGCTGCGCAGATCATGGTGTAGCGCGCGCGGCCTGGCGCGACGGCAGAGAGGTTGCCGGTGAGCGCGTAGTCGAGCGCGGCGCCTGCATCGGGTCCGGTAACCGAGATCTCGCCCATATGCGACAGGTCGAACAGGCCCGCGGCGGCGCGCACGGCGTTATGCTCGGCCGTCTCGCTCGCGTAGCGAAGCGGCATCAGCCAGCCGGCGAAGGGCGTCAGCGTGGCGCCGAGACCCTGGTGCACCTGGAGCAGCGGCGTGGCCCGCTGTTCGTCGGCCTGGCCACGGTCGGCAGTGCCACGGTCGGCAGTGCCACGGTCAGCATGGTCCGCGGGCGAGCCCCCGGCGCCATGTGCCGGATCTCCTGTCGTGTCAGGCGCTGTCATAAACTCCACTCACATCGACGCAGCCGGATTCTCAGTGTTCGATGCCGCCCCATCCGCGCCGCCCGCAGGCTCAAAGCCACCGCAAGGCCATCCCTGCTGTGCTGCCCCTGCTGTACCCGCGGTTGGCTCCCGTGGGTTTTCCGTACGCATTCGTAACGGTTACGCCTTTCTTACCGTGTTACGGCTGCGGCAAAGCCTATCAGCGACTGGTCCGGAACCTGGGCTTTCTGCCGCCCCGCCCGGGCTTCCCGCCTTGCCCGCCCGACCCTCAGCCCCCGCTGCGCGCGCCAGCCCTTATTGTCCGCCAGGATGGTGGAGTGGATGAGTGCGTCTTCTGTGAGATCGCCCGTGGTGAGCGTCACGCCCACGTGGTCCAGGGCGACGCCGACGCGATCGCCTTTCTCGATGCGAGGCCCTTGTTCAAGGGGCACGTTCTGCTCATCCCGCGCGCGCACGTGCCGACGTTCGCGGACCTGCCTGGGCGCTGCGTCGGCCCGCTTTTCTCCCGTGCGCGGCGGCTCGCGACCGCGATGGAGGAAGGACTCGGCGCCGCTGGCTCGTTCGTCGCGATGAACAACCGCGTCAGCCAGAGCGTCCCCCATCTGCACGTGCACATCGTGCCGCGCAACCGTAAGGACGGCCTGCGTGGCTTCTTCTGGCCACGGACCAGGTACGCGAGCGAGGAGGAGGCCAGCGAGTACGCCGACCGCCTGCGCGGCGCCCTGGGGAGCGGCTTGGCGTGAGAGGAGAGAAATGGAATTGCTGAGTGAGGAAGCGGTAGCGCGGGAAATCGCCGAGGCGCCGGGCTGGAACCGCGAAGGAAACGAGATCGTCACGACCGCGGAGCTGAAAGACTTCCGCGCGGCGATGCTGTTCGCCGCCGCCGTCGGCCATCTGGCCGAGCAGGTCAATCACCACCCCGACATGACGATTCAGTGGAACCGCGTGACGCTGACCCTGTCAACCCACTCGGCCGGCGGCCTGACCTCGGCTGACTTCGCCCTCGCCAGGCGGATCACTGCCTTGCGCTAACCAAGGCGGCGGCGGCCCGCGCCGCGTTCAGCACAAGATGGCCCGCACCGCTAGGCTCATGATGCTGTGGAGGGGACAAGGGTCGGCAGCCGCCAGCGGCACGAGGCACGAGGATCTGTCGCGGCGCTCGTGACGGTGGTGACGCGGGCCGGCCGTGGCGCCGGCCGCACCGCGCGCGGGGCCCTCGGCGCGATGCTCATCGCGGCGCTGACGCTCCTCACGGCGTGCGCCAGCCAGAGCCGCCAGGTCACACTACGGCCGCTGACCTCGGTGGGCAAAGGCGAGGGTGCGCTGCGGCTGCTCGGCGTGCCCGGTTACGTCGAGGATGGCAGCACCGACCCCCGCGTCGACTGGGTAACCGCGTTCGAGCATCGAACCGGCTGCCAGGTCAGCTACACGCAGGTGCCGAACGTCAGCGCGATCCAGGCGGCGTTCCGATTGCATGCCAACTACTACGACGGTGTGGTCGCGCCGTCGGCGGTGGCAGGCCAGCTCATCAGCGCTGGGACGATCGCGCCGCTCAATGTCCAGATCGTGGGCGGCTACCCGGCCCTCAGCCGCACGCTGCGCAGCCAGGCGGCAGCGATATCGAAGGGTAAGACCTACGGGGTGCCGTACGTCTGGGATGCCTACGTGCTTGGTTACGCGACGCCAGCGGTGCGGCCGCCCCCGCGCACCTGGGCCGCCTTGTTCGATCCGGCGTCCAGCTATGCCGGGAAGATCATGCTTCCGGACAGTCCGTTCACCATCGCCCTGGCGGCCCTGTACCTCAAGTCGGCGCGGCCCGCACTTGGCATCACCGACCCGTACGAACTCGACAGCACGCAGTTCGCGGCGGCTACCGGCCTGCTGAAGGACATGCGACGGAGTATCGCCGCGTACTGGTCACTCGATCAGCAGGCGATCGACGGCCTCGCCACCGGCAACGCGGTACTCGGAGCAGTGCTCCCTCGCCACGTGGACATCCTCGCCCGGGCCGGCCGGAAGGTCGCGGCCGCCGATCCTGCGCAGGGAACGACGGGGGCAGTCAGCTTCTGGCTGATGAGCGCGCAGGCTCGCGACCCCAACTGCATGTACAAGTGGCTCGCGTGGTCGCTGACGCCGCGCGTCCAGCAGCAGGTCGCCGAGTGGAACGGCACCGCGCCAGTTAACCCGGACGCCTGCGCCAGGCTCGGCCGCGCGACTTGCGGCCGCTACCACGTCGCTGACCAGGCGTATCTGAACGAGGTGGCGTTCGCGCACCTGCCAGGTACCGACTGCGGCAACGGCAAGCGTGACTGCACAGGATGGGCGGCGTGGCTTAATGCGTGGAAGTCGATCGCCGGCTCTCCGGCCATCGTCGGCTCACAACCCGGCTGACCGCTAGGGAGCGTTTCGTGGATCTTGGCGGATGCGGGCGGTGATCCAGGGGGCGGCCGGCAAAGCCCTGCTTGTTCTCGAGGAGCCGGTAGTTTGGCTATCGACGACGATAGGGCTGTCCACAACTCCCGTCGTCGCCTGGGGTCGTGGGCGGTGTCTTCGCGCCGCCGAGGATCCACGCAGCATGCCCTAGTCTGCCGGCCTGCGACGCCGGAGAAGGCGGCGCTGTGGCACTTCCTCTGCCGGTTCCGTCACTGCCAGTTCCGTCACTGCCAGTTCCGTCACCACGACGCAGTCGTCGCATCTGTACAATAACTGGCCGTTCGCGAGGTGCCCGGCAGGCACCGATGGGCGCGGCCATTTCTTGTGGCAGCTCACGCAGGCAACACCGGCGCGCTGAGCCGTGGTCAGCGCGGTCGCGTCCACGAGCGGACCGGCCGCCGCGCGTGCGGGTTTCCGGCCGCTCTGACTCCGAGCCTGTTTGCTCGCCGCCCTCCGTTGCATTCACGAATCCTGCCCCCGTGGGCACGGCCATCACCGAGACCCACAACCTTTTTCACATTACTGTAATGATATGACCGCGAGAAGTGGTACTGCGGCGCGGCTGAGTGATTGGCTCACGGTTCTGGAGCCCGCTGCCGCAGCTTGGCGTACTGCGCTTAACTGCGGGCTGCCTGGCGGAACAGGGCGCGCGCCACGGCGCCGAGCGGCGGCGCGTACAGCGTCGACGGGTCGGCGCTGTATTTGAAGCTGCTCACTGACGTGATCGTCCCCGTCCCCGTTGCTGGATCGAATCCGGACAGCCAAGGGCCGCCGCTTGATCCGGCCGTCATCTGGCAGCGCAGGCCCGAGTCCTGGCTGGCGTGGAAATGGTCCCCCGTGACCCGGCCGCTGCAGTAGAAGAGCCCTGCGCCGTTGTAGGGGGGTTCGGCGGGATACCCGAATGCGAACTCTTCCGCGGTCCGCTGACCGAACTTGATCGGCTGGCTGCCGACGACCCTCCCGATGCGGCTGATCCGGCGCCCGGAGTGCCGCGGGTTAAGCGTGACGAAGGCGACGTCATCGTTGTCGTTGGCCGCACGGCTCCACTGGGGCGCAACGAAGAAGTGTTGCGCGGTCCAGCTGCCGTAGGGGCGGCTGCCTTGCGCGAATCCGGGTACGAACGTCCAGTTGACCGCCCAGGATCCGGTCCCGTTCTTGACGCAGTGCGCAGCGGTGATCACCACGTCGGCATTCGCGCTCGCCACGACGGCGCCCGAACAGACGTAATCCTGAGCGTCCATCGTGAAGAAAACCTTGCCCGTCGTCCGGCCGACCGCGCCACCACCCGGCCAGCCCGCTGCGGCGGTATTGCTGCGTATCGCGGCCGGCCTCGGCTCGGCCACCAGGGCGGGCGCGGCGGCTGGCGGATGGGCGGGTACGGCGGCCACGGCGCTGACGGGCGTGTTGCCCCTATCCCTGGCTGAGCCTTCCGTCCATGCGCCGCCCGTGGCTGCGCTGTCCGTGGCTGCGCTGTCGGTGGCTGCGCTGTCCGTGGCTGTGCTGTGTGTCGATGCGCTGGCGCGCGGCGCGGGGTGTGTGCTGGCACCCGCTGTGCTGTCGCGTGGCGCGCGGTATGTGCTGGCACCCGCTGCGCTGTCGCGTGGCGCGACTGCTGGCCGCGCAGCGGCCATCCGCGCTGTGGTCCAGTACCGCACGGCACGCGCCTGCTCGGCCGGGGTCACAGCCGCTGAATGCTCTGTTATGCCCAGCGCCGCCATGCTCAGCGCCGCGCGATGCGCGGCGTACCGCTGCTGGCCGGCTTGCTGCCCCAGATCCCACCATCCGGCGCGGTGCCCGCGCTCGAGCGCCGTGTGCGCCGCGCGGCCGCGTGCACCCGACATCGCTGCCGCCGGGCTGGCTGCTGCCGGGCTGGCTGCCGCCGGGCTGGCCGGTGATGGCCCGGCCAGTGCTGGGCCGGCGGTACCAGTGGCGGCGGTACCAGTGGCGGCGGCGAGCGCGCAGCTGACGGCGAGCACGCGGGCGAGCGCCAGCAGCGCGTGCACTGACGGCAGGGCTGGCGGCGTCGTCGGCCTCATGTGTCAAGTATGATCCACAAATTGCAATCAGTCTGCTACGTATTGTAAAAGTTGACCTCTCTGCGAGGCGTGATGGCACAGCCAGCGGTACCGAGGTTCCACCAGGCTGGCCGGGCGCGGAAGAATGACGTCGTGCAGCCACCGCAGCCACGGAATCGCGACCTTGTCATCCTCGGCTCGACCGGCTCGATTGGCACCCAGGCCATCGACGTCGTCAGACGGAATCCCGACCGGTTCAGGGTGACCGGCCTGGCGGCCGGCGGGGGGAAGCCACGCTTGCTCGCCGAGCAGGCGCTCGAACTCGGGGCCGAGGTCATTGGCGTGGAGCGTGGCACCGCCGCCCAGGACGTGCAGCTCGCCTGTTACGCCGAGGCGCAGCGACGTGGCTACTCCAGCGGCCACTTCCGGGTGCCGAAGATTCTCGCCGGGCCGTCCGCCGTCGCGGAAGTCGCGGCATGGCCTTGTGACGTCGTGCTGAACGCCGTGACGGGCGCTGCCGGGCTCGCCTCCACACTCGCTGCCATCGAGGCCGGCAGGACACTCGCGCTCGCCAACAAGGAGTCGCTCATCGTCGGCGGCCCGCTGGTCGCGGGCCGCGCCGCACCGGGTCAGATCGTGCCTGTCGACTCGGAGCATTCGGCGCTCGCCCAATGCCTGCGCGGCGGCCGCGCCGACGAGGTCGTCCGCCTGGTTGTGACCGCGAGCGGAGGCCCGCTGCGCGGCCGCAGCCGGGCGCAACTCGCCGACGTCACACCTGAGCAGGCGCTGGCCCATCCGACCTGGAAGATGGGCCCGGTCATCACGGTCAATTCCGCGACGCTGGTCAACAAGGGCCTGGAGATCATCGAGGCCCACCTGCTCTTCGGCATCGACTTTGACCGCATCGAGGTCGTCGTGCACCCTCAGTCCGTGGTGCATTCCATGGTCGAGTTCACCGACGGGTCCACGCTGGCTCAGGCGAGCCCGCCTGACATGCGCATCCCGATCTCGCTCGCACTCGCCTGGCCAGAGCGTGTGCCAGGGGCCGCGCCGGCCATCGACTGGAGCCAGGCGCACAACTGGTCCTTCGAGCCGCTGGACACGCAGGCCTTCCCCGCGGTGTCTCTTGCCCGCAAGGCCGGCATCGCCGGCGGGACCGTCCCTGCGGTGTACAACGCGGCTAATGAGGTGTGTGTGGCCGCATTTCTGGCAGGTGAGATCGCGTTCACTGGAATTGTTGACACCGTGGCGCGGGTAATGTCTGAGTGCGACGAGACGGCGCAGGACGTCACGGCTGTCGGCGACGTGCTCGCCGCGGATGCCTGGGCGCGATCACGTGCGCGTGAGCTGACCGGTGTCAAGGGCACCGGTGTGCGTACAGAGGGGAGGACCGCCGGATGAGCCTGCTTATCGGCTGGGTCATTTTCATCACGGCGCTGCTCATCTCCATCACCTTGCACGAGGGCGGTCACCTGATCGCCGCCAAACGGTTTGGCATGAAGGCGACCCAGTTCTTCGCCGGGTTCGGCCCGACCCTGTGGTCCACGCAGAAGGGCGAGACCGAGTACGGCATCAAGGCGGTACCGCTCGGCGGCTTCGTCAAGATCATTGGAATGACCTCGCTCGAAGACGTCGATCCGGAGGATGAGCCCCGATCGTTGCGCAGCAAGCCGGGCTGGCAGCGCGTCATCGTCTTGGCGGCAGGCTCGGCCATGCATTTCGCGCTGGCGGCCGTGTTGTTGTTCGGCCTGTTCATCGGCGTGGGCCTGGCGAATCAGAACACGACAAAGATCGGCACAGTGGACAGTTGCGTGCCCGCCAGCGTGAGCGCGGTCTCGTGCAGCCCGGCCGAACCGAGGTCGCCCGCACGGCTGGCGGGGCTGCAAACTGGCGACAAGATCGTCGCGTTCGCTGGCACGCCGGTGCACTCATGGAACGATCTGGCCGCCGCGATCCGCGGGCGCCCAGCGGGCGGCGAGGCCATCATCGCGGTGCAACGGCACGGCAAGCTGGTGGACGTGCGCGCCAAGCTGGCCGCGATCAAAGGCCGGTCCGGCGCTTTCCTCGGCATCTCACCGGCCGTTGTGTACAACAAGCTCAACCCGGTACAGGCGGTCAGGTCCACCGGGTCGTTTTTCGGCACGGTCGTGAGCGGCTCGGCTGCGGTGATCACGGAGCTACCCAAGGCGATACCGAAGCTGTTCGCTCACAACCGTGCCAGCACTGCGGGCGGCAAGGTGACCAGCATCGTCGGAGCCGGCAACGATACCGGCCAGGTCATCGGCGCGGACATCGGCTGGCAGCAGAAGGTCGCGTTCGTCGTACTGATCATCGCATCGCTGAACGTCTTCGTCGGCATCTTCAACCTGCTGCCGCTGCTACCGCTTGATGGCGGGCATATCGCGGTCGTGCTTTACGAGCGGGCACGCGCCTATGTGGCGCGTCTACGGGGCAGAGCAGATCCAGGTCTTGTGGATATGCGTAAGCTGATTCCTGTCAGCTTCGGGATCTTCGCCGTCATCGTTTTCATCGGCCTGATGCTGATCATGGCTGACCTCGTCAATCCCGTGAGCATAATCCAGTGAGGTATCGCTGATCATGCCTGTTGATCTTGGCTTGCCCCAGACCCCCCCACCCGCGCTAGCACCGCGACGGAAGTCGCGTCAGTTGCTGGTGGGAAACGTGCCAGTGGGTGGCGGCGCGCCGGTGTCGGTGCAGTCGATGACGACCACGGTCACTGCGGACATCGACGCGACCCTGCAGCAGATCGCGGCCCTGACCGCGTCGGGCTGCCAGATCGTGCGAGTTGCCGTGCCCTCGGCCGACGATGCGGACGCTCTTCCTGTGATCGCGCGCAAGTCACAGATCCCGGTGATCGCCGACATCCACTTCCAGCCGAGGTACGTTTTCGCGGCGATCGAGGCAGGCTGCGCGGCCGTGCGGGTCAATCCGGGAAACATCAAGGCGTTCGACGACAAGGTCGCCGACATCGCACGGGCGGCCAAGGCGGCCGGCATCCCGATCCGGATCGGGGTCAACGCGGGATCCCTGGATCCCCGGCTGCTCGCCAAATACGGCACGGCGACGCCGGACGCCCTTGTGGAGTCCGCGCTGTGGGAGTGCTCGCTGTTCGAAGAGCACGGTTTCCACGACATCAAGATCTCGGTGAAGCACCACGACCCAGTCGTGATGATCGAGGCGTACCGAGAGCTTGCCGAGCGGTGCGACTACCCGCTGCATCTCGGGGTCACCGAGGCCGGGCCGGCGTTCCAGGGCACTGTCAAGTCGGCGGTCGCTTTCGGTGCGCTGCTCGCCGAGGGGATCGGCGACACCATCAGGGTTTCGCTGTCCGCGCCGCCGGTCGAGGAGGTCAAGGTCGGCATCGCCATCCTCGAGTCGCTCGGCCTGCGGCAGCGGGGCCTGGAGATCGTGTCCTGCCCATCGTGCGGGCGCGCACAGGTAGACGTGTACACCCTCGCGGACCAGGTCACCGCCGGTCTCGAGGGCCTCGAGGTGCCGCTGCGGGTCGCGGTAATGGGCTGCGTCGTCAACGGTCCTGGGGAGGCACGCGAAGCCGATCTGGGCGTGGCCTCCGGCAACGGCAAGGGCCAGATCTTCGTGCGGGGACAGGTCGTCAAGACCGTACCGGAAAGCCAGATCGTGGCGACTCTCATCGAGGAAGCCCTGCGCCTGGCCGATGAGCTGGGCGAAGCCCCAGCCTCAGCCGGCACCGGCCCCCAGGTCGTGGACAGCTAGCTGGCCGACACCCGGATAGCACGGAAATTCACACATCCAGGTCGGGCAGGCGGGTGAGCGCTGCGTCGATCCGGTCCTGGGACAGCTCGTAGTCGTCCATCTCGCCTGACAGAAACCGCTGGTAGGCGGACATGTCGAAGAACCCGTGCCCGCACAGCACGGTAAGGATCACCTTCTCCTCGCCCGTCTGCGCACACCGCTCGGCCTCCTCGATGGTCGCCGCGAGCGCGTGTGTAGGCTCAGGCGCCGGGACGATTCCCTCGGTCCTGGCGAAGGTCACCCCCGCGGCGAAGCATGCGCGCTGCGGTTTGGCGACGGCCTCGAAGATGCCGAGTTCGAACATGTGCGAAAGCAGCGGAGACATTCCGTGGTAGCGCAGCCCACCCGCGTGGATCGGATCGGGCACAAAGTCATGACCGAGGGTATGCATCTTCGACAGCGGGGCGAACCCGGCGGTGTCGCCGAAATCGTACCCATAACGCCCGCGGGTGAACGACGGGCACGCGGCGGGCTCGACCGCCCGCATGACGGGCTGCATCCGGCCGGCCAGCTTTTCCCGCAGGAAGGGCAGGAACAGGCCGGCGAAGTTGGAACCGCCTCCCGTGCAGCCCACGATCAGGTCGGGCGTCTCGCCTACCATCGCGAGTTGCTTCAGCGCCTCCTCGCCGATCACCGTCTGGTGCATGGGCACATGGTTGAGCACGCTCCCGAGGGCGTACCTGGTGTCGTCGCTGCCACCCGCGACTTCGACCGCTTCACTGATAGCGATGGATGCCCAGGCTGCCAGGCGAGGCCGGGTCGTCGGCCAGTACCTTCGCTCCCGCCGTCGTCACCGGGGACGGGCTCGCGTGCACTGTGGCGCCCCATACCTCCATGACAGCGGCCCGGTAGGGCTTCTGGTCGTAGGAAGCGCGCACCATCCACACCTCGCACTCAAGGCCGAATTGTGCGCAGCTGAAGGCCAGCGCGCTGCCCCACTGACCGGCACCCGTCTCGGTGGTGAGCCGCCTGATCCCCTGCCGCGCGTTGTAGTACGCCTGCGGTACCGAGGTGTTCGGCTTGTGTGATCCAGCGGGGGAGACGCCTTCGTACTTGTAGTAGATGCGCGCCGGGGTGCCGAGTGCGTGCTCCAGGCGCCTGGCCCTAAAAAGCGGGGTCGGCCGCCACAGCCGGTATATATCCCGGGCCGACGGGCTGCAACGTGCCGGGGTGCAGCGGGGGAGGCGGCGGTTCGGGCAGGTCAGCTACGACGTTGTACCACTGGCGGGGCAGTTCGGACTCGTCAAGCATGATCTTGGTGCGCTCGGTCATGACGCCTCCCCGGCGTTGCGGTGGTCCTTATCGGCACCCTAGATCCTTATCCTTGGGTAGTGATACGACGTCGGCCGATCCGGCCAAGGAAATCCGGCGCGCGGGGCGTGACCGGTATAAACAGGGCCATACTGGGCGTGCCCGTGGCCGCGATGGTTGCTCTCGCGTGCGCCGCGTGCGACACGGGTTCTGCGGCGGCGCACCCGGCCTTGAGCGGTGCGGCTGGATCCACGCCTGTAGTGGCGCGTGGGCCGTCGCTTTCCTGGCATTCCTGCTCCGGCTCGCTGCGTTCGATGAAGTGCGCGAGCGTGCAGGTGCCGCTCGACTACAGCCACCCGGTCGGTCGCAAGATCACGCTTGCGCTTTCTGAGGTGCCCGCGACCGCGCCGGCCAGCCAGCGGCAGGGCGTCCTGCTCGTCAACCCGGGCGGCCCTGGCGGCAGCGGGCTGTCGCTGGCGGGTGTGGTGGCGAGCGGCCTGAGCCCGAGTGTCGCGGCCGAATACGACATCATCGGTTTCGACCCGCGCGGCGTCGGGTCGAGCCAACCGGCGCTGCACTGCGACACGTCGTTCTTCGCCGGGGTGCGGCCCAACTACGTTCCGGCGACCAGCCACGACGAGCAGGTGCTCGAGGCACGTGCGAAGACGTACGCCGCGGACTGCGAGCAGCGCTATGGCTGGCTGTTGCCGTACATGACCACGGTGAACGCGGTCCGCGACATGGACAGCATCCGCGTCGCGCTCGGTCAGCAAAAGATCAGCTACTTCGCCTACTCCTACGGCACCTACCTGGGGGAGGTGTATGCGACGCTCTACCCGAACCGGGTCAGGCGAATGGCTCTTGACAGCGTGGTCGATCCGACGGGTGTCTGGTACCAGGACAACATCGAGCAGGACTACGCTTTCCAGGGCCGGATGACAGCGTTCTTTACCTGGGTCGCCCAGCACAACGCCGAATACCAGCTGGGTACAACGGCGGCGCAGATCCGGCAGGCCTGGTACCGCGTTCGGGCTAGGCTGCAGGCGCACCCGGTTTCCGGCCCATCAGGGCCGATGATCGGCCCAGACGAGTTCGACGACACGTTCCTGCAGGGCGGGTATACTGACAGCCTGTGGCCGGGCCTTGCCGGCGCTTTGTCCGGGTACGACCGTACCGGCGACACCGGCCCGCTGATCAGCCAATACGAGTCCTTTGGTACCCAGAACGAGAACGAGTTCGCCGTCTACAACGCTGTCCAGTGCGCCGACGTGAACTGGCCGCGCGACTGGGCGCGGTGGGACCGTGACACCCGCACCGTCTACCGTACGGCGCCGTTCCAGGCCTGGGACAATGCTTGGTTCAACGCGGCGTGCGCATACTGGCCGGTGCGGGGACCGGCTCAGCCGATGCAGATCAAGGGCAGCGGCCTGCCGGGCATCCTGATGATCCAGGGCACCCTCGACGCGGCCACGCCCTACGCGGGCGCGCAGCGGGCGCACCGGCGGCTGCCGTCGGCACGGATGGTTGTCGTGGTGGGCGGCGGAAACCACGGCCAGTCGCTCGATGATCCACCCAATACCTGTGTGGACGGCTACCTCAACCGCTACCTGGATGACGGTGCCCTGCCTCAGCGTCCCGGCCTGGTGAACGCCACCTGCCCGGCCCTTCCCGTCCCGTCCACAAGCAGGTGAACCGCCAGTATCCACTTGTACCCCCCCATCGCAGGGGTAGCTCACACGCCGATCGCCTAGGCTAGAGGTGTGTTGCGCACCATGGCGCATCGGCCGCCAGCACCGGTACGCTTGCTCGACGACCGGGATCTCGACGAGGTTCTGGCGCTCTGCGACCGGGACCCGGCGGCTAACGTGTTCGTCAGTTCTCGCGTGCGTTCAGGCGGCCTCGACCCCGGCGCGCTCGGCGCGCAAATGTGGGGTTACTACTCGGACGGCAAGCAGCTCGAATCCGTTTGCTACGCGGGGGCCAACCTGGTCCCCGTCGAGGCGACGCCCGCGGCGGTCCGTGCCTTCGCGGAGCGTGCGCACAGGCAGGGACGCCGCTGTTCGTCGTTGGTGGGTCCTGCGGCAGCCGTTAAGGATCTGTGGGAACTTCTGCGGCCATACTGGGGCCCGGCCAGGGCTGTTCGTTCTGCGCAGCCGATGATGGCCATCTCCACGGGGCCGCGGGTGCCACCCGATCCCGCGGTCCGGCAGGTGCGGCTGAGCGAACTCGGCGTCCTGCTGCCCGCGTGTGTCGCGATGTTCACCGAGGAGGTCGGTGTCTCACCCGCTGGCGGCGACGGCGGCGCGCTGTACCGTGCGAGGGTCACCGAACTGATCGTCAGCGGCCGGGCGTTTGCCCGCATCGAGGACGACCGAGTGGTATTCAAGGCCGAGATCGGCGCCGTGACACCGCTCGCCTGCCAGGTGCAGGGCGTCTGGGTGAATCCGCGGCTGCGTGGAAAGGGACTTGCCGCTCCTGGCATGGCCGCCGTGGTGACGGCCGCGCGGCAGTTGTTCGCGCCCCTGGTCACGCTCTATGTCAACGACTTCAACAGCCCGGCACGTGCCGCCTACCTGCGGGCCGGATTCGCCGAGGTCGGCACGTTCATGTCGGTGCTGTTCTGAGTTCTGGCTGAGCTTGTGCGCAGGACCCGGGGCTCGGGCCCCCGGATGTGACACTCAAGGCGATCACGACGTCCGCTGCGCAGTGAAAGTGCGCTTGGTGCGCCAAGCCGGGTTGGCCTGACGCACCAAGCGTACGGAAGATGCGGACGCCCTACTGTGGCAGATGGATCTGATGTGGTTGCCGTGCTATACGTAGCTGCTGAGCTTTGCGTGGTGCCTGAACTTGTCGTGGCGTCTGAATCTTTCGTGGCGTCAGGATCTTGTGTGGTGCCAGGATCTTGTGTGGTGCCAGGATCTTGTGTGGTGCCAGGATCTTGTGTGGTGCCAGGATCTTGTGTGGCGCCTGAATCTTATGTGGCTGCACCACTCTATGCGCATTGGGATGCTGGTTTGGGTTTGGATTCGGCTTGGGATGCGTTGGCGGGTACCGATGCGGCGGGGGCGGCGGGACCAGGTGGGGCGGAAGCGGGACGGGTTTCGGCTGCAGTGGTGGCACGGGTATAGGTATGAAATAACCGATCATGGAGATACGCGCCCAGGCGACCGCCTGGATATTTCCGGGCAAGTAGCTGGATGAGTTGTCCGATATCAACGCCTCGTAGAAGCTACCGGTAACCCGCGGTATCAGGGGTGAATGCGGGCGAATAATCCCGAGCAGCCCATGCCACCGAACCACGGCCGCACACGTCGTGCCCGTTGAGCAGGTCGCGATGTATGCGTGGTTGGTCTCGTCGTAGATGCGAATGAAATATGGAGTGGAGGTGACATTCATATTCGCTGTGGCGGTGAGGGTCGCGGATTGGCCGGACCCGAGCGTAGCCTTCGAGGCGGTCAGCGTGACGATCCATTGCTTGAATGGACGCGGCGGCGGGCGCTTAGCGGTGGAGGCGGTTCCGTGCGTGCCGCCGTGCGGGCTGGTGCTCGCGGTCGCAGAAGCGGGTGATCCGGCGATGGCCAGCGTCGCGATTGCAGCTCCCGCAGTGGCCGAAAGAACTGCTCGTTTCCGCTTGAATCCGGTCACAGATATTCCCCCCTAGACATTGGCGTGACTTTTTGCCGCGAGCTAACTACCCTCTGCTGATAATCTTTAACCGTCATTTCAGCATGCCACTTTACCGGCCTGGCGCATGCCCATGACCGGCTCATAAAAGTCGCCATATTTGCTGTTGTGCCCAAGGACTCGGAGCTGGCCGTGTCGTGCGCCGCCGGGGCGGCAGAGCCGGTCGCGCTGTGCGTCGCGGAATCGGCGGCTGCCGAGGAGTGCGCACGGATCAGACGCCGGAGTGTGTTGCCGCCTGCGGGCCCAGACGCGATCATCAGCGCGGTGACGATAGCGACGACAGGGATGTTCACCAGGCCCACGGCCTCATGCACCGGATAGTGCACGATGATTGCCAGCCGGGCCAGCGCTTCGGCGATGAGGCCAATTCCCCACATAACGCTGAGACGGCGTTGTACTCGCAAGAACAGCGGCGAATGAGCCCCGAGGTCCTCCCACGCTGCCACGGCGGCGGGCCGGCCAAAGGTGATGGCGGGCCGTGCCGTGTAGTAGGTCATCGGCCTGGACGACAGCGCGCTTGCCAGGCACCACAGGCCGATCGCCGCGCTGCCTGCGCACTCCTTGGCGAGCAAGAAGCTCGGGCTGCCAGTGATCAGCAGCAGGCCGAGACTGAGCGCGAACAGGCCGAGCATGAGCCAGGCCAGGTAGTCAGGCTTACCCCCGCGGGCAAGCACTACCACGGTACGGGCGCCTGGGATGAGCCCGGCGAGAACCAACGCGAGGCTGTCGTGCACACCGACGCCGTGCAGCAGGTAGTAGAGCGCGACTGGAGCCGCGACGTCGACGGCGAGCGGCATCAGGATCTGCGCCAAGGCGCCGGGTTGGGAGGTGCTTCGCATGGTGTTAGAGTTGACTCGAAACTTTTTGAAAGTCAAATTTATTTGCTAGCCTGGCCGCGTGCCAGAATCCGGCCTCAGGCAGCGCAAGAAGCAGCGCACTCGCGAGGCGATCGCGGCGGCCGCCGCTGCCCTGTTCGCCGAGCGCGGCTACGAGAACGTCGCGGTGACTGATGTGGCCCACGCCGCTGACGTCTCCGAACAGACCGTCTACAACTACTTTCCGACCAAGGAACGGCTGGTCCTCGACAGCGACGACGAGTTCCTGGCGCGGTTGACCACCCGGGTGGCGCAGCGCGCGCCGGGATCCAGCCCGGCCGCGGCGCTGCGCCCAGAGGCGGTCGCCCTGCTCGACCGCATGGCCACTATCCCCGCCGAACAGGCCCGCGGCGGTCTCGCCTACCTCGTCGCCGTCAGCCCAGCGGTGCGCAGGCTCAGCCTAGAAATATCCGATCGGCACGCCGCTGCCGTGGCCGGCATCATCGCGGCCGCTCCTGATGGCCCTGGACCGCACCTGGCCAGGATCCAGGCGACGGCGCTCGTCGCCGTTTTTCAGCTCATCATCGACGAGGCCGGGCGGCGGCTGGTCGCGGGCGAGGTGCCAGCGCAGATCGCCGCCGCGCTGCGCCCGGTCGCCGCCGCGGCACTCGATTCACTCGATGGCTGGCTCAACTCGCCGCCACCCGCCAGCACCGTGCCCGCCAGCACCGTGCCCGATGGCCGTTCGCGCGGGTAACGAGGCCCGGCGCGGCTCCCGCAAGGGCCGGATCACGCAGCGGAGGTCCAGGCCGTCCGGGCGGTGCGGACCCACCCTGCGTCGCTGTCGTGCGGGCGATGACCGCCGTCAACGGACACGTGCCACCGCTTCGTTCACGCGGCTCAGCGCAGCCGTTCAGAAATAAGATCGCGTGGCTTCAACCCATCTGATCCCATGCCGCCGTACCAAGCGAGCGTTAGGTCGTGCGGGCGGAGCAGATCCCTAACGGCTCACGCGCGGTGTCGCGGTCTTGTTCGCGTGGTCGTTGATTTGACCGCCCGCCTGGTCGATTGACAAGCTGCGGATCGAACCCGAACCGTGTTCGGTCACGGTTGCGGAACGTGCCTGGAGGACCGCCGATTGAGCCCGGACGATCGGGATGAGGGAGCAGGCGCCGCACGGATGACTGATGCCCCCGCCGGTAGGGCTGCCGGTCGCGCCGATCCGATCGTCAGCTTCGGGCCGGCCGCCAATCCCGCGCTGCTCACCGCGCTCTCCTCGCTCGCCGACAGGACGCGCGAGCTCGTGGAGGCGGTGGTGCTCAGTGATGTGGCCATCGCCGAACTCGGTGCCGCGGCAGCCGAGATCGGGGACCTGGCTACCCGGCTGGGCATGCGGCGCCGTACGGCCCCGATTCCCTTCGAGGTGGATCCAGATGGACGGCTGCGGCAGCCGCACAGCCCGGTGACCGGCGAGGCGAACCCGCTCGCCCCACCGGTCAGGATTGTGACCACGGCCAAGGGAACAGTGCACGCGGAGTTCGTCCTTGGAGCTGTCTACGAGGGCCCGCCCGACGCCGCGCATGGCGGCGTCTGCGCGGCCATAATGGATCAGCTGCTCGGCTTTGCCGCCGCCGCTGGTGATCGGCCGGGGATGACGGCAGCGCTTACTTTGCGTTACCGGAGGCCGACTCCGCTGGGCGCTCCGCTCGTCGCGGAGGCATGGATAAGCGGCATGGCTGGCAGAACCACCACCGTGGACGGCCGGATTCTCACTGAGCGGGGCGCGCCAACTGTGGAAGCCAGCGGCGAGTTCGTGTTGCCGCGGCGGTGGCAACCGGGTTAGTTAGCTGGCGGCACTGGCGGCACTGGCGGCACTGGCGCTGACGGCGTTCGGCGCTGCCGCGTTTGGCTCTGCGAGAAAATCTAGTAGAGCTTGCCGTGGCGTTCGTGGTCGGCGTGGCGTTCGGCGCGGTGATCTCGGCCTTCGTCAGGGATCTGATAACGCCGCTGATCGCGGCAATCGGCGGGAAGCCGGACTTCTCCCAGCTCTATTTCACGGTCAATCACAGCAAGTTCCTCTACGGCGACTTCATCAACGAGGTGATTACGTTCCTGATCATCCTCGCAGTGGTGTACTTCTTCGTGCTCCTGCCGCTCAGCAAACTGCTCGATCGTGCGAAGCGCAACGAGGAGGCGACAGAGCGCGAATGCCCCGAATGCCTCACCGAGGTGCCAGCCGGGGCGCGTCGCTGCAAGTACTGCACGGCGCAGCTCACCCCGGAGCCCGATACGCCGACCGCGGCCGGCGCCGCAGCGCGGTAGCCGCGACCGCGACACAACCGCCACGTTCTGGGCAGCCCGTGGAGCACCTCGTGCGCCCAGGCGCATCCTGTTTGTGCTCGCGTACTGCGCGGGGAAGGTCGCATCCGAGCACCGGCGTTGTGCGCGTGCTCGCGTCGTGGCGGCGTTTCGCGCGCCACGCAATATCGTTGGCGGCTTCTTTTCCGCCGCACCGCCATGGATAAGTCTTTCGCTCGAATGCATGTACGAACAGTCGGTCATCCGATAAACTGTTCGACGAAGGAGTTCCCGGCCCCAGGGGAGGTGCATCTGATGCCCGCAGGCGCGCGAATTGGCGGCAGCTGCGGCGGGCTCGCGCATGTTCCTCCCGCGCTCGGCGCCCGTGCGGCCAGCGGCATGGGATTGGCAGAAGATGTGACCCATGATTGGCCTGCGGATGTGCCTGCGAGACAGGTAACGGACGTACCTGCCGGGCCACTGGAGGAGGTAGCGCGGGAAGCGGCAGCCGAATCCCTCCCTGAAGCGGCTGCTGCAGCCGGAGGAGCTGAGGCAGCCGAGCAGGGGGTGTGGCTGTCCGGGGGTACGCCGGTGTCGGCTGCGCTTATCTCCGCTCTGAGCGGGCAGTCGGGGTGGGCTGGGTCGGGCCGCAGCACTGGCACCAGCAGTAGCACCGAAGACTCCATCGGCGGCGATGGCAGTCGGCGCGGCAATAGAAGCGCCAGCGCGGGGGGGATCGCGACGATTGGGGCGGGCCGTTTCGTCGCGGATGGGCTGGGCGCGGCGGAGGCCGGTTTCGCGCAGGGCGGTGTGCTGGACGGCCTGGCGCCGTCGCCGGAGTTGGCCATCTTCTTACTCGACGCCGTTGCGGCGGATGCCGGCGGTCCTGGGCGGACCGGCGCGGACAGTGGCGCGGACATCGACACGGACAGTGGCGCGGACATCGACGCGGACATCGGCGGGAACGCCGACCCGGTCGCTGGGGCGGGCATGGCGCGGCTGGGTGATGGGGCGCTGACGGGGGTGTTGCGCGGGTGGCGGCGGATGGGGTCGTGGGCGGCGGCGATGGAGCATGCGGCTGCGGCGGAGCTGGCGGGGCGGCGGATCGCGGCCGCGGAGTCGGCTGGGTGCTGGGCGTCTGAGGCGGGGCGTTACGCGACGGCGGAGATCGCGGCCGCGTTGACGTTGACGCGGACGGCGGCGGAGAGCCTGGTCGGGCAGGCCCTGGTGCTGCGCGGTCTTGCGGGTACCGCGTCGGCACTGGCGGCCGGCCGGATCGACATGCCACGCGCGCTGGTCATCATCACCGGTGTGGCGGGGCTGGCTGATGGGCTTGCCGCCGCGGTCGAGGCCGAGGTGCTGGGCGAGGCGCCGGGCCAGACCACGGCCGAGCTGCGGCGGGCGGTTGCGGCGGCGGTGATGGCCGCCGATCCGGCGGCTGCGGACGTTCGGCGTAAGCGGGCGGAGAAGCTGGCGCGGGTGGAGCGGTGGGCCGAGCCGGCCGGGACGGGCGCGCTCGCAGGCCGTGATCTGCCGACCGCTGATGTGCTCGCCGCCGACAACCGGATCAACGCGCTGGCGGCGGCGCTGAAGGCGGACGGCGCGGCCGACGGGATGGATCTGCTGCGCGCCCAGGTGTTCCTGGGCTTGCTGCTCGGCCGCCCAACTGCCGCCCCAGCCGCCCCGGCGGAGGACCCGGCGGCAGAGCCGGCGGATGCGGATGCCGCTTTCCCGGCAGCAGAACGGGCGGATGTCGGCCCGGCGGCTGCGGATGCTGCGGCCCCGGCGGATCCGGACGCCGCAGCTGTCCAGGAGGCCGGGCCTGGCTGGGGTAGTGTCCCCGACGAGACATCCAACGTTCCAGAGCGGCTGCCCGGCCACACCGCGCGGCCGGAGCCGGTGCCGCCCGTTGCCGGTAAGGCGCGTGAGTCAGCGACCAAGCCACCGCACTCAGCGACCAAGCCACCGCCGGGCCCGATCCCGCAGCCGCGTGTGCTGCCCGCGGGGCTGCGGCGGATAGCGCCAGGCGGAGCCGGTTCCGCCCGCCCGGCCGGCTGGGCAGGGATCACCGGGTCGGTGAATCTGACCGTGCCGCTGTCGGCCCTGACCGGGCTGACCGGCTCGCCCGCCGAGGTGGCGGGGTTCGGCCCGGTCAGCTCGGCCACCGCAGCTGACCTGCTGGCATCGGCAGCGGCGAGCCCGGCGGCTCGCTGGTGCATCACGGTGACCGGCGAACACGGCCAGGCGATCGCGCACGGCTGCGCCACCCGGGACAGCCGCAGCCGGGACGGCTACCAAACCGGCGAGCCGGGACAAGATCCCCCCGCGGCACCCGATGACCGGGAACAGGATGACCGGGAACAGGATGACCGGGAAGAAGATGAGCCGTGGCCGGCGGGCCGAAAACGCGGCGGCCCGGCGCGCGATGCCGACACGACGGCGGGAGGCTGGTCGGTCACCGCCACGCTGCACCCCATCGCGGCCGGAACCTGCGCCCACGACCGGGAAACCCGCGCCTACCGGCTGACCCCGGCGCTGCGACACCTGATCGAGATCCGCAACACCACCTGCACGTTCCCCGGCTGCGGCCGACCAGCACGCCGCTGCGACGCCGATCACACGATCCCGTTCCACAGGGGCGGTAAAAGCTGCGAATGCAACATCTCCCCGCTATGCCGGTTCCATCACAAAGTCAAACAAGCTGACGGCTGGGAACTCATCCAGCCCGCACCCGGGGTCCTGGTCTGGGTCACCCCATCAGGCTGGACATACACCGTCCCACCCGACACATATCCGACCTGACCCGAAGGCCCTGCACGGCCCAACAGCAACTCCTCGCGGTACCCGCAGCAAAGTCCACGCGTTACCCAGAGCTTCGCGGTTCTCACGGCAATGACGGTGGCGCTGCGCGACTTTACCGCAGGGCACGCCCCGAGCTCTAAACTGCTGGCCTGGCGGCCGGACTCGGTGGATCCAAAGGAGTCGCGACGATGACGGAGCCGTTCCGGGTGCGGATCGGGGTACGCGGCTATGAACTCGACACGAACGGGCATCTGAATCAGGCGGTCTACCTGCTGTACGCGGAGCACTCCCGCCGTGAGTGCGTGCGTGCGGCCGGGATCGCCGAGGAAAAGCTGCAGGCGGCAGGAGTGGGCCCGGTCATTCTCGAGACCACGATCCGATTCCGCCGTGAGCTGCGCGACGGCGACGAGGTCGATGTGTCGTGCGAGTTCGTCTGGGGCGAGGGCAAGACGTTCCGGATCAGCCAGGAGATCAGGCGGGTCGACGGGACGGTGGCCGCGGAACTTGACGTGCTGGCCGGGATGCTCGACCGCCGGACGCGAAAGCTGGTGCCAGACCCTGAAGCCGTCTTCCGTTCACTTGCCTCGGCGCCAGAGGTTGGTCACGGCTGAGGGCTCTGCGGGCTGAGGGCTCTCAGCGGCTACCGAGAGCGGTGAGCAGGCACGCGTCGAGCGCTGTCCTCGCGCGCTCTGCCGACGCTGGCAGTTGCAATGCGTCGAAGATCGGCAGGCATTCCTCGAGGCAGCCAACGGCCCGGTGGCGGTCATCGAGCGCCAGATGGCTCTGCGCCAGCTTGAACAGGCCAACGGCGTACGCGCATTGTGCGCCATGTTCCTTGAAGACCGCGACGGCCTTGGACAGCGCGTCGACCGCCTTGTCGTAGCGGCCGAGAACGTTGCACGCGTCGCCCAGAAGATCGAGGAAATATGCCTCGTCAAGCTCGTATGTCATGGTGCCCCGGCGGTCATCGGTGACCGGTCCTCCCCCAGAAATCCCTTTGATCCGGTCTCGCCCCCCGGCGAAGCCGACGACGTAGGATAACTCCAGTATGTCGCAATTAGTTCGCACACCCAGGCAGGCCCTATCAGTGAGTGGTCCAGACTCCGAGCGCTACGCTGCCGCCGCCGGCTACCTGCGTGAGCTGTTGCTGCAGCCAGGGCGCTACCGGCAGCGGTGGGCACAGTACGCGGAACGGACCAGGCCAGGCGCAATCAACCAGCTCGCGGTGGCGGACGTCCTGGCGCACTACCTATGGAGTCATCCGCGCTCCGCCGGTGACGCCGACGTGCTTCCGCGTCAGCTCAAGGACACCGTCCTTCGCGCGGTTTCTGGCCGCATGATCAGCAAGGCGTCGCTGAGGTTGTTCATCGATGCGTTCGACTTGGCCGGTCCCGACGCGGAACTGCTGTGGCGGTTGTGGGAGGGGGAAGTCCGGGTGCAGGCCGGGCCACGCGCCATGCAGGCCGAGCGACCGGCCGCGCTTGGCCCGCTCAAGCACCAGACCCTCGCCCTGCACGACCACCACTACCTCGGTGCGGAAGCGAGGCCGGTCCGTCACCGGACGCTGCAGGTGATCGAGGCGACCGTCGGCGGGCTCGACCGGATACCGTTCCACTCCGACTCCGCCGACGTGGCCCTCGAAGTCGGCCTGGGCTGCCGGGGCGTGACTGGGCCGTACCGGAAGATCACCGATGTCCTCTATGCCACCGACATCTTGCTGGCTAAATCGCTTGCGCGCGGCGAAACGCTCACCCTCGAATATTGGCTGGCATTCAAATTCACCGATCGTCCTGAAAGCGACTATAGGCGGGCGTCTCGGCTGCGGATGGAAAATATCGACATCAGGGTTGAATTTCATCCGGAGATGCTTCCCGCCACCATCTGGTGGGCGTCGTGGGACGGCATCGAGGGAGAGGTCGTCGCGCAGCAGGCGGCGTCACTGGATAGCCAGCATTCTGTGCACCACTACCTGAGAACCCTGGAGAATGCCGTCGTCGGCTTCCACTGGGCCTGGTAGCAGGCTCAGTAGCCGGCGCCGGTCAGGATCCCGCCGTCGACCACGACCTCGCTGCCAGTGCAGTAACTGGAGTCGTCGGAAGCGAGGAACGCGGCGGCCTTGGACACTTCGAGCGGTGCGGCGAACCGCTTGATGGGCATCGAGGCGATGAACGCCTCGGCGTTCACCTCGGCGATCATCTCTGGATTATGCACCATGGGGGTATTGATGGCGCCGGGATGGATTGAGTTGACCCGGATACCCCGGTCGGCGAGTTCACGTGCGGCGGCCTTGGTGATTCCACGGATACCGAACTTGCTCGCGCTGTAGGCGGAAAGGCCCGCCGCGCCGATGAAGCCCTCGATCGAGGAGATGTTCACGATCGAGCCGCCGCCTGCCGCCGTCATCGGCTCGATCGCTGCTCGCACCCCGAGCCACGTTCCCGTGAGGTTCACGTCGATCACCCGCCTGAACTCGTCAAGCTGCATGGCAGCGATCTTGCGGAAGATCAAGATGCCCGCATTGTTGACGAGGACGTCCAGTTTCCCGTACGTCCCCACCGTCGCCCTGACCGCCGCCGCCCAATCGTCCTCGCTGGTGACATCCATGCGCAAGAACCGGCAGGCCGCACCGACATCGGCAGCAAGATCGGCGCCGTCGAGGACGTCGCCGAACATTACCTTGGCGCCCTCCGCGACGAAGTGCCTGACGTGCTCCGCACCCATGCCGCGCGCACCGCCGGTGACCAGCGCGACCTTGCCGTCCAGCCTGCCCATGCCTGCTCCAATCCGCGTTAAGCAAACAGTTCCACGCCGCGCGCCTGCGCTGCCTGGAAGCCGTCAATCTCCGGTGGCGCCCGCGACCGCGGTCGTGGTGCCTGCGACCGCGATCGCTGGCTTTCCCGCTGCGCACGAGCGATACATGCTCGCCAACACGGTAAGTTTGCTCGCCGCCCGGGCGCCCGCGGCCGATGTCGCCGCCCGCAGTCAGGCCTGAGCATCTGCTCCCGGCGGCGTCACCAGCCGGCTGAGCACCTCGGGCAGCTCTCCCTCGGCCACCACGGTCAGCCGCCTGGTCGCCCGGGTCATCGCCACGTAAAGGTCATGACCGCCCATGGGCGACTGCGCCAGGATCTCGCCGGGCGCCACGACCACGACCGAATCGAATTCGAGGCCTTTGGATTGCAGTACCGTGAGGACCGCCATCAGGGAGTCGAGCGCTTCCGCAGGCTGGGCCGCGGTCGCGGCTGCTGCGGGCCCCGCCGTGGCCGCGGCGTCGGACATGAGTGCGGCGATCTCGGCATGCCTGGCGTCGGGAGTGATGACCGCCACGCGGCCATCACCGATTTCCGCCAGTTCCGCTTTCACCAGGCTGGCGAGGGCATCGGGGAGTTCGGGGCGCGTAGTGAGCAGCGCGCGCGGTGCGGCCTCGCCGCTGCGCACGGATTCGGGCGGCTCCTGCTCGGGCGCCACCGCCTTCAGCACGTCGGCGGCGACCTCCATGATCTCCGCCGAGGTGCGGTAGTTGACGGTCAAGCGCTCCTCGCGCCAGCGGCCCTTGACGTACCGATCGAGCATCTCGCCCCACGACCGCGCACCGGCGGCGGAACTGCGCTGCGCGATGTCGCCCACGACGGTCAGTGAGCGGGTCGGGACCCTGCGCATCACCGTCCGCCACGTCATTGCCGATAGTTCCTGTGCCTCGTCCACGATGACATGGCCGTAGGCCCAGCCGCGGTCACCCGCCGCACGCTCGGCTGTGGTCATCGACGCGCCGCCGACCTGGTGGCGTTCCGCCAGCGTCCGGGCTTGCATCATGCCAAGTTCCGAGAGCCCGGTCAGCTCGAGCACGCCGTAGGCGTATTCCTCCTCCGCGCGGCGTTCCCTTTCGGCCTGCCGCCGCGTCACCCTGGCCGCCGTATCGTCCTCGCCGAGCAGCCAGGCGGCCTCGTCGAGCAGCGGAACGTCGCCGGTCGTCCACGGTGACCCGGCCGGCCGCAGGACCGCCTGCCGCTCGTGCGGCGACAAGCCCCCCTTACCTGACGACGCGGAACGCAGCAGGCTGGCGTCGGAAAGAAGTTCCGTGATCAGCCGCTCGGGCGTGACAAACGGCCACAGCCTGTCAAGCGACTGGCGCACGGCGTCCTGCTCCCACAGCCCCGATCGCAGGTACGGCAGATCCTCGCTGTCGATGGGCCTGTCCAGTTGCCTCGCCTCTTCGCCTGCGAGTGCGTTGAGCATGTCCTGGACGAACAGCTTGCGCGACACGTTGTGTGGTCTGCGCAGCGCCCGCGCGCGGTCGCGGGCCCGGACACACCTGTCGCGTGCCAGCCGCAAGGTCAGGTCCTCGGTCACGATCTCCAGGTCGTCGCGCGGTACACGCTGACGGTCGCGCACAGCGGCCCTGACGACTGCCGCCATCCGCAGGTCTCCCTTGACGATCGCGGCCGCGGGGGTATCGGCGGCCGTGGCCCGCACCCCCGGGTGCAACTCGCCGACGGTGGAGAGCACCACGTCGGTCTCGCCTAGCGATGGCAGCACCTGGCTGATGTAGCGCAGGAACATCGCGTTGGGTCCCACCACGAGAACGCCACGGCGCTCAAGCGTGCTGCGGTGCGCGTAGAGCAGGTAGGCGGCGCGGTGCAGCGCAGCCACGGTCTTGCCGGTGCCCGGGCCGCCCTGGACGACAAGTGCCCCGGGCAGGCTTGAGCGGATCACCCGGTCCTGCTCGGTCTGGATGGTCGCGACCACCTCGCTCATCCGGCCCGTCCGCCCGCGGCGCAGCGCCGCCATGAGCGCGGCCTCGCCGACGAGCGTGCGGCGGTCGGTCTCGGTCATCCGCTCCAGGTCGAACACCTCGTCGTCGATGCCGATGACCGTGCGGGCCCTGGTGTGCAGGTGACGCCTGCGGAGCAGCGACCCTGGGTCGTTTGGCGTGGCCGTATAGAAGGGACGGGCGGCCGGCGCTCGCCAGTCGATCAGGACCAGCTGGTTCTCCTCGCCCCGCAGCCCGATCCGGCCGATGTAATAGGTGTCACCTTCGGTGTCATCGATACGGCCGAAGCACAGGCCGTGTTCCACGCCCGATAGCTGGGCGAGCCGCCGCGCGTGCTCGGCGGCGGACACCTCACGTTCGATCCTCGCCTGATGGGTGCCGCCTTGCGCGCCGCGACCGTGTGCTTCACGCAGCGCCTCCTCGGCCCGA
Organism: Streptosporangiaceae bacterium; assembly: GCA_035517695.1. Taxonomy (GTDB): domain Bacteria; phylum Actinomycetota; class Actinomycetes; order Streptosporangiales; family Streptosporangiaceae; genus DATFVJ01. The sequence goes on from DATIYI010000056.1 coordinate 25,473, forward strand.
TCCCGCGCTATGTCGAGGCGTTCATACAGCATCGAGACATGGGTCTGTTCGACCCGGAGCGCCTCGGTGCGAGCAGATTCAGTTTGCCGGCGTTCCATATTAATGATATAATCCTGCTGGTTGATTTTGGCCGGGCGTTTCGCCATTCCAACCAGCAAATTCTAGTCCCTTATTCCGCGTGTTTATCGTCCCGGGCGCACTGGCTGCACCGGGGTGAGGCCGGACAGGTCCCGCCGCACGGTGTGGTTGCGGTCCGCGATCGTGCCGAGCGCATAGTGCGGGAGGATCCCGAAGTACTCGGCCCGCGTGCGCTGGCTCCACTGCCTGGCCAGGTCACCCCGGATCTTATAGAAGCTCACCACGTAGCCGCCCGTGTAGAGGCGCACCAGCGAATAGCCGCCCGGGTATTCCTTGACCGCCGCGACCTCGAGGAATTCGGCTCCCTCCGGCCCGTTCGCCCGGGTTCGCTTGTTCCTGTGGGTGTGCCCGGCGTGATGCAGAAAGACTCCGCGCGCCCGCGCGTAGAGGCCCTCGAGTTCCCGCGCCTTCGCCTCGTTGAGATTGAAACCAGGCCCAGCCGCTGTCGTGACGGCCGACTCGTAGGTGACCGGGTGATGACCAAACACAAATGTGGGCCGTTCCGGGTCGGCAGCGAGCTGGGCGCGCAAGTCGTCGAGCTGATCTTTGTCGAGGGTGCCGCTCGCAGCGTCCAGGGTCGTCGTGTCCAGGCCGATGATCCGCAGCCCGCCAACCTCGTGCGAGCTGAGCTGCTGGCGCGGATAACCGAAAACGTCACCCCAGCAGTCGTGGTGGCCGCTGGTGCCTGGCACGAGCGTGCCCGCCGCGTAGCGGGACCCGGTGTGCGGGCGATCGTGGTTGCCGCGCACTACGAAATAGTCTCTGCCGAGCCGCCCCCAGCCGTCGAGAAGCGTGCGCACCCCGGCCACGTCCTGCGGCACTGCTTCCGCGGTCATGTCGCCCGCGACGATCAGCGCCGCGGGCGCCCGCTGGCTGCGCAGGTCGTCAAGCATGCCGGTGAGCATTACCTCCGGGTACGGCGGCAGGCCGGGGTCCTGGCGGAACCCCTGCGGCCAGTTCGCGGCGACCAAACCGCTGATGGTCTCGCCGACATGCGTGTCGCCCGCGAGCGCGACGGTGAACAAGTAGTCGCCTGGCGGCGTGGCGAGGGTGCTGACCACGCCGGGAATGTCAAGGGAGCCATGCCGTCCTGGGAACTGCAGTGACGTCTGCGCCGCGGTCTGCCCTGCCGAGCGTGCCACATATGCGTAGGTTCGTCCGGGTTCCAGGCCGGTCACCTCCGCATAATGGAACGGCGTGAGCGTCATGTCGTGCACGACCGTCCGAAGCGTGTCCGGCCGACCCGGTTCCCCAAGCAGCAGTTCGGTGTCCGCTGGGACCGGGGCAGGCTGGCCGTACAGGTCCGGCTCGGTGGCAGATCCGGTGAACCAGGTAATGATCACGCTTGTGTCCGTCACGGTCACGACTTCGAGGTCGCGCGCGAGCAACTCAGGTCGCATGGGCATGTGGGACACCTAACCAAATCGCGCCGTGGATCACCTCCCCAGCGCCGAGAGGTTCCTTGGGCGAACGGCCGCACGGGCTGCTAAGTGCCGCATCGAGGCGTGCTTGTGCCTGGGGACCGCACCCAAGCATCACCTCGCTTGCCGCGGAAGTAGACGACAGCCTGCGCGACCCCATAAAACCTGCTGGCGGTTTCGTCTTTGCACGCGACGCGCGTCAGGTCGCTGCCGAGATGGCTGCCTGCGACCGCTTTCGCGGTGCTCTGGGCCTGCCGGTGATCGTAGAAGAGACCTACCTTCCACAGCGTGACCTGCAGCGACATGTCGCGGACCGGATGTTTGCAGGCAAGGTACGCGCTGACGTCCGCCGCATGGAGCCACCGGCCGTGGTCGCGGAAGCCGGCGAGGCGCACCTCACCGATGCGCACCTGGCAGCCGGGGTCGGTGCCGCCATCGTCCAACTCCGGGCGCGACATGGCCAATGCTGCCGCCGCGCCACCGGACGCCGCGACCGGACCCGCCAACGCCGGACCCGAGAACACCAGGAATTGCACCAGCAGCGCAGCCAGACTCGTTAGTGCCACCAGTCCCGCCAGCGTTACCAGTCCCGCCGGCGTTGCCAGGCCCGCCAGTCCCTGGCGCGCAGCCACCGCTGCCCGCACGACGCGGCGGGGCCGCATCATCTGCCGGATCTTCCTGTGTGTCGCATTCCTGGGCGCGCCCTTCTGACTGCGCACGTTCAACCCGCGAATTACTCGATGTTACTAGAAACGTCCGCATAACCAATATGAGCCTCGCCGCCCACACCTGCCTGGCGGCCTCAAACAACGTCGTCTAGGCTGAGTGTTCTCCTGCTCTTACGTTAACGCCTTCTTGGGGGTGGCGTTTGGTGCGCGATTACCCCATTTACAGCGCGATTATCCTCGGTGCCCTTGTCCTGCTCGGTTGCTGGCGGGCGTGGGACGCGGCTGAACGTGTCGGCGCCGCCTTGTGGGTGTTCGCGGCCGCTGCGGCGGCATTTTCGGCCGGCCAGTTCTTTGTCGCGCCGAGGGCACGGCCGAGCCTGCGTGATGTTCAGCCGGGCGTGTCGGTCCTCTATCACGCGGTCAGCGGCTTCCCGCCGCCGAGTGGCACGGCGGCCATGGCCGGAGCGGTGGCGGGAGGATTGTTCTTCGTGCACCGCCGTTCCGGCATCGCCGCTGTCGTAGCGACCGCGACCATGGCCATGTTCCAGGTATGCGTGGTCGCATATTCCTGGCAGGACGTCACCGCCGGCCTCGTATTTGGCGTCGCGATCGTGCTCGGCGGTTACGCGGTGCTCGCTGACGCGCTCACCCGCGTCGGCCGCTTCTTTGTCAGGCTCGCCGCAGCGCGCCCGGGGCGCGCGCCGGTACCGCCGGGCAGTTGAGGTGGGCGGGTGCAAAGATCATCCTTAATCGCGGGGGTCGCCGATCATGCACCCTGCGGACCTACCAAGCGCTCGGAACGCACTGATTGGGCATCTGTGCGGAGCGCTCGCACCGTAGGCTCGTTGTTGTGATCGATGCAGGTACTGAGGTCGCCGCCCGCGGTGCGGCGGCACGAAGCGGTGCGCGCAGCCTGGCGACCGCGAGTGAGGCCACGATCGACGGCGCGCTACGCCAGATGGCGCGACTGCTCGAGGCAGCCGCTCCTACGCTTCTCGCGGCGAACAACGAGGATGTCGCCGCCGGGGAGACCGCGGGTCTCGGCCGTGGCGTGCTCGACAGGCTACGCCTGAGCACCGAACGGGTCGATCAGATAGCCCGCCAGATCGAGTTGCTCGCCGGGTCGCCGTTCCCCGCGGCAGCCGTTCAGCTTAATGATCTGCCAGGCGGGCTCCGGCTTGCGGAACGGCGCAAGCCGATCGGGGTGGTCGGCGCCAACTTCGAGGCCCGCCCGAACGTCACAGTGGATGTCGCGTCGCAGCTGCTGAAGTCGCGGAACGCGGGCGTGCTACGCACCGGCGCCGCGGCGCTGCGGTCCGCTGCCACGCTTTTCGACGAAGTGATCTCGCCTTCGCTCGGCGCGGCGGGACTCGATCCGGGCGCGCTGCAGCTTGTCCGCACACCTGACCGGCAGGCGGCGGTCGAACTTGTCCGGCAGCCGCGGCTGATACCCCTGGTCATCCTGCGCGGCAGCGGCGAAACCACCCGACTGCTCGCCGCCGAGGCGGCGCGCTGCGGCGTCAGGACACTCGCACACGCCGACGGCGGCGGCGTCCTGTTTGTCGACCGAGGTGCCCGTGCCGAAGATGTCGAGCGGCTGATCGTGGCGAGCCTGGACAGGCTCGGTGTATGCAACCGGCTGAACCTTCTGCTGATCTGCGCAGCTGTCTGGGACGAGGTGCTGCCCATGGTCACGCGGGCGCTCGCGAAGGCAGGCGTCCGCCCGTCGCTGCCGCCGCATGATCATCCGCTTGGTCATGAATGGGCACTCGACAGCGGGAATGAGGCCACCGTGACCGTCGACGCCGCGGCAGGGCCCGCCGAGGCGGCCGAGATCGCGAACGCGGAGACGTCGGGGCTTGCCGCGGGCATCATGACAACGGATCCGCAGGCCGCTGCCGCATTCCTGGACGCGTATCGCGGCACAGGCGCGTTCTGGAACGCGAGCACCCGCCTGCTCGACGGCTTCAAGCTACGCGGCGTACCCGAGACTGGCATCAACGTGGACCATGTCCCAGGCCCGCGCGGACCCGTCACCTTCACCGATCTCTACCTGCGCCAGTACGTCGTGGTGCCGTCGGCGCCCGCGGCTGACACGGACTGAACGCCGCGGGGGCGGGCGACGTCGCTGCTCGACCCGACGATCAGTGCGCGCACGGCATTAACCATCGGCGTGACCGGCTGGTACTTGGCGAATGGCTGGAGCCAGCCCGGCATCGGGTCGACCGGGACCGGGGGGTACGGAAGAACTCACGCAACGCAGCGGGGCGGCGTTTCAGCCGCCAAGCAGGCGGCTGCAGAGGTCAGCTGATCTGGCCGGCCGGCCGGTCCGGGCTTCGACCCGGTCGGCCCGCGCCATCACCCGCAGCGCACCGTTCATGCCGAGCCAGCGTAGCGGTTCTACCTCCCACCGCCGTGAGCTGTGGTTGACCCACGGCAGCGTCACCAGGCTGGTGTCGCGGCGCAGGATCAGGTCGGCGAGCGTGCGGCCGGCCAGGTTAGTGGTTCCCACGCCATCGCCGACATAGCCCCCCGCCCAGCCGAGGCCGGTGCTTCGGTCCAGCCCGACGGACGCGCACCAGTCTCTTGGCACCCCGAGCGGGCCTCCCCAGGTGTGCGTGACCGCAGCGTCTGCGAGCACTGGGAACATGTCGCCGAGCGTCCGTTTGAGTGCCTCGAAAACGGCAGGCTCACGGTCGTAGTCCGGGCGGATCTTCGAACCGAGATGGTATGGCGCACCGCGCCCGCCGAACGCGAACCTCCCGTCCACGGTCCGCTGGCCATAAATAATCACGTGGCGGTGGTCACCGAAGGTCGCGCGCTGTGACAGGCCGACCTGATCCCACGTGCTAGGCGGCAGCGGCTCGGTGGCAATCATGAGGGAGTAGACAGGGGCGATGGCGCGCCGCAGCCCAGGCAGCCGTGGAGTGTATCCCTCGGTGGCCCTAATCACATGCTCGGCACGCACCGTGCCGGCCGGCGTCCGGACCCGCCTTGGCTCGATCGAGGCGGCGGGTGTCCGCTCGTACACTGCCACGCCGAGGCGCCGCACCGTGGCGGCGAGGCCTCGGGCCAGCCTGGCCGGGTGGATGGCGGCGCAATGCGGCGTGTAGGTTGCGCCCATGATGGCGCTCGCCGCCAACAGGCCGCTCGCGTCGGTCGCGCTCAGCAGCCGCAGGTCGTCCTCGCCGAAGCCGAACGCGCGCGCCTGCGCCACCTCGTTCTTCGCACGCTCGAGCTGCGGTTGCGAGCGGGCAAGCTGGATCGTGCCGCCCTTCGACCAGTGGCAGTCGATGCCCTCCGCCACCACCACGCGGCCGACCTCGTCCACGGTCTCTTGCATGGCGCGGTTCATGCCGATGGCGCCAGGCCGCCCCGCCATCCGGGCAAGCTTGCCGAGTGAGGCAGGGAACAGCGCGGAGCACCAGCCGCCGTTGCGGCCCGATGCGCCGAAGCCAGCGATCTCACGCTCCAGCACGGCGATCCGCAACCCGGGATCGGCCTTGCGCAGGTAGTAAGCGGTCCACAACCCGCTGAAGCCGCCACCGGTGATTGCCACATCCACGTCGATGTCGGCGGCGAGCGGCTTGCCCGGCTCGAGCGGATCAGGCACCGTGTCATGCCAGAAGGAGAGCGCGCGGTAATCGTTCAACGTGGCTCCATGGTCTGGTCCCGAACACCATTCTCTGCGTTCGGTTCCAGACGGCGATCCGGCGCGCGGAGCGACCAGGACTGCGGTTTAGTCCGAACTTGAGTGCTCCTGCTGGTCGTGGGCGTCGGTCTGGACGCCCGCGGCCTCGGGTGCCAGCGGCAGCGTGATACGGAAGGTCGCGCCCTGCCCGGGCTGCGCGTCCACAGAGACGGTACCGCCGTGCGCGACTGACAGCGCCGCCACGATTGCCAGGCCAAGGCCCGTGCCGCCGGTCTTGCGGGTGCGGGCGGCGTCCGCACGGTAGAAACGCTCGAACACCCGCTCGGCCTGCTGCGCGCTGAGGCCGGGTCCGCGGTCGGCCACCTCGAGTACGACGGCAGCCTCGGCCGGGCACGTACCAAGCCGCAATTCGACCGGGCTGGCATCGGGCGTGTGGGTCAGCGCGTTGTTCACCAGGTTGCCGATGATCTGCCGCAGCCGTGCCTCATCACCGAGGACGATGAAGGGACCGCCGGAGCCGATACTCAGCTGAACGCTGCGCTGTGGCGCGAGCAGCCTGGCGTCCTGCACGGCGTCGGCGCTCAGCGCAAGCATGTCGACCGGGCCGCGCTGCAGCGGCCGCTGCTGGTCGAGCCTGGCGAGCAGCAGCAGGTCCTCGACCAGAATGCCCATCCGGGCGGCCTCGTCCTCGACGCGCCTGATCATGCGGTCGAGTTCCTCCTCCTTGAGTCCCCCCCGCTGCCGGTAATACTCCGCGAAACCCCGGATCACGCTCAGCGGAGTGCGCAGCTCGTGGCTCGCGTCCGCGACGAACCGGCGCATCCGCTCCTCGGACCTGCGGGCGGTGGCCTCGGATGCGGAACGGGCGCGGAACGCCTGCTCGATCTGGCTCAGCATCGTGTTCAGCGACCTCGCCAGGCTGCCCACCTCGGTACGCGGGTCACGGTCGGGTACCCGGCGGGACAGGTCACCCGCGGCGATCGCGCCAGCGGTCTGCTCGATCTCCGCGAGAGGCCGGAGGCTGGCGCGTATCAATGCCGCGCCGACTCCGGCCAGGAGCACGATCACGGCGCCGCTCACCGCCAGGTCGATCACGGTGAGTGTACCGATGGTGTGGCCGATGCTGCCGAGGTCGACGCCCGCCACGAGGGTGCCAGCCTGCGTGGCGACCTGCGGCGAGCCTGGAGGGGTGGTGCTGAAGAGGACCTCGCCAGGTGTCCCGTTCTGGGTCGGGCTCGTTCCCGCGAATGGAGTCCGGTTGAAGACGTAGTAACCAGGTTCGGTGATCACCCGCCAGGTGCCGCCGCCCGAACTGGCTGGCACGGTCACGAGCTTGCCGACGTGGGCGGTTAGCCAGGCAGGATCGGCGGGCACGGCGGGGCCGCCGATCTGACCGGCCACCAGCCTGCCCTTGCCGTCGAGGACCTCGAGGGTGAATCCGCCCAGCCCTGGCGTGTGCAGGAACCTGAACCCGCTGCGTTCCGAGAAGCCGGGGAACAGGGGCGCCTGCCCTTCTCCGTTGACGTGGTTGTCGACGTAGCTCTCGAGCTGCTTACCAGCCTGATAGAGCAGGTAGCTATGGAAGACGGCGATGCTCACCACGCTGATCACCGCCAGCGCGATGGCCACCAGGGTGACCGCCCCGGTCAGGAGCTTGATCCGCAGCGGAATCCTGGCGGAGAACCTGTTGATGCTCCGCCACCAGCGTGCAGCGAGATCACCCACCTGGCGCTGGCCTAGGTAGCCGGTGCGGGCGGCAAGCGAAGCACGTATCCCACCCCGCGCAGGGTATGGATGAGACGCGGCTCGCCAGTGTCGACCTTGCGCCTGAGGACGGATACGTACGACTCCACGATGCCGGTGTCACCACGGAAGTCGTAGTTCCACACGTGATCGAGGATCTGCGTCTTGGAAAGCACCCGGTTCGCGTTCGTCATGAAGTAGCGGAGCAACTTGAACTCGGTGGGGGAGAGTTGCACGGACGCGCCACCACGCCAGACCTCATGGCTCTCCTCGTCCAGTTCCAGATCGGCGAACTTGAGCCGGGGCGACGGATCCTGCACGTCACCGCGGGTGCGGCGGAGTACCGCGCGGATCCTGGCGATCACTTCCTCCAGGCTGAACGGCTTGGTGACGTAATCGTCTCCGCCGAGAGTCAGCCCGCGGATCTTGTCGTCGGTGGCATCGCGTGCGGTCAGGAATACCACCGGGGTGTGGGTGCCGCCGCTGCGTAGCCGCCGGACCACGTCGAATCCGTCCATGTCAGGGAGCATGATGTCGAGCACGATGAGATCCGGCCGGTGCCTGCCTGCCTTTTCCACGGCCTCGGTCCCGGCCGCTGCGGTCACCACCTGGAATCCCGCGTAACGCAAGCTGGCGGCCAGCAGCTCACAAATGCTCGGCTCGTCCTCGACGACAAGCAGCCTGGCATCAGGGCTTCGGCCGTTACCTGTCGGCTTGTTCATGTCACCATCGTCACCCGCCTGTCTGAACGATTCCTGAAGGCTCGCTGAGAAGCAACTATGCTCAGGCGCCAGATGTGCCGGTCAGCAGGTCCTTGGGGACCTGCTGACCGCTGCCGAGCGCGTCGAAAAGCCGCAGCGCGTTGGTGCGGTCGGTCAGCAGCACCTCGCCGACCGCTGTTGTCTCGCTGCCGGCGAGCGGGACGGTGGTGGTCTGCGGTCCGCGCAAGGCGAATGCGACGCGGATCAGCTGGTACAGGTGCGTGCCCTGGTCCACGCTGAGCGCGCCCGCCGAACTTGTCGCCGTCGGGATGACGGTGAACGGGTTGAGGAATATGGCGGGGCTGGTGGCCTTGCTCAGCAGCGCCTTAAGGAATGCCCGCTGGTCCTGCACCCGCTGCAGGTCGCTGGCCCCGAACGAGTGGCGGTCGCGTACGTAGCCGAGTGCCTGGCCGCCATTCAGTGTCTGGCAGCCTGGCTTGAGATGGAGGCCGGAGGCCGTGTCGTTAAGCGCCTGCTTGACGCAGATATTCACGCCGCCGACCGAGTTCACGACACTGACCAGGCCGCCGAATCCGATGCCCATGTAATGCTCGATGCGCAGGCCGGTGAAATTCTGTACCGTCTCGGCGAGCAGCTTCGGCCCGCCAAAGGAGAAGGCGGCGTTGATCTTGTTCATGCCGTAGCCAGGGATATCCACGTACAGGTCACGCGGCAGGCTCACCAGCGTTGGCGTCCCGCCGCCGATGTGCAGGAGCATGATCGTGTCGGAGCGCTGACCAGAGATGTCGTGGCCGGTCGCAAGCTCGTTCTCCTGCTGTGTGGTAAGCCCCTCGCGGCTGTCTGATCCGGTGATGAGCCAGTTCTCGCCCGCGGACCCGGCCGGCCGGCCGGCGTAATCGGCGAAGACCGCCACTCTGTTCAGCTTGGAATCTAGGTAGAAGTACATGCCGACGGTGCCGACGAGTACCAGGGCCACCAGCGCGGCGATGATCTTGAAGATGCGGTGTCCGCGCGGCCCGCTGCCTCCGTTCCTCGCGGCGCGTGCGCGCGACCTACGGGTGGTGGGCGGCTGGTCCGGCCACTGCGTGCCGGGCGGCGGGCCTTGGCCGTGCGATGCGCTACCGCCCCGGGCACGGGCCCCTGCTGCTGCAGCCTGGCTGGGCGCACCGGCGTGCGGGAGTTGCACGGTCGGATCGCCAATTGGGCCTCGCTCGGCCCCACTGGGACCGCGGTTGCCTGGTGCTCCGGGGCTGCCAGCGCGGAACCAGTCGTCCGGCCACCCATCCATGATGTCGGTACCTCGTCCGTCCGGTTATCACTGGGACTGTTTCACCATAGGCGGCGGCGCCAGTGCTTGTGACGGGTTAGTTCTGGTCGGGGTCGGTGAACACGAGCCGCAGCGGGATGCCAACGACGGCGAGGAAAACAATCGCGCACAGCAGCATGTTGAGCCACACCCAGTTCGTCATGGCAGAATCTCCAGTTCCCTAGGGAGGCGGGCCTGAATGCGGGCTGGTCATGAAAACAGCCTCGCCCGCCGGGCTCTGCGGCCTGTCGGAGGAACTTCTGAGCCAGCTATGAACCCGCGGGGTACTGCTCATCTGCCGGGATGGCGGGCTCAACCGCTGAGACCAGCTGCTCACACCAGACCACCTTGCCTGCGGCGGTCCTGCGGGTGCCCCACCGCTGCGCGAGCTGGCCGACGACATGGAGCCCACGCCCGGCCTCGTCGTCGCCGCCGGCCTGTTTGAGCCTCGGCAGTGCGGCGGAGTCGTCGAGTACTTCGCAGACCAGTGTCCGCTCGAGGACCATACGGACAGTGATCTGACCGCTCGCGTACCTGAGCGCATTCGTCACGAGCTCCGACACAAGCAGCTCGGTCGTGTCGGCAAGGTCGTTCAGCTCCCACTGCTTGAGCGACGCGCGGACCAGTGCGCGCGCCTCGCCTACGGCGACTGGGTCGGCGTCCAGTATCCAGGTGACGTAGTGGTCTGCGGGCAACTGCCGCAGGCGCGCGATGAGCACCGCGATGTCGTCGCGCTGCTCATCCGCGTAGACGCCGTCCAAGGTCGCCTTGCACAAGTCCTCGAGCGGGCGGGACAGCGATCCAGGACCGAAGATGTTCCGCAGCCGGGCAAGGCCGTCATCGATGTCCCTGGTGCGGTTCTCCACCAGCCCGTCGGTGTACAGCACGAACAGGCTGCCATTGTCGATCGTGAACTCCTGGCTGTGGATCGGGCCTTCCCCGATGCCGAGCGGGGGCGCGGGTGGCACCTCGAGGTACACGCTGGTGCCGTCAGGCCGGACAAGCAGCGGCGGCAGATGGCCTGCCGAGGCGACCTCCAGAATGCCTGTCACCGCGTCGAACACGGCGTACGCACACGTCGCGAAGTGCGGTTCGCGTTCGCCGAGCTTCTGCATGAGCTCGTCAAGCTGCTGCAATGACTCGGCGGGCGAGAGCTCAAGCCTGGCAAGGGTCTGAATCGCGGTGCGCAACCTGCCCATCGTGACGGCGGCGCGCACCCCGTGCCCAGCCACGTCGCCGACCACAAGCGCGACCCGTGCGCCGGGCAGCGCGATCGATTCGTACCAGTCGCCGCCAACCTCGATGAGCTTGCTGCCCGGCAGATAGCGATGCCGGACCTCGACAGAAGACGGTGCGGAAAGCCCGGTCGGCAGCAGGCTGCGCTGCAGCGTAAGCGCGGTGGCGCGCTCCCGGCTGTAACGGCGGGCATTGTCGATGAAGATTGCGGCGCGGGAGGCGAACTCCATGCCGATCTCGGTGTCGTACGGGTCGAAGGTGCGGTTGCCCGGCTTGCGCGTGCACACGAAGAACCCGAGTGTGCTGCCCCGTGCCACAAGAGGAAGCAGTAGGATGGACGCGCCGGAAAGCAGTTGCGCGACGGGCCTGCGCTGCCAGGCTTCCGCGAGGCCGTTGGCACTCTCGTCCGCGAGCCTGACCTCGCGGATCGGCTCGCCGGAATCCATACACCTTACGTACATGGAGCCACTCGGGTAGCGCAGCACTTCGCCGGTGGGAAACGCCGCGTCCCAGGCGTTGTTGGCGTCGTCATAAGCGACGGCGATCCGTCGCAGCAGGTGCGACCCCTCCGTTGAATAGACCGGGAACTCGTCCTCACCGACCAGGCTCTCGAGCACGAGCAAGGCGCCGGCATTGCAGAAGTGCGGCACGATGACGTTGCTCAGGCCGCGGCCCATCTGGTCCAGGTCGAGTGTCGCGCCGATCCGCGTGAATGAGTCGTCGAGCAGGGCGCGCCGCATCAGTGCCGGGTCGACGAACCGCTCGTCACTAGACGGCGCGATCCGGATGACCACGAGTGCGGCGGGGCCGGGCTGGCTCGCGCAGACCGGCTGAACGGTCACGACCGCGTCCGTTGCCGAGTGGTTTTCGCGCTTGATCGAGAGCACCGCCGTGCTCTCGCGATCGGTGCGAACCGCCTCGAGCAGGCTGACCAGCGCCGCCTCCTGCTCCGCCGGGGCAAAGACCAGGTCGCGCAAGCGAGCGCCAAGCAGGCTGCCTCGCGGTAGCCCGAGGGCGCCCGGGGTGGCCCGGTCATACTGCAGGATCTGGCCGAAGTGATCCACTCCGAGCACGAGGGTGCGGCCAGACAAGCTCGCCAGGTGTCCCTTACGAAGGGACGCGCTCGGCCCGGGTACGGTGCTCGCACCGGCGATCCCAGATGCCACTTGCTCCGCTCCTGTCACCAGGCTTCGATAGGACGATTTTTGCCAAATCCGTGCTAACCATGGATTATCTCGATAGCCACACCTGCTGAATAGGCTGAACTTTACATCCGCAGATCGCCACATGACCCACCTTGTGCCGAGGAGGTGGCGAGGAGGACTTGTTGTGCGCGCGTGTCCGCGCAACGTCGTTGTCGTCGGAGCCGGGCCCACGGGCCTGACTCTCGCGGCCGAGCTAGCCTTGGCTGGCGCGCAGGGGTGCCCGGACGCGCATGAGCCAGGCGACGGGATAGGCTCGGGTGCCACCCGCGAGGCCGTGCACCACTGGTGTGAACCCTTTGCTTGGGGGTGAGCGATGGGATTCGAACCCACGACATCCAGGACCACAACCTGGCGCTCTAACCGACTGAGCTACGCCCACCAAGAGCGCGCGGCGAGCGCGCTTGATGAAGCATAGCCGCACGCGGCCGCCGCACCGAATCCGATCGCGCAAGCGCGTCCCCGCGCTCAGCCGTGAGGGGACCCGTCGGGTGCCCGGCCGGGGGTGGCGGGCGCGGCAGAGATGTCAGCTCCTGCGGTGCCGTCTCGTGCGGTGCCGTCCCCGGCGGGTTCAGGCGGGACGACGTACATCCGCGCCAGTTCGCGCGCGGTGGTCGAATCCGGCCCCGGCCTGGGCACGAATACCGCGGCACGGTAGTAACGCAGTTCCAGGATGCTCTCGGTGACGTCGGCAAGCGCCCGATGGCCGCCCTTCTTCACCGGGCTCGCGAAGTAGACGCGCGGGTACCAGCGCCGCACCAGTTCTTTCACGCCAGACACGTCAACCATCCGGTAATGCAGGAAATTGTCCAGCTCAGGCATGTCGCGGGCGATAAAGGAGCGGTCGGTCGCGATGGAGTTCCCGCACAGCGGCAACTTCCTCGGGTCGGGCGCGTACCCGCGCACGTAATCAAGCACCTGCTGCTGCGCCTCGGCCAGCGTAACGCCGCCCGCGAGCTCCTCAAGCAAGCCCGATGCGGTGTGCATGTCGCGGACCACGTCGGACATCTGGGCGACCGCCTCTGGCGGCGGCTTGATAACCAGGTCGATGCCCTCATCGAGCACGTTGAGCTCGCCGTCGGTGATCAGGCAGGCGATTTCGACCAAGGCGTCACGTTGCAGGTCGAGACCTGTCATTTCGCAGTCGATCCAGACGAGCCGGTCGGTCATTGCTCCAGCTTACGACCATGGATCCTGGACGGCTGCCGCATGCCGCACGGCCTGGTGACCTGGCACTGCTGCCAGCAGCGGTTGCCTTGATCACGTTCTGCTACGCACGTGCGCGGGCACGGCCACGCCCGGCGGGAGACCCGGGTCGGCCTCGGGCTCGCCGAACGCCGTCCGAACGGGGAGCACCCCTGCCCAGACACCGAGCTCATGGTCCTCAGGGTCGTCCGCGGGAGGTCCGGAGCGCACCTTGACCGAGGCTTCCGCGAGCGACATCGCAATTACCGACGTGGCGGCGAGCTCCTTGCGATTCGGTGTCCGTGCGGCGCCCCACTGGCCGGGCGCTACCTGCTCGACGATCGCCCGCAGGCCGCGCAGCCGTTCGGGATCAGCTGTGATCAGCCGTGCGGTCCCGAAGATCACCGCGCTGCGGTAGTTGACAGAGTGGTGGAACACCGTGCGGGCGAGCACGATGCCGTCCAGATGGGTCACCGTGACGCACGCCGCCTGGCCTCCGGCCGCGGCGCCTATTGATTTGTTGGCGACTGAACCGTGCAGGTAGAGGTTGTCACCGATGCGCCCGTAACACGTGGGCAGCACAACAGGCAAGCCGTCCACGACCACGCCGAGATGGCAGACGATGCCCGCGTCGAGCACGGCGTACAGCTCGCGGCGGTCGGTCTGGGCGCGTTCCCTGTGGCGGGCGAGCTGGGTGCGCGGGCTGAATGACAGTGGTGCTTGCGAGGTCATGACCCGTAGCATATGGAACAAGTGGACTGACTAAAATGGCCACTCAGCGACAAAAGGAGATAACCACTTTGGAGCGGGTCTGCGTCGAACCGCCCATCCTGCTTGATCGCGACCAGGCCGCGCCGCTCACCGTGCAGTTGTCGGGCCAGCTACGGGAGGCGGTGCTCGAGGGGCGTATCGGCACCGGGGACCGGCTGCCATCCACGCGTGCGCTCGCGGTGGCGCTCGGTGTCAGCCGCACGGTGGTGACCGACGCGTACGCGCAGCTATACGCGGAGGGGTGGCTCCAGGGCAGGCACGGGTCTGGGACGTTCGTCGCCGCGGGTGCCGCCGGGCTGCCGGGTTCCGCAGGGATGCGGCCGCGGACCACGGCGGGCAAGCCGCGGCTGCAGGCCGCTGCGGCGGGCACGCCGGCTGCCGCCCGCGCTCTGGCCGTCCCGAGCGAACCGCCGGTGATCGACATGCGTCCCGGGGTGCCCTGGGCGGCCGGAATCGAACGGGCAGCATGGCGCCGTGCGTGGCGGCTGGCGGGGATGGCTGATCCGACATCCGCACCACGGCCGGTCGCCGACCCGGCCGGGCATCCGGAACTGCGCCACGTGCTCGCGGGGTACCTGCGGCGAAGCCGCGGCGTGCGCTGCTCGCCCCTGGACATCATGGTCACCGGTGGTGTCGCGAGCAGTCTCGATCTGCTCGCGGCCACGCTGCTACGACCGGGGGATGCGGCCGGGATCGAGGAGCCCGGATGGCCCGCCGCGCGCAGCATCCTGACCGCCCGCGGAGCCCACCTCGTGCCGTGCCCGGTCGACGAGCACGGCGTGCTGGTCGAGGCCCTCCCGGCCAGCTTGCGGCTCATCCATCTGACTCCCGCGCACCAGACGCCGCTTGGCGGCCGGCTTCCGGTGCCGCGCCGTCAGGCGCTGCTCGCGTGGGCGCGGCGGACCGGTACGCTGATCGTGGAGGACGACTACGACAGTGAGTTCCGTTACGACGTCGGGCCGCTGCCGGCGCTGCGCTCACTCGACCCCGATGTGGTGGCCTACCTCGGCACGACAGCGAAAACGCTCACCCCGGAACTCGGCGTTGGCTGGCTGGTCGCACCTGCTGGGTTGCGTGGTGCGATCGCGGAAATGCGGCTCACCCTCGGCAACAGAACGCCAGTTGCCTGCCAGCGAGCCGCCGCCAGCTTGATCGAGAGCGGCTATCTGGACCGCCACGTCCGCCGGATGCGGCACGAGTACGCACGCAGGCGCGGCGCGATCACCCGCGTCCTGGCCGGGCTGCCGCCCCCGGCCCGGCTGCATGGCGACACGGCGGGCATGCACGTGGTGCTCGAACTGCCCGCGGCCACCGCCGCCGCGGCCGCGGCGGCGGCGCGTGGCCGCGGTCTGGCGGTGTTCACCATGGACCGTTACTTCAGCGCAGCGGCGGAACCGTCGCTGCACGGGCTCGTGCTCGGGTACGGCGCGGCGACGCTGCCCGCGGTCACCAGGGGCTGCGGGATGCTCCGCGAGATCATCGAGGGGTTGCTGCGGCACGGTGGTCCAGCGCAGCGCGCGGTGTGACGTCGTGCGTCAGCCCGCGAGCCAGCCCGTGAGTCACCCCGCGCTGGTGAGCTGAGCTTCGGTGTCGTCCTGCTGGTGGTGGCGGAAATGGATGGTGCCAGCCGCCCGTGCCGCCGTCCTTTCTCTGCGCGGCAGCACGACTTCCCCGCTCCGGCGCGGGACCTCGATCGCGGGTACGGCCGCCGGGTCGGTGAGACAGTCGATGTCAATACCGCCTGGCCCGGCCGCGACACACCCGGGTACCTGCGAGCCGCCGAAGTGGCCGCCGCGCGACCACAGCCGGCGGCTGCGGGGCTGGCCGTGCGCGCGCTGGAAAGCGGCAGGCGGCCCGGCCGGCCACGACCGTGGCACGCGCCAGGTGTCAAGCCACCAGACGATGAGTTCCAGGTCGGTCATCGGGCCTGCGGTAAATGGATCCGCGGCGAAGCCGAGCACGCCGATCTGGACGCACAGCCGGCCTTCCCTGTTGATTGCCGCGGCCTCGCCGCGGTATGGCGTGTCCGGGTGCATTGGGCCGTCGTGCCCGCCGAGCGACCGGGCCGCACGCAGCACAGGTATCAACTGGACGATCTCACCGGTGAGCGGATTCCAGACCAGATGGGGCGCATGGCCGAGCTGGTCGAGGCATTGCGCCGCGGAGCGGGCGGAGACCAGGCGCGGATCGGTTTCCAGAGTCTGCCAGACCACGCGCGGCGCGCCGCCTCGTAGCTCACCTCCGTCGGCACATGCCCGGAGGCATCCGGCGCCAGGCATCCACGCGTCGCCCACAGCTCTTCCCCTCTACGAGAAGTTCTCCCAACGAGAAGGTATAGACGGTGCAGGCGGTGTCAGCCCCGGTGCTCCACGGCCTTGTCCCTTGGTACGTCAGGGCGGCGCGTTAGTCCATAGTCGTTGCGGTTGTACCTATGTGCACACTGTTGAGAAGCTAACGAGGAGGTCCGGGCAGTCATGACAATCAACGTGGGTGTTCCAGGCATCGGCGACCCGGGCCGTTTGATCCGGTGGCTCGAGGCGAGCGGTGTGCCCGATGCGGCACGGCTGTCCGGCATCGAACTGATCGCGGGCGGCCGGTCGAACCTTACCTACCGGCTCGATTTCGGCTCGGGTGATTCAGCCGGGGGCGAATACCCGCACCGCCTCGTACTGCGCAGGCCGCCGCTCGGGCACGTGCTGCCGACTGCCCACGACATGAGCCGCGAGTACCGCGTCCTTTCCGCGCTCAGCGGTGGCCGCGTACCTGTGCCCGCACCGGTCGGGTTCTGCGCCGACACCGCCATCATCGGCGCGCCCTTCTACGTCATGGCCTACGTCGAGGGGCTGGCGCTGCGGACCAAGGAGGACGGCGAGAAGATCACCTCGCTGCAGGCCAGCCAGATATCGGAATGCCTGGCGCAGACCCTGGCCGCGATCCATCTGGTCGATGTGGCGGCGGTCGGCCTGGATGGCTTCGGCAGGCCGGAAGGGTATCTCGCTCGCCAGCTCAAGCGCTGGCAGCGGCAGTGGGACCTGTCGGCGACGCGCGAGCTTCCCGAATTCACCAGGCTGGTCAAGCGGCTTGCTGACCGGCCGCCCGAGGAGGGGGAAGGCACGCTCGTACACGGCGATTTCCGGCTCGACAATCTGCTCATCGGGCTGGAGCCTGAGCCACGGGTGGCGGCCGTGGTCGACTGGGAGATGTCCACGCTCGGCGACCCGCTCGCCGACCTCGGCCTCACCCTGTCCTACTGGACCGATCCTGGCGACACCCAGCGGCTCGGGATCGAGCTGTCCGGAGCGGTGACGTCGCGGGACGGATTCCTCAGCAGCGCCGGGTTCACCGCCCGCTATGCGGAGCTTACCGGCCGCGACGTCTCAGGCATCGGCTATTACACGGCGTTCGGCTGCTTCAAGCTCGCTGTCGTGCTCGAAAGCATTCACGCCAGGTTCCTGCAAAACAAGACCGTGGGTGAGGGATTTGATCAGGCCGGCAGCGGCGTGCCCATTCTCGTTGAGCGCGCCAATCGGATGCTCGACGATCTGGCCTGACAGCGAGGGGCCTGACAGCGAGGGGCCTGACAGCGAGGGGCCTGTAAACACCGGCGATGATGAGGCCCGGCGCCCCGCTCCCGCCGGGCCCCACTCACAATTGACGCGGGGCGGCGCCGGCCGGTTCACCCATCTGCTCGCCGTTTCGCGTGATTTCTTGGCAAAATGATCGTGTCGCGGTATAGGTCCTCGCGTGTCACAATTCCCGGCGCACGATGGCCAGCGTCAGCCGCTGGAGCAGTTGGGCGTGCTGGCGGAGCCGCCTGGTGTCCATTCAGGGGGCTGCAGAGTGACTGCGGTGTGCGACACGCCGTAGCGGGTGCTTGAAGTTGCAGTTCAGGTTGAACAAGCTTGCGGCTTGTGTCCGATGAGCCCGATCTGCCTGGCGGTGCCGGGGAGCAGCGTGAGCTGCTGGCCTGGCTGCGGGCTGTGGTGGAGGCGAAGGACACCGAAGTCAGGGTGCTGCGGGCCGAGCTGTCGTCGGCGGCGGAACGGGAACGGCGGCTGGAGCTGCGGATCGCCGAATTGGAACGCCGCCTGGGGATGGACAGCAGCAACTCCGGGACGCCGAGCTCGAAGGAGCCGATCGGGGCGAAGGAACGCCGCAAGGCCGAGCGGAAGAACCGGGACACCTCCGAGCGGGAACGTCGCAAGGACCGCAAGCGCGGCGGGCAGCCCGGGCATCCCGGCGTCGGCCTGTCCCGGGACCCTGATCCGGACGAGCGGAAAGCCGCGGACCCTCCGGCGCAGTGCTCGGGGTGCGGGACCGGCCTGGCCGGGGCGGAAGCTGCGGGCTCGAAGTGGGCGCAGGTCTGGGACGTGCGGATCTCCCGGTGGGTGACTGAGTACCTGCTGCCATCGCTGCTGTGCCCGTGCTGCGGGAAGCTGGCGACCGCGGACGCGCCGCCGGGCGCGCACCCGGGGACTATTTCGTACGGGGCGGGGATCAACGGGGCCGCGGTGCTGCTCAGCGGGTACGGGAACGTGCCATCCGAACGCGCCGCCCGGCTGATCGCGATGCTGCTCGGCATGCCGGTCTCGCCCGGGTTCGTGGACCGGGCCAGCGCCCGGCTGGACGAGGTACTGCAGGCTGCCGGGTTCGACGACGCGATGCGGGCCGCCCTAGCGGACGAGCCGGTGCTCGGCGCGGACGAGACCCCGGTCAACGTGCTGACCCGCCACACCGACCCGGAGACCGGGGAGCCGGCCGAGGGGGCGCCGCACGTGCTGATCGTCCGCCCGCCAGGCGGGAAGCTGACCTGGCTGCGGGCCATGGGATCGCGGCGCGCCGCGGCGATCAACGCGATCCTGTCGTTCTTCACCGGGATACTGATCACCGACGGGTACACCGCTTACCAGCAGATGCTCACCGATCTCACGGGTATCCAGCAGTGCGCCGCGCACGTCATCCGCCGCTGCCGCGCGGTCAGCAAGCTCGGCCCCGGCAGCCTGCAGTCCTGGGCCACTGACGTGATCATCATCCTCCGCCAGGCGCACCTGGCCTGCCAGGACGCCCGGTCCCGCGGCCAGCCTCCCGACCCGCAGGTCATCGCGGACCTGCGCACCCGCTACGACGAGGCCGTCTCCTTCGGGATCACGCACAACCGGCACCGGGACTGGCACGACGGCAACCACCCCGGCTACGCGCTCGGCTCCTGGCTGCACGGCTACGCCCCCCAGGTGTGGCTGTTCACCAGCGACTCCGCCGTCGAGTGGACGAACAACGTCTCCGAACAAGGAGCCAAAGCCGCTAAGCGGCACCAGGCCGTCTCCGGGTACTGGCACACCCAGGCCACCCTCGCCCGCTGGTGCCGGATTC
>DATIYI010000057.1:0-22792 GCA_035517695.1 Streptosporangiaceae bacterium
CGGCAGGCTGCGGTCAGGAGGACTGCAGCGACAACCTACCTGCGGTCGCGCGACCGCAGGTAGGTTGTCGCTGCAGTCCTCCTGACCGCAGCCTGCCGCCTGTTCAGCCGCCCGCCGCGCCGCTGGTCAGCTTGGCGGTTCCCGCTCGCAGCGCGTCAAGCGCATGGGCACTCGCGGCGCCGAGATCGTGGCGCCGCGCGAGCCACCCGGTGTCGTTGCAACCGAGCCAGACCTGGCCGCTCTCGTCTTCCCAGGCGAGTGCCTTCAGCGGCAGGTCGATCCCGGCTGCCTGCCGCTCCTGCATGAGGGGCGTGCCACCCCGTGGATGACCGAAGATCAGCAACTCGGTCGGCCGAAGCTGCATGCCTGCCTGCTGCGCGCCCTTAGCATGATCAATCCTCGCGAACACGAGAAGTCCCGCTGCGGTGACCGCGTCCGTTAGCCTGTCGATCGTCTGCGAAACGGAGAACCGGCTCTCCATCGTGATCAGCCCGTCGCTCGTCATGTGACCTCCACGCCCTAGTTCCCGGCATTGTCCCGCGCGCACGCCGCCGCGGCGCGTCGCGCGGGTGGCGATGCGTCCTGCCTCCGGAGCACATCCAAAAAATCCTCGACAGGTTGCGCACGGAATGCAGTACTGCGGTTACTCGCGGTCGTTGGAGCTGTATCGTGTCGCCCGTTGCGGGCTAAGGGCTGGGATTGGACCAGGGGCAAAGATGTAATCATGCCCGGTTCTGGAGTTCTGCCCAAACGTGCGTAGTTCCGTCCTTGTCGGCCGGGTTGGCCAGAGCCATTCCGGCATTCCGCGTGACCTCATGGAGGCCGATTCCGATGTCACTGGTGCTTCGCCGCCCTGCTGCGGCCTTCCTGCTCGCGGGCCTGGCCCTGGCTGGTTGTGGCAGCGGGCCGAGGACCGCTGCCACAGCCAGCCGCTCCTACCCCGAGGCTGCCAAGAGCGCCAACCAGATCGTCGCTGACGCGCGACAAGCCACCTTGGGCGTCACGACCTTCCACGTGGCAGGCGCGATAAGGCAGGCGAAACAGGGCTTCAGCGTCGACCTTCATTTCGACGGCACGTCAGGAGCCTACGGATCGGTCACCTATGCCGGGATCCCGTTTCAGGTCGTGCGGATCGGCTCGGCCATGTATTTCAAGGCTCCGGCCACGTTCTATACAAAGACAGGTTCACCCAGCCGGGTGGCTTCGATGGCCGCCGGCCGATGGATCAAGGCGTCTGGGGCCGGTTCAGGTATCGGGCGGTTCGCCAGCCTCACCTCTGGCGCACAATTCTTCGGCGGCATGCTCGGTTCTGCCGCATCGGCGGGCATGGTCAAGGTCCCAGGCGTCCAGCTAATTGGTGGCATTCCGGCCGTCGCACTTGCCGACCCGCATGACGGCAGCAGGCTGTATGTCGCGCTGCAAGGGCCCGCGCTGCCCGTCAGGATCGACGGCCCGGGCGACAGCGGCTCGATGAACATAGCGGACTATGGCAAGCCTGTCATGCTTGTCGCGCCCCCGGCCGTCAAGCTCAGCGGC
Organism: Streptosporangiaceae bacterium; assembly: GCA_035517695.1. Classification (GTDB taxonomy): domain Bacteria; phylum Actinomycetota; class Actinomycetes; order Streptosporangiales; family Streptosporangiaceae; genus DATFVJ01. Next base: position 1,537 of record DATIYI010000057.1, read on the forward strand.
GTCAAGGTGTGACAAGTCGCCTGGTCTTGATGCTCGCGCGGCCACGGCGGTGCGCCGCGGCTGGCATGTCAGGTCACCTTGCTGCGGCATCCCAGGCGTGCACGTTGTCCGCGCCGTCTGCACCGTCTGCGCCGTCTGCGCGGGCGAGAAACCGGATTCTTGCGGCGCGTGCGTCCCAGGAATACACGACAGCCGTATGAGCGATGAAGTCGTGCAATGCCCGGTTCTGCCGCTGGAAGACGATGCCTGCGAGGCCGAGGCCGAGAAGCAGGAAGCTCAGCGGCAAGGCGAGGGTGCGCACGACTGCGCGCCGCCAGCCTGCGTGGGTGCCGTCCTGAGCGACGACGCGTATGCCGAGCAGGGCCATGCCGAGGCTCTTGCCGCTTAGCGACCATGGGTAGGCGAAGTAGACGAACAGCCAAAGCACGTACGCCACGGCGACGACGATGTTTGCCTTGCTGTACGTCACCGTGTGGCCGGTGATGACGGTTACCGCGTAGGAAATGGCGGCGAGCGCTAGCGTGAACGCACCCGCGCTCCCGGCCATGTCGATCACGAACGCGGCGAGCCGTGAGGCGCCGCCCGCGTAATGACCGTGCAGGCTGGTCCACGTCCCCCGCCTGGTTCTGGCTCGGGTGCCGCCGCCGTCTCGGTGCGGATGGGGCTCGGGTCCAACGGGGATAGGCGCCGGCGTGGCGCCCTCCGGGTGGACGTCACCCTGCACAGCGGATTGCCGCAGCGGCGCGGTGGCGTTCTGCAGCCGGCCGTCAGGCGACTGATTGGGTGACGGCGGCATGCTGTCCCGCAGCGGCAGGCTGGCTGGTTGCGGCGGGAGCGCCGCCTGCGAAGGAACCGGCCCGGTCGGCATGACCGCGCCGGGCAGCGCGGTGCCGGGCGCCGTGGCGCCGGGCGGCACGGCGCCGGGCAGCACTACACCATCCTGCGGTGGCCCGGCCGTATCCGGCGGGCCGGCCGGGTGCGGCAGGCGTGCGTCGGCCGGCGAAGTCGCCGCGTACGGCGCGGCCCGCCCGCTCGGCACAACGGCCGCGCCGGGCACCACCGCCCCGGCAGGCGGACCTCCCTCCCGCATCGCATGACTGGGCGTCTGCGGCCGCGCGCCCTTGCGACGTTCCATCCGCCATACCAAGCGGTCGGCGAACTGGTCGATCATGACCGTTTGAGCGCGCAGCGCGTCAAGTGCCTCGCTCGCGAATCCACCGGTCGACTTGGCGATGATGCTTCCAAGATCCGTTTGGCCGACAAGGGTGTCGACATCGATCCGATTGACGAGGTCGTTCACGTCCACGCGGTCGAGCAGGCCGTCCACGTCAACTCGTTGCACGATTGCGTCCACGTCGACACGCTCGATCAGGCCGTCCACGTCGACCTGGTCGAGCAGTCGGTCAACGTCCACGCGGTCGAGTATTTCCGTCACGTCCACGCGGTCAAGCAGGCGGTTGACGTCAATCTGGTCGATGGCGGCCGTCAGGTCGATCCGGCGGATGATTTCGTTCATGTCCAGCGCCTGGACGACGATCTCGACCACACGCTCGGCGACAACCTGGGCGAGCGTCTCCATGGGATCGGTGACCCGCCGCCCGGCGGAACGCAATCGATCAAACGGATCCACGACATTAATTATGGCCGCCAGACCCTGTCCGAATCGCCTTCAGCGGGCGATGCACCACAACCGCGCCCCTTCCGTGCCCATTGGGCCGGCGTCGCCCATCCGTCCCGGCGTCGCGGCCAAGGCGCGGTTCCCACACTCGATGGGCCACGGATCGCCGCGCAAGCCGCGCCGCGGTTCGGGCATAGCCTCCGTGGCTCGCCGCCGTTCGCGCGTACTTCCCTTCCATGAGTGTGGTTGCTTGCCCTGTCACATGAGCGGCCGGGAAAGCGCCATGATCATGAGACGAGACCGCCAAGCGGTGATCAGTTCGCCAGGGCCGCCTGGCGGTGTGCGGCCTGGCCAGCACCAGCGTGCCACAATAGCCACAACAGCAACAACCGCCAGCCATAATGTCGTTACTTCCGTGATCGTTGGCTCCTAAGTGGGGCTATGGCGCCCCTGATGGGCCGTCGATCATGGTTGTGAACCTCTGCGTTGCGCCGATCCGGTCAACCGGTCCCGTCGCCGGGTCACCAAAGACCGCCCGAGGGCGCGCGGCCCCGCGCTCAAGGCACGAACCTTACGAACCTTCGTCGGCTCTCACCCGAAGAGGTCCTGCCGTGTCCACACCCACACGCGCTCCGACGCCATCCAGGCGCGCACCGTCACCGCCGCTCGATGGCTCGCCGGTGTCCGCCGCGGCCGCTGTGGCCCGCGGCGCCGGCACACCGACCGGCGCGCCGCCCGTAGCGGCGCGATCTGGCAGCGAGCGCGCCCGATCGGGCATCCGCCTGCTGCCGGGCCGGGGGTGGAAACGCCTGCTCAGCCCGCTCGCCGTCGTCGGCGCATGGCAGTTGGTGAGCACCTTCGGAATCGTGTCAGCGCAGAAGCTGCCGCCGCCGACAAGGATCTGGAGCACAGCGGTCGGCCTCAGCACGACCAACTCGGCCGCCTATGGAACGTTGCCGGGCGCGATGGTGGTTTCGCTGCAGCGAATGGCGATCGGCTTCACGCTCGGCGCGGCCGCCGCGGTGTCCCTCGCCCTCGTGGCCGGGCTCAGCACGCTCGGCGAGAACTCGGTGGACCCGCTGATGCAGATGCTGCGCACCCTGCCATTGTTCGGCCTGATACCGGTGTTCATTGTCTGGTTCGGGATCGGTCAGTTGCCCAAGGTCCTGCTGATCGCCCTCGGCGCAGCGGTTCCGCTCTACCTCAACACCTTCTCGGGAATCCGTGGGGTCGACGCCAAGCTGGCCGAACTCGGCAAGGTTCTTCAGCTCCGCAAGAGCGCGCTGATCAGGCATATTGTGCTGCCCGGCGCCCTGCCACAGGCGCTCGTCGGCCTGCGGCAGAGCCTTGCCGTGGCCTGGCTCGCGCTGGTGGTGGCCGAGCAGGTCAACGCGAACGCCGGGCTCGGATACATGATCAGCCAGGCCACACAGTTCCTGCAGAACAACGTGATCTTCGTGGCCCTGCTCGTCTACTGCGTGCTTGGCCTGCTGACCGACACTCTCGTCCGGATGCTTGAGAGGAGGGCACTGGCATGGCGCCGCGGTTTCCTAGAGCACTAAGACCCGTTGCAGATCGTCCCGCAGCCAAGCCCGCTGGCCAGCCCACTGAAAAGCCCGCAGGACAGTCGGCCGGGCAGCCCACAGCGCAGCACATGGGAAAGCCCGCAGAACAACCCACGGGACAGTGCGCAAGACAGCTTGCGCACCGCCTCGTTGATCAACCTACGCCCGGCGCCGTGGCACAGGTCCGCGGCCTCACTCGATCCTTCGACGGCCGCCGCGTGCTTGACGGCCTCGACCTCGAGATCGGCTCAGGCGAGTTTGTCGCCATGATCGGGCGGAGCGGTTCAGGCAAGTCCACGCTGCTGCGCGCGCTCGCCGGGCTGGATCCAGAAGTGACGGGCACGCTCGCCGTCCACGGCGCGGTGGCGATGGCGTTCCAAGAGCCGCGGCTGGTGCCATGGAAGCGCGTCTTGGCCAACATCTGCCTCGGCCTGAAGACGACCAGCCCCAGGTCCGTCGCACGGTCCGCGCTTGACGAAGTGGGGCTGACCGGGCAAGGGAATGCCTGGCCGCTGACGCTGTCCGGGGGTGAGGCACAACGGGCTTCGCTGGCCAGGGCACTCGTCCGCGAGCCGAGCCTGTTGCTGCTTGACGAGCCATTCAGCGCGCTCGACGCGCTCACCAGGATCACCATGCATCGCCTCGTCCTTCGGCTCTGGGCTCATCACAAGCCCGCCGTCCTGCTCGTCACGCACGACATGGACGAGGCGCTCGCCCTGGCCGACCGGGTCGTTGTGCTCACGGACGGGCGGATCACCCACCAGTCGCGCGTCGTCCTCGACCGGCCGCGTGACCGGGATCACCCAGACCTGACAGCCCTTCGTACCCGCCTGCTGACCGAACTAGGCGTATCGGCCGCCTAGCGGTGTACCGGCGCAGTCAAATTACGGAAGGAACGAAATGACCAGCAGACTGCCTGCCCGCAGGGGCACGCGGCGGCCCGGCAACATCTCCGGCCGCCGAACGCGGCGGCTCGGGACAAGCGCCGACCGAGCGCGGCGGCTCGGGCCAGCGGGCCGACCGCGGCGGCTAGGCACAGTATCCGGCGGAACGCGGCTCCGCTGGCTGCGGCTCGCCGCAGCGGTGGTGATCGCCGGACTTGCAACCGCCGCGTGCTCGTCCGCGACAGCCGGAGGCGGTTCGGCCGGTAGCGGCGGGCCGTCAGGCAGGACCGGGTCGAGCAGCGTTTCGCAGGTCACCTTGCGCGTCGGGGATCAGTCAGGAACAGGCGCTCAGGCGTTGCTTACCGCCGCTGGCCTGATCCGCAAGCTGCCGTTCAAGGTCGGCTGGTCTGACTTCACCTCCGGCCCGCCGATGCTCCAGGCCATGGGCGCGGGCGCCATCGACATCGGCGGCGTCGGCGACGCACCGCCCGTGTTCGCCGCTGCGGGCGGCAACAAGATCGCGATCGTCGGGGCGCTGCGGGCGAACCCGCTCGCCGCGGCGCTCGTCGTCCAGAAGGGCTCGAAGATCCAGTCGATCGCACAGCTGCGCGGCAAGCGGATCGCGGTGGCGCAGGGCAGTTCGGCCAACTACCACTTGCTGACCGTTCTCGACGAGGCAGGGCTGAACGTCCACGACGTGACGGTCGAATACCTACAGCCCGCCGCGGCTCTCGCGGCGCTCACCTCGGGTCACGTGGACGCCTGGGATATCTGGTCGCCGTACATCGAGCAGGTGACGGCCCTGCACGGGGCCAGGATCCTGGTCAACGGCAACGGCTACGGCAGCAACTACTCATTCGAGGTGGCGTCACGCGCCGCGCTCGGCGACGCGTCCAAGGTCGCCGCCATCCGCGACTACCTGAGCCTGCTCACCCAGGCGCATGCTTGGGCGCGGACGCACCTTCAGGCCTGGGCAGATGTCTGGGCACAGGCGACGGGCCTGCCGGCCAGCGTCATGCTGACCGCCACGAAGGACGCCGCGTCCAGCGCGGTGCCGATCACCAGCGGCGTCGTCGGCTCCGAGCAGCGGATAACAGACGCGTTCTACGCCGCCGGGCTGATTCCCACCAAAGTGAACTTCGCCAACTTCAGTGACGGCAGGTTCAACAACGTCCTTGGAGCATCATGAGTCTCAAGTTCCACTGGTTCCTGCCGACATCTGGCGACGGGCGCGCGATCGCGGGGCGCGGCCACAGCATCCCCCTGGTCGGGGCGCACGACACCGCAGACACGCCCGGCAATGGGGCCGCGGGCCGCACTAACGCCGCGGGCCGCGCTAACGGAGCCGCGACGGCGTCGCGGCCCCCGGACATCGAATACCTCGCCCAGATCGCGCGTTCCGCCGAGCAACTCGGCTTCGAGGCCGTGCTCACGCCGACCGGCACCTGGTGTGAAGACGCCTGGCTGGTGACCGCCGCCCTGACCCGCGAGACCGCGCGGCTGAAGTTCCTCGTCGCCTTCCGACCTGGTCTCACCTCGCCGACGCTCGCGGCTCAGATGGCCGCCACCTACCAGCGGATTTCGGGCGGACGGCTGTTGCTCAACGTGGTCACGGGAGGCCAGTCCGAAGAGCAGCGCCGGTTCGGCGACCACCTCTGCCATGACGAGCGCTACGCGCGCACCGGCGAGTTCATCTCGGTCGTGCGAGGTGCCTGGGAAGGCGAGCCCTACGACTTCACCGGCACGTACTACCAGGTCGAGGGCGCGACGGTGATGCGGCCGCCGGAGCCGAGGCCGGGCATCTACTTCGGCGGTTCTTCACCGGCCGCCGGGATCGTCGCGGCCAGGCACGTGGATGCGTACCTCACCTGGGGAGAGCCACCGGAGGAGGTGGCGCGGAAGATCGCCTGGATACGCGGGCTGGCCGAGCGGGAGGGCCGCACGCTGCGGTTCGGGATCAGGCTGCACGTGATCACCAGGGACAGCGAACACGAAGCGTGGGCCGAGGCCGGCAAACTGCTCGACTATATCGAGCCGGGCGAGATCGCCCATGCGCAGGAGATCCTGGCCAGGAGCGAGTCCGTCGGCCAGGAGCGGATGCGCGCGCTGCACGCGGGTTACCGGCGGACAGGCGCGGTCGGCGATCTCGAGATCTACCCGAACCTGTGGGCGGGCGTCGGGCTGGTGCGCGGGGGAGCGGGCACCGCGCTCGTCGGCAGCCACGAACAGGTTGCGGAGCGGATCGAGGAGTACGCCTCGCTCGGTATCGAGGAGTTCATCTTGTCCGGATACCCACACCTGGAAGAGGCGTACTGGTTCGGCGAGGGGGCGCTGCCCGTGCTCCGCGCCCGCGGGCTAGCTGAAGATGCCGCCAGCGCACAGCCGTTGCGGGTCGGCGCGTGACCGCGCAAGCGCTCGACAGCGACGCGGACGCTGCCCGTCAGGCGCGCCCCGCGTCACCGCACCCGATCGGAGGTTCGTCCGTGCGCCTGGTCGTTGTCGTCGGCAATCCGAAGCCGGCGTCCAGAACATACACGGTGGCAGCCGCCGCGGCCCGTGCCGTCGCGGTGGCTACGGGCATCGCAGGCGAACCCGAAATGATCGACCTGTCGGGTCTCGCGCCGCGGCTGCTCATCGCCACGCCGTCCGCGGCGGTCGAGGACGCGCTTGACCAGGTGAGCCTGGCTGACCTGCTGCTTGTGGCGAGTCCGACCTTCAAGGGCAGCTACACCGGGCTGCTCAAGGTGTTCCTCGACCTGTTGCCGCACCGGGGGCTCGAATCGGTGACCGCCCTGCCCCTGCTCGTCATGCGGGCACCGCAGCACGCACTTGCCGTCGAGGTCCACCTGCGCCCGCTCCTCGTCGAGCTTGGCGCGCGCGTGCCAACGGCCGGAGTCGCGGTGCTCGAATCAGATCTTGGGCGGCTCGGCGAGATCCTGGTGCCGTGGGCGGCGAGCGTCGCGAACGCGCTCGCAAGCCCCCGGCTTGCCGGTAGCACCTCGTGAGGCAGGCAGCGCGGGGGGGATCCCGGGGGGCCGTCGCGCCGGGGGGTAACGCGGGGGGGATCCCGGGGGGCCGTCGCCCCGGGATGGTAACGCGGGGGGATCCTGGGGGGTCGTCCCCCCAGGGCAACACAGTCTTAACGGCCGCGCGGCGCGCCGCGTCTTCACCTGGCGCGAGCTTGCACCCGTTGCGGCTGCGCACGGCGCGCCTGGGGGCACTCGCGCAGCCGTTAAGGCAATCTCTTGATCTCGCGTTTCAGGTTCGCGCGACCGCCCGCCTGCTCCGGACAGTGACCAGGATCACCAGCAGCGCGCACACATCGAAGATCGTTGCGACGCCGAACGAACTGGCCATGCCACGGGTCAGGACATGGTGGGCCTGCTCGAGTGGCCCGGCGCCGGCTACCGGATGGGCCGCGGCGTTCCTGCTCGCGGTGCCGAACACGGTGACCAGGATGGCGAGGCCGAGCGCCCCGCCGAGCTGCTGCATGACGTTCACCATGCTGGACGCGGCGCCGGAATTCTCCGGCCGCACCCCGGCGAGCGACACTGTGGTCAGCGGCACGAACGCGACACCCATGCCGATCCCGAAAATCAGCATCGGGCCGGCCACTCCCGGCAGGTAGCCGGTCGCGGGCGACACCTGCGCCAGCCACGCCATTCCGCCGATCACCGGCAGCAAGCCCAGCGTGACGAGCCGCTTGGGGCCGAAGCGCGGAATCAGCCTGGGCGCCGCGCGAGACACGGCGAACAGGGCCACCGTCATCGGCAGGAAAGCGATTCCGGCGCGCAGCGGACTGAAGCCGAGAACCTCCTGCACGAACTGGGTGACGAAGAAGAACATCCCGAACATGCCGGCGACGAGGAGCAGCCTCGCCACGAACGAACCCGAACGGCCCACGTCGGTGAATAGCCCGAGCGGGGTGATCGGCTGCCGCGCGCGGGCCTCGACGACCAGGAACAGGCCGAGCAGCACGGCGGCGGCGGCGAAGGCTGCGAGGGTCAGGCGGTCGCTCCAGCCGTCGGACGCGGCACGAATGAACGCGTAGACCAGTGACGCCATGCCCACGGTCGACGTGAGCGCTCCGGCCAGGTCAAAGTGCCCGGGCTGGCGCGGCGACTCGCTGATGAACAGCGGCGTGGCCAGCGCGACCGCGATCCCAATGGGCACGTTGATGAACAAAACCCAGCGCCACGACGCCCATTCGGTGATCACGCCGCCGAGCGCCAGGCCGAGCGAGGCGCCGCCGGTGACGACACCGGTGTAGACGCCAAGCGCGCGGGTCCGCTCACGGCCCTCGGGAAAGGCGCCCACGATCAGGGCGAGCACCGCGGGCGACGCGAGCGCGCCGCCGACGCCCTGCACAGCGCGTGCCGCGAGCAGCCACCCGGCGGAGGTCGCGAGGCCGCCGGCCAGTGAGGCGGCGGTGAACAGGGCGATGCCGCCGATGAAGACCCGGCGCCGGCCAAGGATGTCGCCGGCCCGGCCCCCGAGCAGCAGCAGGCCGCCGAATGTCAGGGTGTAGGCGTTGAGTACCCAGGACAGGCTGGTTGCGGAGAAGTGCAGGCCCTGCTGTATGTGCGGCAGCGCGATATTCACCACGGTCGCGTCGAGGATGATCATGAGCTGCGCGCCGAGCATCACCAGAAGGGCGATCCTGGGAAGCCCGGTACCGCGCCGGCTGCCGACGCGCGCCTGACGCGGCGGGGCGGTCGGTGGCATCGATGAAATAGACAACGAAGGAATGCCTCCACGCTGGACTGGCCCGGGGACTACTGGCCTGCGGGGGACGGCCCCCGCGACCCGGCGGCCCGGACCGAATCGGATGCTGGGCGATGACACTCCGGAGTGCTGTGCGCCCCCACTGCCGGGGTAGTATGGGGACATAATCGGAGGTACTCTCCGCAAATATACGGAGGTGCCCTCCGGTTCGCAACTTTATTATTATGAGTCCTGATGACCACGACAGACGCGCCAGCCCCTGAAGCGCCGCAGCCGGGCCAGATGCGCGCCGACGCACGGCGCAACCGCGAGCGGCTGCTCGTCGCCGCCAGGGCGGCGTTCGCTGAGCAGGGTGCCGATGCGCCACTCGAGGACATCGCCAAGCGGGCCGGTGTGGGCATCGGGACGCTCTACCGGCACTTCCCCACCCGGCCGGCGCTGCAGGAGGCGGTCTTCCGCGAGCAGGTGCAGGCGGTGTGCGTCGGCGCGGCTGAGCTCCGCGAGTCGCACGAGCCAGGTGAGGCGCTTGCGCTCTGGCTCCGGAGCCTCACCGGTTACATCGCCACCAAGCGCGGTCTGTCAGCGGCGTTGATCAAGGCGCTCGGCAAGGATTCCGAGCTGGTTTCTTCGTGCAGCGCGCAGATGAAGGTGGCCGGTTCTGGGCTGCTCGCCGAGGCACAGCAGGCCGGGGTGGTGCGCAAGGAAGTGGATATCGCGGACCTGCTCAGGCTCGTTCACGCGGTCGTCCTGGCAACAGAACAGGCGCCAGCCGACGACGGGCAGCGGGACCGGTTGCTGTCTGTCGTCCTCGACGGCTTGCGTGCTTGAGACAGCGGGGGAGGGGAAGGTTCAGGCCGACCCCGCGCGGGATAGTGGGGCCATGGCGACGATTACAGTGCCGTCCAGAAGTGCCGTCCAGACCCGCTGGCCGGCGGCACTGTCGTCGCCCGGGCCCATCCGTGCCGCCGGAGATCCACTAAGCACGCCCGGGACTCGGGCTCCGGCACGGCTCCCGCACGCGTCGGCTGTGTATGCGATCAACTTGCCCGTACCGGGTCCTGGGATTGCTGGCCAACGTCGGCCGTGACCTCACGCGAGTCGTAAATCGTCGCGTTCGCGGTTGCGAGTGCGTCCCTGGAGGCGTAATAGTGGTGGCCGCATAGCAGCAGGTCGACGGGGTGCCGACGGCGAGTGGTCGGCGGCAGCACGACGATGACCACCGGTTGGGCAAGGCAGCAGCACGCTCGGTCAGCGGTCTGGAGTGCGGCGGCCATATCCGCCGTTCGGCTCGCAGCCGAGGCTGACAGGGCCAGCGCGGTGCCCGCCGGGTGGTCGCGTTCCGCGGCGCTTGGGTGCAGGAATCTCGGATGCATGTTTTGAGGTTGTCACCGGCACGATCCGCGGGGTAGGAACCTAGTTCCCTCGCCATCAGGGCCCAAGGACCTGAATCGCCGTGCACCCGTTACGGGTGCCTATATCGTGGTCCCGGTTCACGGTCTACTACTGCTGGGTAATGTGTTCTGGCTGGTGGAACCGCTGTGGCGGGCCGCGCGTTCCAGGGATCGCCCGGCCCGGTGCCGCCGAACCGCCCAAGATCGATTGGCCCGCAGGGGCGCCAGATCGGGCTCACGAAAACGCGCCCGCGCCATCGGTCTCAGCCGGTGGCGTCCCCTGGTGGTGTGCCGCCGGTGATCCGGCCGTCTGCGGCGGCCGCGGCGTCGTCATCCGCGGCGATCGCGGCGGCGGCTTCGCGGTCGTCGGCGGCGATTTCGAGGGCTGTGGCCTCGTCGTCCGCGGCGATAGTCGCCGCGGTGTCCTGGTCTTCCGCGGCGATCGCTGCGGCAATCCTCTTGTCGTCCGCGGCGATCGCGGCGGCGGTTGCCCGATCGTCCTTGGCTGTCAGGTCCGTGACCGTCACGTCGCCGGCCGTCAGGTCTGTGGGTGTCAGGTCTGTGGGTGTCAGGTCTGCGGGCGCTGCGTCCGCGGCTGCCATGTGCGCGGCTGCCATGTGCGCGGCTGCCATGTGCGCGGCCGCCACGTCGGCGGTCTCGCCATTGGCCGATCCGCCCGGCCTGTCGATAGCTCTGCCAGCGACGCCACCGGTGACTTCGGCGGCCGGCTCGCCTGTCCGACCGGGAACGGCCCCACCGGGATCCTCGGCGCCCGCCCCGGTGGCCCCGCTGAACGCCGAGGTGACGGCCTTGAGCGCAGTGGTCACCTCGCTCGGAATTACCCAGAAGGTGTTCCCAGGGCCCTGCGCCAACTGCGGCAGCATCTGCAGATACTGGTAGGCGAGCAGCTTCGGGTCCGGGTCGTTGTGGTGAATCGACTGGAATACCGTGCTGATCGCCTGCGCCTGACCCTCCGCCCGTAGCACCGCGCTCTGCTTCTGGCCTTCGGCGCGCAAGATGGCGCCCTGTTTGTCGCCCTCGGCCGTGAGGATCTGTGCTTGCCGCGCGCCCTCCGCGGTGAGGATCGCCGCGCGCTTTTCTCGCTCCGCCCGCATCTGCTTCTCCATCGCGTCCTTGACGCTCTTCGGCGGATCGATCGCCTTGATCTCGACGCGGGTGACGCGGATGCCCCATTTACCCGATGCCTCATCAAGTACGCCGCGGAGGAGTTTGTTGATCCTGTCCCGCGAGGTGAGCGTCTGCTCCAGATCCATCGATCCGATCACGCTGCGCAGCATGGTCGCGGTGAGCTGCTCGATCGCCTGGATGTAGTTCACGATCTCGTAGTCAGCCGCCCGCGGGTCGGTGATCTGGAAGAACAGGACGGTGTCGATGAGCACGACCAGATTGTCCTCGGTGATGACCGGCTGGCCCTTGAACGAGACGACCTGCTCGCGCAGGTCGATCAGCGGCTTGACCCGGTCGATGATCGGGATGATAACGTTCATCCCCGGCTCGAGGGTCTTGCGGTAACGGCCGAGGCGCTCGACGTTTCTCGCCCGGGCCTGGGGCACGATCCGGACCGTTTTGATCATCACGATGATCACCAGCAGCGCCACCACGGCGCCAACGATCAGCTCAGCCATTCCCATGGCTACTCCCGCGGGTACACGAGCGCCGTAGCGCCCTCGATCTGCAAGACGTCTACCGTCGACCCGACCGGAATCACGAGCGAGTCGTCATACGCGCGAGAGGACCACAGCTCCCCGTCGATCTTGACCCGTCCGTTGTGACCCGTGACCTCCTCAACCACGATCGCTTTGCGTCCGACCAGGGCGGCTACACCAGTGCGCAGCGGCGGCGGTTGCTTGATATGCCGCATCGCGAAGGGCCTGGCAAGGCCGAGGCCAGCGCCGGCGGTGAGAACGAACGCGACAAGCTGCAGTGGCAGGGCGCCGTGCGCCGCGGCTACGGCGGCGGCTGCGACGGCAGCGACCGCGATAAGCGCAAAGGCCAGCGTCAGGGTGAGCAACTCGGCGATTCCGAGCACAGCGGCCAGGATCAGCCAGATGAGCCACGCGTTCATGGCTTCTCCGAATTTCAGCGCCACGCGCAAGGTTCTTCGGTCTGAGGGCGCGCAGCCGGTTTCCAGGGCCGTACGCGCTCTCTAATTCGACATTATCCCCGGCTTGGACTCTATCCCCGGCTTGGACTCTATCCCGGCTTCGACACTATCCCCGGCGATGCGCTTTCGCGTGTCGACGTTATGCAGGCTTCACCTGGCACGTGCCGCCGGCGACCGCGCGTGGCCCGCGCTAAGCGACCGGCGGCCAGCGGGGTGCATCGCAAGCCGGTGCTTGTCCTGGCCGAGCGCCTGGCTGGTCATATGCGCGACGACGACAACGCCGCGAGGTGCCCGCCTGGGCGTTGTCGTGCACGGCGCAGCCAACGAAGACTCCTCTGACAGGCCACTAGGATCACCCTTCGAAGCACATCGCCGCTGGAGGTGAGATGACGCAGCGACCCGAGGCGGTGCCCGACGAGGCGCCGGGGTCCGCGCCTCGGATCAGCATCATCATCCCGGTGTTCGGTGTCGAGGACGAGCTTCGCGCCTGCCTCGATTCGATTTTGACCCAATCTTTCGCCGACATCGAGGTGATCGCGGTCGACGACCACTCGCCTGACCGGTCCGGCGAGATCCTCGACGGGTATGCCGATCGGGACAGGCGCGTTCGGGTGATTCATCTGGACCGCAGCGGCGGCCCGGGCAATGCGCGCAACACCGGCCTGGACCTCGCGGCCGGTGAGTACGTCTGGTTCGTCGACGGGGACGACCTGCTCGCGGACGGGGCTCTGGCGGCGGTCGGGACGCAGCTGGCCCGGGCCGAGCCGGACGTGCTGCTGATCGGATTCGCCCGGCTGCAGCCGTCCGGGCGCACCGAGCAGAACGCCTGGCGGCAGCTGCTCCGTGAGCCGCAGCCTGGGCACGTTTTCACCCTCGCGGACCGGCCGGAGGTGATCAGGCTGACGATGACCTCATGGAGCAAGGTGATCAGGCGGGGGTTCCTCACCGGCCTCGGGTTGCGTTTCGAGCACGGAATACACGAGGACGTGCCGCTGACCTGCTTGCTGCTGCTCAATGCGAAGCGCATCGCCACCCTGGACACCGTGTGCTACGTGTACCGCCAGCGCCGCAGCGGCGCGCTGACGAATACCCCGAGCGACGACAATTTCCAGGTCTTCACCAGATACGAGCAGGTCTTCGCGGTCATCGACGCGCACCGCGCAGAATTCGGCCAGTTCAGGCGCGCGGTCTTCGACCGGGCGATCTGGCATTACACGACGATCTTCGGCGCACCTGGCGCGGTGCCCCGCCGCTGCAGGCGGGCGTTCTTCCGCCGGATGTGCCAGCACTTCGCCCGTTTTCGCCCGCCCGCCTATGCCTATCCGCCCGGCCTGCACGGCGTGAAGTACCGGCTGGTCGAGCGTGGCGCCTACCGTGAGTATCTGGTCATGCAGGTGCTGAACCAGGCACGGATCGCGGTGCGGCGGGCGTCACCCGAGCGCCAGTAAGGCGTGCGGTTCGTCAGCCGGCCGCGCGGCCTGCTTGCATCTCCCAGGACTGGTCCCACAGCTTTATCCCACCCAGGATCCCGGCCACGTTGGGGACGATCGTGGCGTTGGGGCCAAGATCCTCCTCGTGCAGATGCTTGGCGTTGCCGCCGCCGATGTACAGATGATCGAAAATCAGCATCGCGTCGAACGCGTCGATCGCCCGCCGTACCCGCCTGCGCCAGCGCTGGTTGCCGACGTTCTGCCGGGTCACGTCGCCAAGCTGCTCGTCAAATGTCTCCCCGTGGCGGAACGGTCCGTGCGAAAGCTCCATGTGCGGGAGCAAGTCCCCTTGCCAGAACAACGCGGTGCCGCAGCCAGTGCCGAGCGTCATGACGAATTCCAGGCCCTGCCCTTTGGTCACCGCGCAGCCCTGGACGTCGGCATCGTTGGCCACCCGAGCCGGCCGCGCGAGACCATCCTCCAAGGCGCTCGCAAGGTTGAACCCATGCCACGCCCGGGCGAGGTCGTCGTCGGGCGGGCCGCCCAGGCTGGCGCGTGACAGCGCGGGGACCTCGATCACGACGCCCGCGCGTATCAAGCCGGGGAACCCGGCCGAGACCCGGTCCGCCGACGGTAGCAGGCCGGCGAGTTCGCGCAGCGCCTTGATCAGGGTGGGCGGCGGGCACGGGTATGGAGTGGTGACCCGCATGCGTTCGCCGATCATCGTGCCGTCCTCGTCGAGCAGGGCTGCCTTGAGCCCGGTGCCGCCGACGTCAATAGCGAGGGTCTTCATCTGATCATCCTGCCGGTTGTCGCGGGAACGAGGTCGGTTAGTTCCAAGGGTCCAAGGCCGGTCAGCGCGGGGTGCGGTTGTCCGAGCGGAACGCCGGTCCGTGGCCAGGGATGATCACCGCCGCGAATCCGAGGATCCGTTCCCTGGCGGCGCGCAACGCGTCGCGGTCCCGGGGGTAGGGATCGTCCGCGGGACCATGCTCGCCCCACGATGCGTGCGTGCAGGCATCCACCCCATCCGCCGCGGACGCCACAGTTGTGACGTCTTCTGCGCTGTGCCCGGGGGTGCGCAGAAGCCGGACCGACGGGCTGAGCTCGTCTGGCTCTGCGTCCGTGTCCACCCACCGATCGCCATGGCAGGTGGCGTAGTGATCATGGATGCGCGCGGCAGGGAAAGGGGCCGCGTTGACGGTGTGATCAGGATGGTGGTGGCTGAACACGACGTTGGTCAGTTCCAGCTGCTCGGGCCCGTGCGCCTTCAGCGTGCCGACCAGCGCTGCCCTGTCGGCAACCATGCCGGGATCGACGACGATCATGGCGTCGCCATCGATGATGAGAGTCACCGTGCTGCCCACGTGGAGCTCGCCACCGATGTCATCGACGTATCCCTCGTGCAGGATGTCTACCCGTGCTTCGCTACGGCGCGGCATGAGTGCCTCTCCCACGAGGTCAGACGATACCCGCCGCCGCGGCAGCATGGCTTTACGCCGGGTCCGATTCCGGTAGGCCGGTCATCCAATCAAGCTCCACCCACCGGGTGATCCCGATGGCTCGCACGAACGGCAGGTCGTGGCTCACTGCGATCGGTGCGCCGCGGAAGCGCGACCTGATTCTCGCCGCCGCATCAGGGTCGTCAGGCCATTCGACCTCGAAGGGCAAGCTCCGGGCGGCCCAGCCGTCCGGGATCGCGAACTTAGCCCGGCATCTCACGAGGCCGCCTGCCTAAGCGTCTCAACGGCCCGCCGGGCTTTACTCGCCGCGGCCGCCACCCGTACAGGCGGGCACACACTGAGGCTGACGTGAGGATCTCCGTCACGTCCCGCACATCATCAACCTCGGACAGTGGCGGCTGCCCGCAGGCGACGTCCTTGCGCGGACAGTCTCGGCGTCGACGTACCCGGCACCGAACCGGGCGAACCGGTCCCGGTGCTCGACGACAATCGTGGTCACCGTCTCGTCGCCGACCAGGGCGAGGAACTTGCGGCGTTTCCCGTTCAGCGCGGACCCGATCTCGGTCACGACCGGCCCGCCGGCAGGCCTTGCCGTGCGGCCCAGGCGGTGAGGCGCGCGACTTGCCGGTCAAGATCAGCGCGCTGGCCGGCGGAGGACGCACGCGCGTAGACGGCTACGGTCCCTGCGGCCGCGGTTCTGCCGGGCGGGTCTACGAGTATCAGCCGCCCCACCCCTCGGGCCGGTACGGGCAGGCGCTCCCCCTCCAGAAGTCATGATCGTACCGCATTTGTGGTCTTTATGTCCGCCGTCAGATCTCTTTAAGAATTGCTGCAATTACCAATAACCAGGGTGTACCGCCCAACCGCCGCCAAGAATGAGCGGCGCTCGCGCCGCTGCCGCCTGCCCGAAGCCGCGCGCGTCGCGCGGCCCAGATGGCGAACCGGCATGCTGCGGCACTGGTACTGGTAATGGCACTGGCAGTAACTCGACCTCAGCCGTGTCCTCCCGCGCAAGCACCGGCCGATAACAAGCGGGCCCGAGCCGACAACTCGACTATCGCGTCCAAACGTTGACGGTCACCGTGAAAGCATCGCCGAGACGTGCCGGGGAGGAGACCTTACGCGGCTGAGTCACAGCGCCCAGCCTCGTCCCGTCCAGCGCCCGGATGGACTGTTCGATCCCGTCGCCTGCCGTGGGCACGGCGCCCGTTCCCCGGCGCTGCGGCCAACTGCCGTCCGATGGCGGGCTGGCGGCGCGGCGGGCTGCGTGGCCGGGAACTTCGCGCCGGGGCGCCGGTGCAGACTGGGTCACATGGGCGAGGCGCGGAATCTGCCATCACCTTGCGTTGTCGTGCTTGCCGGTCCCGGCGCGGCGGGCAAGTCCACCTGGGCGGCGGCCCACTTTCCTGCTGACTGCATCGTCTCCAGCGATCGCCTGCGGGCCGCAGTCGGCACAGGGGAGGACGACATCTCGGCAAGCGCCGACGCGTTCGCATTGCTCGACGAGATTGTGCGGCGGAGGCTGAGCAGGAAGCTCACGACGGTGATCGACACTCTGGGGCTGGATACGGAGCGTCGTGTGGCCTGGCTCGCGCAAGCGCGGCGACACAGCATGCCGTGTGTGGCGGTGGCGTTCGACACAGCGCCGGCCGAGTGCCGCGAGCGCAACCGATCGCGGACCAAGCGCATCCCAGCCGACGTCATGTCAGCGCAGCTGCGCTCCTGGGCCGTGATTCGTGACCTGCTCCCTGGCGAGGGATACGACTCCGTGCTCGCGCCACTGCCCGTTAGGGTGGCGCCAAAGGCGTTCGTCACTGCGGGCGCGGCAGTGCGCCGCCAGCGGGAAGAACCGGCCTGGCTGCGCTTCGGCTTGCACCTCGGCGGCTTCACCTTTCCTGGCGGCAGCCCCGCAACGGCGGCCAGGCTCCGCGAGATCGCGATGGCAGCCGAGAATGCGGGGTTCGACGCGATCTATGTGATGGATCATTTCCGCCAGATTCCGCAGCTTGGCAGACCATGGGACGACTTCCTCGAGAGCTATGCGACGCTCGCTTACCTGGCTGCGTGCACCGAGCGGGTCCGGCTTGGTGCCCTCGTCACCGGCGTCACTTACCGCAACGTCGCGCACCTTGGCAAGATTGTCGCCACCCTCGACGTGCTGAGCCTGGGCCGCGCGGTCTGTGGCCTCGGCCTCGCCTGGCACAGGGACGAGCACATCGGCTATGGCTGGGATTTTCCGCCGGTCAGCGAGCGCTACGCACTCCTCGAGGATGCCCTGCGGCTGCTTCCGCTGCTCTGGGGGCCGGGTGCCCCGTCATTCGAAGGCCAGGCGCTGACCGTCCCTGAGGCCATCTGTTACCCCAGGCCGCTGCAGGAGCGGGTACCCATCGTGGTGGGAGGCGGCGGCGAACATCGCACGCTGCGGCTGGCCGGACGGTACGCGGATGCCGCCAATGTGCTCGGGAACGCGGCGACCCTGCGGCACAAGGCGGCGGTCCTCCGCGCGCACTGCGAGGACGCAGGCCGCGAACCCGCGCAGGTCGCGCTCACCCACCTGTCGACTGCCCTCATCGGAGACGGCGACAGGCACGTGGCCGAACTCGTCGACCGGCTGCGCCCGAGGCGGCGCGACCCGTCCTCGTACGCCGCGGCGGTCAACGCGGGCACGGTCACCGACCACGTCGGCCGATTCCGTGAACTGGCCGAGGCAGGAGCGCGGGAGGTGATGGTCCGGCTGCCTGACCTGGACGGCCCCGCCGCGCTCGAACGCATGGCGAAAGTCATCTCCGCGTTCCGTTAGGGGGCGGACGGTCGCCGTGGTTGGCTCGTCGGGAGCGCCATCGACCGTCCTGCAGGCCAAACGATCAAGCTCGGTCTGCTGTTATGGGCGGCGGCAGAGATCTGTGGGATGCGCCCCCTGCCATCCGGCCTACCGGCCCGATCCCTCGGCGGCGTCCTTGTCGACAACGTGGACCGCTGCCTCCTCCGCACCCGCGGCGCCGGCGTCGATGCCAACATCGCGGGCGACCAGATCGGTCTCCTCGTCCGAGTGCGCGCCCTCGTCCTCGGCGACCAGACGGCCGGACCGGGGATCAGGGGTGTAAAGTAGCGTCGCTTCGGCGTCCTCGTCAGGGGACTCTTCGTCGGTGTTCGTGACTGGGCGCCGATCCTCGTCTGCATAGGGGTCGACGTCAGGTTCCTCCTCGGCGAGCAGCTGATCAAGCGATTCGCCCCTTCGTTCCTCGGTTTGGGTAGTGCCGTACCCTTCGCCGGCTGACCACCGGTCAGGCGGCGCGATCCCCGTGTCGAGAGGGTCGTCCCCCGGGTCGCCCTCCAGCGTGTCAGAGGCGTCGAGCACCCCCTCGTCCTCAAACACACCGTCATCCCCGAGATCGGAAGACGGGTCGTAGATCTCGTCGTCGGGCATGTCTTGCGTCCCCTCTCTTGCTTGCGCCGTGTTATCGGCTCGCGCCGCGCCCTGCTCGGGCCGCGCCGCGCCCTGGCTGCGCCGCGCCCGTGCCGCCTTGCCGACGCCGCGCCGCCCTGCTCGCCCCACGTCGCCCTGTGCCACCCTGCTCGCGTCACCCTGTTCGCGCCGCGCACCCAAGTCCCAATCTCAGGATCGCGGTGGAAGCGCCTAGCTGATGATACGCACGTGGCTTCACACATGGCCTTTGAGCAGGCAAGATACGCTCGGAGGCACGCCATGAGCAAGATCACAAAGGCTCCAGGCCTCGCAGACTCAATCCACCCTTCCACGGGAAGTGTGCCGTCAACGCCGCTCGCAGGCATATGTCTGTAAGGCCCGGCAGCTACGTCCATGGACGACCGCAGGTCGTCGGTCAACTGCTTCGCACGGTGCCTGGCGAAGCAGGGAATTACCGACCCGAAGGACGTCACCAAGCAGATGCTCAAGGGCAGTCTGACGTAAGTATTCGGTGGTCCCGTGGTCGGCTGGCATCCGCGAAACGCTGATGGTCAGCCGTTTGTGAGGATGCGCTGGTAATCGCGGTCCAGCGGGTAGAGGTAGACGTCTTTGACGGGCTGGGTGTGCTGGTGGTGGCGGTCGAGCTTGCCGCGGCCTTTGGTGTAACCGGCCCAGATCCAGTTGGCGGCGCGGTAGCTGGACCCGGTGAACCGGTTGGTGTCAACGAAGGTTTCCAGCAGGACGGGGGCGTAGCCGTAGCGGTCCTGCCAGTCGGCGGGCAGCTGCCGGGCGGCGCGGGCGAGGATGGCCGAGGTGAGGTTTCGAACGCGGACGTGGGGCACGATGAGGAACCGGGCGTTACCGGCGACCAGGTGCAGGTTCGCCTGGCGGGTGGCGGGGTCCCAGCCGATGTGACGGTCGCGGGGGGCGCAGGCCCAGGCGGCGGCGCCGTAGCCGAGCGCGGCGACGGTGCCGGGCGCGGCCTGGACGAGGTAGCGGAGCTGGGCGCCGGCCAGCGGGGCGTAGCCGAGGTAGTGGTGGGCGCGCATCAGCTGGTTGTAGCGGGCCGATTCGGCGCGGCTGGCGACGGGAACGAGCCGCAGCGGCTGCAGGGCGGCCAGGCCGGCGGTGATCGGTGCTGTCTCAACGGGCAGGGCGAGCTGCTGGGCCGGGGCGTGGCGGGGGTGGCGGCCGTTGCCGTTGCCGTGACGGGGCGGCGGCAGGATGATCAGACCGTCGGCGGCCATGCGGTTCAGGGCGATCCGGGCGGTCATGTCCTTGCGGCGGCCGTCGGCGCGGCGCCAGCCGAGGGTGTCGCAGACGGCGTCGGCGATCGCCCGGCGGGTGGGCAGGCTTTCCGCCAGCTGGCGGATGACGCCGAGCTCGGCGGGGGTGAAGGCCCGGCCGCAGTAGACGGCGCGGGCCGGGCGCGGGCCGGTGACGTTGCCGGTCAAGGGGGCTGGTCCTTCCCGCCGGCCGGCTGGCCGGGCTGGCCGGGGATGGTGATGTTCCAGGGCAGCAGGGCTTCCAGGGCCTGGCCGGCGGGCGGATCGCCGCCGTTGGCGGCGCATGCCTGCAGGTAGGCGTCCAGGTAGGCGCGGGGGTTGTGCCCGGCGATCCGGGCGGTGCCCAGGATTGTCCAGGCGTGGCTGGCCAGCTCCGCGGCCCACCGGGAGCCTGATCCGTTGTAGTTCTTGCGGCCCACGACCGGGGTGCGGATGGCCCGCTCGGCGGTGTTGTTGTCCAGCGGGAGATCGGGGAAGTCGCGGTGGGCGGCCAGCCCGTCCCATTCGCGGTCCAGGGTGGCCAGCACCTTCGCCGCGGCCGGGTGCAGCAGGCCCGGCCGGGCACCCTGGATGCGGCGGTGAGCGTCGATCTCGGCCAGCGCCGCCTCGAACGCTTCCGCAGCGCGGGCGTGCCCGCAGGTGCCGGCCGGCGCGGCGGCCAGCCGCTTGTGCGCCGCGTACAGCGAAGCGATCCGGGCGGTCCAGGCATCCGCCCAGGCTCCCAGGTCCTTGCGGTGAGCGTCCCCGGCCCGGAGGAAGTAGCGGCGGATATGCGCCCAGCACCACAGCGGCGTGACACCGTCCAGCTCGGAAAACGACTGGTACACCGAGAAGAAGTCCGAGCTGAGGACCAGCGGGCCGCGGCCTTCCGGCAGCTGGCCCGCGGACACGCCGTAATGGTCTTCCAGGACCTTCAGCGAGCGTGACGGCGCGATCGTGTACACCACCGTGTCCGGCGCCGTGAAGACCCATAGCCACCAGCGGCTGCCCCCGTTATCGGCGGGCTGGCCGAACACCCGCCAGGACGTCTCATCGGCGTGCGCGTGCCCGGCGGCGGTGTTACGGGCCGCGATCGCGGCGGCCAGCGGCGCCAGCAGCCCGTCCAGCCGCTGCGCCACCCCGGCCAGCGTGCCCGGCGCCAGCTCCAGCCCCTGAAAGGACAGCATCGCGATCACCCGGTTAAACGGCAGCCCCAGCGCGAACTTGGCGATCAGCAGGTTCACGCAGAACTCCACGCTGAACAGGCCCTTGCCGATCAGGCGGGCCGGGGCGGGCGCGGTCCGCACCGCCGGCACCGGGCACCGGCAGCACCGGGCGTACTTACGCCGCCGGTGCACCACCC
>DATIYI010000058.1:0-10146 GCA_035517695.1 Streptosporangiaceae bacterium
CAGACACCAGCTCACCCCCAGACCCCAGCTCACCCCCAGACCCCAGCTCACCCCCAGACCCCAGCTCACCCCCAGACCTACATTCAGCCGCAGACCCACTTCGTCGACGTGCCAGGCGGCCAGCTCGCTTACGACGACACAGGCAGCACCGGACCCCTGATCGTCTGCACACCTGGCATCGGCGACCGGCGACAGCTTTTCCAGTACCTGCGCCCCGCGCTCACCGAGGCCGGTTACCGGGTGGCGGCGATGGACCTGCGCGGTCACGGCGAGTCGAGCACCGGCTGGCCGCTGTACTCGGCTGCGGCTCTCGGCTCCGACATCCTGGCGCTCATCCACCACCTGAACGCCACGCACCCCGATGCGACCCGCACGGACGCCGAGTCCGCCATCGTTATCGCCGAGTCGATCACCACTGCCTCGGCAGTGTGGGCCGCGGCCGAGGCGCCCGACCAGATCGCGGCCCTCGTGCTCTGCGGCCCGGGCCGACCGCCAGCAGGCAGGATCCAGCGCGTCGTCATGAACGTCGGCGGGGAGGTCGTCGGCCGGTTCCGCTGGGCCTGGATGGCCTACTGGGCGAGCCTCTTCAAGGCGCGCAAGCCTGACGACTACCGCGAATACAAGAAAGCCCTCGCAGCCATGCTCGCCGAGCCTGGGCGGATGGCGGCCCTGCACGGCATGCTGCGAGCGCTCGCGGCGGGCACCGCGGAGGAGTGCAACGCGAGGATGCCCGAGGTGCGCTGCCCGTCGCTCGTCGTGATGGGCACCAAGGACCCCGATTCGCGCGACCCAGTCGCCGACGCCAACGCGATAGCGAAGGAGCTGCACGGGCGCGCGGCAATGATCGAAGGCGCGGGGCACTACGCGATAGCCGAGTTTCCTGACCGCGTCGCCGCCGAGATCATTCAGTTTCTCAACCAGGCCGCTGGTGCCTAGAGCGGGTTTGTCCACGAGCTCGGTGGTGGATGCCGCTACCGCACTCGTCGACGAACGGGGGCCGGGCGCGCTCACCCTGGCGAACGTCGCGGCCCGGACGGGTGTCGCCGCCCCTTCCCTGTACAAGCACGTGGATAGCGTTGCCGCGCTGCGGAATCTGGTGAGCCTGCGGATCCTGGGCGAAGTCGCCGACGCGGTCGCCGCCGCGATCCTCGGCCGCAGCGGCGACGACGCGGTCGCGGCCCTAATGCTCGCCTACCAAACGTACGCCACACAGCACCCGAACCGTTACGCACTGTTCCCGCAGCAGCCAAACGATGACCCGCGTCTGGCCGCCTCCGGGCAGCAACTCGTTGACATCGTCCTCACCGTGCTTCGTGGCTACCGCATCGAGGGATCGGAGGCGATCCACGCCGCCCGCTGCATCCGGGCCACCATGCATGGATTCGCGGCGCTGCAGATCGCAGGCGGGCTCGGGCTTCCGCAGCAGACGGACGTCACGCACGAGCGTCTCGTCTGCATGGTCGTGGCAGGCCTGCGGACCTGCGCCAGCTGCGGATAAGGGAACTCAGCGCAGCCGTTCTGGAACTTGGAACGTTTCACACACCGCACGCCAAACCGTCTTCGCGTCTTCGCCCTCCGCAAGCGCCTGCGTGATGGTGCGCCCGCCAAGATTCGAGAACACGTAGTCCTTGGCCACACTGTCCGCGTAGACCGCACCGAACTGCGTGTTCATCCGTTCCCAGAAAAGAGTGAGCCGCACGTCGGCCAGGTTACCGCCCCTCGGCCGAGGCACGCACCCGTGCCCTGCGTGGCAGCCAGGACGGCGGCGCCGCCGACGCCGAGGTGCTGCGCAACGCGCTTCGGGGCTACCGCGTCTTCATCAACCGCCTTTCTGGAATCTGACTGGGACCGGCTAGCGCTAGCACGGATTCTGCCCCAGGATGGCCCGTCGCGCGTCGTATATCTCCGCCCAACGGCCATTGATCATGGTTCAGCCCATGTGCGCTGGTTGGCACCGGGTGTGGAGATCCTCGTAACGGGTGCCAGCCGAGTAGCCGGCCGGGCGCCGACGCCAGAGGTGTCCGAGATTGTCAGTGGCACGAGGCAGGATGGGCACATGCCTGCCACAGCGACCACCGGCCGGTCAGGGAAGTCATCCCCGGGCCAGAGCGGTGACCAGACTGGTGACCCGCTGGACTACTTCTCGGAGGTCACCCGTGCCTGGTTTGCGGGCGCGTTCGCCGCGCCCACGCCCGCGCAAGTGCAGGCATGGGAATCGATCAGCAGCGGCAAGCACACCCTCGTCATCGCCCCGACGGGGTCGGGCAAGACCCTCGCGGCCTTCCTCTGGGCCCTGGACAGGCTCGCGGCGGCGCCGATACCTGAGGATCAAGCGCGCCGCTGCCGTGTGCTGTATGTCTCGCCGCTCAAGGCACTCGCGGTGGACATCGAGCGCAACCTGCGAGCCCCGCTGGTCGGCCTGCGTCAGTCGGCTCACCGCCTCGGCGTGCCCGAGCCGAGTATCACGATGGCAGTGCGCTCAGGCGACACCGCGGCCGACGAAAGGCGGCGGCTCGCCGGAAGCCCGCCCGACATCTTGATCACGACGCCTGAGTCGCTGTTCCTGCTGCTTACCTCGCGCGCAAGGG
The DNA here is from genome assembly GCA_035517695.1 of Streptosporangiaceae bacterium. Classification (GTDB taxonomy): domain Bacteria; phylum Actinomycetota; class Actinomycetes; order Streptosporangiales; family Streptosporangiaceae; genus DATFVJ01. The sequence goes on from DATIYI010000058.1 coordinate 2,589, forward strand.
AGACGCTGCGCAGCGTTCAGACCGTGATCGTGGACGAGGTGCATGCGCTCGCGGGGAACAAGCGCGGCGCGCACCTCGCGCTCTCACTCGAACGGCTGGACGCGCTCAGGATCCCTAACGGCTGCGCGGGCGACGGTACCGCGGACGTGCAGGCAACACTTCAGGACGGGCGGGCATCGGCTCAACCAGCACAGCGCATCGGATTGTCCGCGACGGTGCGCCCACCCGCAGCGGTCGCCGCGTTCCTTGCGAGCGATCGCCAGGTGGCGATCGCTGCCCCGCCGCACGAGAAACGGCTTGAGCTTGAGATCGTGGTGCCGGTCGAGGACATGACCGAGCTCGGCCCCGCGCGGCATACCGGGTTCCCGATTGGCGCCGCTGACCCGGACCTGGCCGCCAACGGAAAGGCTGGCACCGGGCTTGCTGACACCGGGCCTGCAGAGAATGGGTTTGCCGATCCGGTGCTTGGTGATCCGGGCCTTAATGACGCTGGGCGGCGTTCGATCTGGCCGCATATCGAAGAGCGGGTCCTCGACCTGATCGGGCGGCACCGCGCCACGATCGTGTTCGCGAACTCGCGCCGCCTGTCAGAACGGCTCTGCGCATCCCTCAACGAGCTCGCCTACGAGCGGGCAATGCTGGCTGCGCCAGCGGAGTCTGCTGCGGTGCCCACGGACCGGTCCGGCCCGCCTCCTGCTCAGGTGATGGCTCAGGCGGGCGCCGCGGGCTGCGCACCCGCCGAGGTAGTAAGGGCCCACCACGGCTCGGTCTCGAAGTCCGAGCGTGCCCAGATCGAGGAGGCGCTCAAGGCGGGGCGGCTGCCCGCCGTGGTCGCCACCTCCAGCCTCGAACTCGGCATCGACATGGGCGCGGTGGACCTGGTCGTTCAGGTGGAGTCGCCGCCCTCGGTCGCGAGCGGACTACAGCGGGTGGGCCGGGGCGGCCATCAGGTGGGAGAGGTCTCCCGTGGTGTGATCTTCCCCAAGTACCGCGGCGACCTGGTGCAAGCGGCCGTGACGGCCGAACGGATGCGGGCAGGCGAGATCGAGGAACTGCACTGCCCGCGCAACCCGCTCGACGTGCTCGCGCAGCAGATCGTCGCGATGGTCGCGATGGACGACTGGCAGGTTGACGCGCTCGAACGGGTGGTCCGCAGGGCGCAGCCGTTCGGGACTTTGTCGAGACAAGTGCTAGAAGCGGTGCTGGACATGCTCGCCGGGCGTTACCCGAGCGAGCAGTTCGCCGAGCTGCGGCCGCGGCTGGTGTGGGACAGGGTGACGGGCACGCTGCGGGGCAGGCCGGGGGCGCAACGGCTTGCCGTCACAAGTGGCGGCACGATCCCGGACCGGGGGCTGTTCGGGGTGTTCCTGGCCGGCCGCCAGTCGTCGCGCGTTGGCGAACTGGACGAGGAGATGGTGTACGAATCACGGGTCGGCGACGTGTTCGTGCTCGGCGCGAGCTCATGGCGGATCGAGGACATCACCGCCGACCGCGTTCTGGTCTCCCCCGCTCCCGGGCAGCCCGGCAAGCTTCCGTTCTGGCACGGCGACGCGCCAGGGCGGCCGGCAGAGCTTGGCCGCGCCATCGGCGGGTTCTGCCGCGAACTGGCGGCGCTGGAGCCCGCCGCCGCCACGGCGCGGGCGCGCGCCGCAGGGCTTGACGGGTACGCGGCGGGCAATCTCGTGAGCTACCTGGCGGAGCAGCGCCAAGCCACCGGCGCCGTGCCGGACGACCGCACGCTGGTCGTCGAGCGCTTCAGGGACGAACTTGGCGACTGGCGGATGGTCGTGCACACCCCCTACGGGGCCCGCGTACACGCCCCGTGGGCACTTGCCATCGCGAGCAGGCTGCGCGAGCGCTACGGCGACATGGATGTGCAGGCGCTGCACGCCGACGACGGGATCGTGCTGCGCATCCCGGACACCGACGAGCCGCCGCCGCCTGACACGCTGCTATTCGACCCGGACGAGATCGAGCAGTTGGTGACGGCGGAGCTCGCCGGGTCCGCGCTGCTCGCCTCGCGCTTCCGCGAATGTGCGGCCCGTGCGCTGCTGCTGCCACGGCGCCGTCCTGACCGGCGGACACCGCTCTGGCAACAGCGCCAGCGTTCCGCGCAACTGCTCGCCGTGGCCAGCCAGTACAGAAGCTTCCCCATCGTGCTTGAGACCGTCAGGGAGTGTTTGCAGGATGTCTTCGACATGCCTGCCCTGACTGGACTAATGCGTGACATCGCGGGCCGCAACGTCCGAATCACTGAGGCCGAGACCGCGATGGCGTCGCCGTTCGCACGCTCGTTGCTGCTGGCTTACGTGGGCGCGTTCATGTACGAGGGAGATTCGCCGCTCGCCGAGCGGCGTGCGCAGGCGCTCACGCTCGACTCCGTGCTGCTGGCGGAACTGCTCGGCCAGGCGGAACTGCGCGAACTGCTGGACCCCGAAGTGATCGAGGAAGCGGAACGGGACGCACAGCACCTGACGGAGGGGCGCCTGGCCCGCGGTCTGGAAGGCGTCGCCGACCTGCTGCGTGAGACCGGCCCGCTATCGGCGGATGAGGTTGCGGCGCGGTGCACCGATCCCGGTTCGGTGGCCCGGTGGCTCGCCGAACTAGCAGCCGCGCGGCGCGCCATTCAGGTGCGGATCGCCGGCACGAGCCGCTGGGCGGCCGCCGAGGACGCCGGCCGACTTCGTGATGCGCTCGGCGTACCGCTGCCGGTCGGCATACCGGAGGCTTTCACCGAGCCTGTCGCCGATCCGCTCGGCGATCTGGTCGCCAGGTACGCGCGGACGCACGGCCCCTTCAACGCGGCCGGCCCAGCAGCCAGGTACGGCCTCGGCGTCGCCGTCGTGACCGGCGCGCTGCAGCGGCTTGCCGCCGATGGCCGGGTGGCGGAGGGAGAGTTCAGGCCGGGCGGTCGCGGCACCGAGTGGTGCGACGCCGGCGTCCTGCGGTTGCTGCGCCGCCGCTCGCTCGCCAGGCTACGCGCGGAGGCCGAGCCGTCGTCGCCCGAGGCCCTGGCGCGGCTGCTTCCCGCCTGGCAGCAGGTCGCGCCGTCCTCCCGGCCGGAGCGGGCGCCGGCTGCGGCGCACGCCGGTCCGGAAGTGCGGCGACTCGACCAGGGCGTGCGGCGCGGCGGCCCGCACGCCCTGCTCGACACCGTCGAGCAATTGCAGGGTGCATTGCTGCCGGCGTCTGCACTGGAAACCCTGGTGCTGCCGTCCCGGGTCGCGGGCTACTCGCCGGCCATGCTTGACGAACTGACGGCCGCCGGTGAGATCATCTGGGCAGGCGCGGGCGCGGTGGGCGGCACGCGTGCCGGCGGCGATGGGTGGCTCACACTGACGCCTGCCGAGACGACGCCGCTGCTGCTGCCCGAGCCTGGGGAGATCACGATGACCCCGGTGCACGAGGCGGTGCTCGCGGCCCTCGACGGCGGCGGTGCGCTGTTCTTCAGGATGCTCGCGGACCGGGTGACCAGGGTCCTTGCCAGCGCAGCCGCGGCTCCAGCGAACGCCGACCGCGACCGCACGGCCCACGGCGTCGCCGACCTCGGAGGCGACGGAGCTACCGACCAAGCGATTGCTTCGGCGCTCTGGGACCTCGTGTGGGCGGGCCGGGTCAGCAACGACACTCTCGCGCCCCTGCGTACCCTCCTCGGCGCGGGCAGGTCGGCGCCTCGGCGGGGATCGTCAGCCTCGGGTACGCGCTTGGGCGACAGCTCCCGCTGGGCTAGCCCGGCGGCGGCACGGCCAGGCCGGATGTCAGGCAGGAGACGGGGTCCTGGCCGGCTCGCCATGCCCTCGCGCGCCGGGCCGCCGACGGTCAGCGGGCGCTGGTTCTTGCTACCCGAGCGTGACACCGATCCCACCCGGCGTGCGCACGCGCTGGCAGAAACCCTGCTGGACCGGTACGGGATACTGACCCGCGGCGCCGTCGCAGCAGAACGTGTGCCGGGCGGGTTCGCCGCCGTGTACCCGGTCCTGCGCGCGCTCGAGGAGACCGGCCGGTGTCGGCGAGGCTACTTCGTCGAAGGTCTCGGCGCGGCGCAATTCGCGCTGCCAGGCGCGGTCGACCGGATGCGGACGATGCGAGCGGCGGGTTCCGGGGGGTCGCCCCTCGGGCAGACACAGCCAGCCGCGGGTTCCGGGGGGTCGCCCCCCTGGCAGGCACCGTGGGCGGAACGGTCGCGATCGGCCGACAGCGCGAGTGACCTGTGCACGCTAGTGCTCGCCGCTGCCGACCCGGCGAATCCCTACGGAGCCGCACTGGCATGGCCGGCCAGGCCGGATGAGATGGCGGGTGCGCACAAACCGGGCAGAAAGGCCGGGGCACTTGTCGTGCTCGCCGACGGGAGGCTGGTGCTCTACGTGGAGCGTGGCGGCCGAACCCTGCTGTCGTGGACCGAGGATCCGGCGATGTTGGGCCCGGCCGCGTCGGCGCTGGCGCGCGCGGTCCGCGAGGGCGCGCTCGGGCGCCTCACCGTTGAGCGCGCCGATGGCGCGGGCGTCTACGAATCTGCGCTGGCACAGGCGCTGCGAGACGCGGGGTTCCATCCCACCCCCCGCGGCCTCCGCCTACGGAAGTAGCCGCCCCACACCCGGGTGGCGGCCGCCGGACGGGTGTCGCGGCCGCCGGACGGGTGTGGCGGCCGCCGGACGCGACGGTGATCCGCGGCCGGGCGGGCGCGAATCGCGGACGCCGACCGCAGAGGTGATCCCCGCCGCAGATCCGGAACGGGTGCCGCGGGCGCCAGCCGCAGGCTCGATCCGGCCACCTATGGGCTGCTTAGGGCAGGTGCCGAGCAGCCGCCAAGATTTTGGGTCTCAACCATGACCTGGCGTTATCTGATGTGCGCGGGAGGTGACGGTCACCAGGTGCTGCCGCGACACTAGTGGCAGCCGCCACGCGGCGACCCGGCAGTTAAGGGAATAATGTGGTCATGCGGTTGTCTGCCAGGGCCGACTACGCACTACGCGCGGCCGCCGAGCTTGCCGTCGGTGACGGCACGCCGATTACGGCTGAGCACCTCGCGACTGCGCAGGGGATCCCGGTGAAATTCCTGGAAAACATCCTCACCCAGTTGCGCCGCGCCGGCCTCATCCGTAGCCAGCGCGGCGCATCAGGTGGGTTCTGGCTGGCGCACCCGCCGAGTGACATCGCACTCGCGGACATCATCCGCGCTGTGGACGGCCCTTTGGTCGGGGTGCGTGGGGCCAGGCCGGAGAATGTCGGCTACTCAGGCGCTGCCGCACCGCTGCAACGCGTGTGGATCGCGCTGCGTGCGAACGAGCGGGCCATCCTTGAGCAGGTCACGCTGGAGCACATCGCCACAGGAAAACTGCCGAACAGGGTGATCGAGCTGGCCGAAGACCCGCAGGCCTGGATCTGACGCAGTCGCCCGCGGCAAAACGCCACAATCCGCTGCCCGCCCCGATCGCCTCGTGCGCCAGGACGTACCAGAAAGGGCGCTCAGGTCAGACCGAAACCATATCCTTGATGCCGTCGATTCGGTTGGCGCCCTCGCCGAACGCCGGCTGGCCGTCGTGCCTGCCAATGATCTCGTGGCGCAGCGGCCTGCTGGCGAGAACCTCTCTGGCCGGCACCGGGCCTTCGAGCACGGCCTGCCGCGACCCCGAAAGTGCCGCAGAGCCAGGAACGAGCTCGCCGTCGCTGCACGCGGAGCGGCCGGCAAGCGCCGGCTCTTCCGGGCCGCCGAGAACGGGGGCATTCTGCAGTTCCGCCAGCGCGAAACCGTCTGACACTTCCCTGACCACGCGCGACAGCGGCACACCGAGCGCCGAGCAGATCGCTGCGAGCAGCTCAGACGAGGCCTCCTTCTGGCCTCGTTCCACCTCGGACAGGTAGCCGAGCGATACCCGCGCTGCGGCAGAAACCTCGCGAAGAGTGCGACCCTGCCGTAGGCGCAGCCGCCGTAGCACGTCACCGAGCAAATGACGAAGCAGTACCATCGTCGCACCCCTTCCCCTGACCCTGGCACTTCATCCTGGCGATACCTTCCACCGTACCTGGCGCCACCGACGAAGTGGCAGGCCCCGGGGGGTGGTCTCGTTAATTTAGGTAACGCTGTAATCAGGCCATCTCTTCCCTGAGGCGGCCGAGGAGCAATCCCAGCGACGCGGCGACCGTTCTGGCTCGTACGGCCGCCCGGTCCCCTGGCAGCGCCACTGTCCGAACCACCGAGTCGTCTTCGGCGGCCACGGCGATGTGGACGGTCCCGACGGGCTGACCATCCTGTGGATCTGGGCCCGCCACGCCGGTGGTCGCGACGGAGAACCGCGCGCCGAGACGCAGCCGCGCTCCTTCCGCCATCGCCGCGGCGACATCGGGATGCACCGCCCCGTACCTGTCGAGCAGACCGCGTGGAACGCCGAGCAGCGCCGCCTTCAGATCGGTCGCATAGGCGACGATGCCACCACGCACCACGGCCGATGCGCCGGGGATGTCGGTGAGCGCGGCGCAGACCAGCCCGCCGGTGAGTGATTCGGCGATCGCAAGGGTGTCGCCGCGCGTGCACAGCAGGTCCAGAACCTGCCCGGCAAGCTCCCTGATATCCGAATCATCGGTATCCGACTCGTTAGAATCCGGCTCAAGCGGCCCCTGCTGCGCCATGGGACTCGATTCAGCCATGCGTTTCCCTCCGTGGGGCGCGAGCGCCGACACTGCCATGGCGCAGCGCTACCGCCCGCATCACGTAGTCACCACCCGTTACCAGGGTCACCACCAGCGCCGCCGCCATCAAAGTCGCACGGATCACGCCGAGCGGCCCTGGCAGCAAATAGAAGCCGATCGCGACCACCTGGAGCAGGGTCTTCAGCTTGCCCCCCCGGCTTGCGGGAATGACCCTGTGCCGGATCACCCAGAACCGCAGCAGCGTGACCCCGATCTCGCGAAAGAGAATCACGCACCTGACCCACCATGGCAATTCTCCCAGAAACGACAGGCTGATCAGGGCCGAACCGGTGAGGGCCTTGTCCGCGATCGGGTCAGCGATCTTGCCGAAATCTGTGACGAGGCCGTGCTTGCGGGCGAGCCGGCCGTCGAGCAGGTCGGTTACCGACGCGAGCACGAACAGCAAGAACGCGATGATCCGGTTCAGCGTGCCGCCTTCGAGCAAAAAGATGACGAAGACGGGTACTAGCATCACCCGCAGCACAGTGAGCCCGTTGGGCACGTTGGCCAGGCGTGCGGTCGGCGGGACCTGAGCGGCCGGAGCGGCCGGAGCGGCCGGCGGGACCTGAGCAGCCGGCGGGACCTGAGCAGCCGACGGGACCTGAGCAGCCTGCGGGACCTGAGCAGCCTGCGGGACCTGAGCACCCTGCGGGACCTGAGCGGCATGAGCAGCCGGCGGAACGGGCAGGACCGGCGGAACCTGAGCCGCCGGCGGAACGGGCGCAGCGCCGCTAGGGGCACGTACGGCGGGCATTTCCGCTGCCGTACCGCCGGGGTTCGAGTCAGGCCCGGCGCGGTTCAATGCCGTTCCGCGTCACGGCCCGACACGATCTCGGCCGCGTCGGCCTCCAGATCCACGCCCGCCGCGGCG
>DATIYI010000059.1:0-19386 GCA_035517695.1 Streptosporangiaceae bacterium
CGCTCCCACGGCCTGGCCGGCCCGGTGCTGCGATGGGAACAGCTACGCGATCAGATCCACCACGACATCGTCACCAACGCGTACGACGCCGGACGCAATACCTTCACCCAGGCCTACGGGTCCACCGCGCTGGACGCCAGCCTGCTGCTGATCCCGCGGGTCGGCTTCCTTCCCGCCACGGACCCACGGGTCCTGGGCACCATCGCCGCGGTCCGCCGCGAACTGGGCGAAGGCGGCCTCATCCGGCGCTATCAGACCAGCGAGACCGATGACGGCCTCAAAGGCAGCGAGGGCCTGTTTATCGCCTGCTCGTTCTGGCTGGTGGACGCGCTGGGCGCGGCCGGGCTGCGGCGGGACGCCGCCGACCTGTTCGAGCGCCTGCTCCTGCTGCGCAACGATGTCGGCCTGCTCAGCGAGGAATGGGACCCGGCCGCACAGCGCCAGCTGGGTAACACCCCGCAGGCGTTCAGCCATTTCGGCCTGGTCGTCAGCGCCCTCCAGCTGCACATGGGGCACGCGGCCCGCAGCGACAACCCGATGATGACGTGACAACCATGCAAGCAGTGCTGATCGACCGGATCACCTTGATCGTGTCAGACCTTGACCGTGCGGAAGCTGATTACATCGCGACCCTTGGGTGCAGCATCGATCAACGTGCCGACATCGAACCTTCGCTGACCCGCGTGTTGTGCGTCCCACACGCGCATGGGCGGCGGTCAGTGTTGCGGCTGGGCCGCGAGCGGATCGAACTACTGGAGTTCACTGACTCGGCGGGCCGCCCGTATCCGCCTGGCAGCACAAGCACCGACCTTTGGTTCCAGCACATGGCGATCGTCGTGAACGACATGAAGCGCGCGCACCAGCGAGTGATGGCGAACCGGCGATTCAGGCCAATCAGCCGCAACGGTCCGGTGCGGCTGCCGGAGAACTCTGGAGGCGTGATCGCGTTCAAGTTCCGCGATCATGACGGCCACCCTCTGGAACTCCTCGCATTCCCGGAGGGACGTGCCACCGGGGAATGGCGCAACGATAATAGCGTCGGCTGCTTTCTCGGCGTCGATCACACCGCAATAGCGGTCAGCGACTCGGCCAGGAGCGCGAAATTCTTCAGTTCGGTATTCGGGTTCAGGGTCGGAACTCGCACCGAGAATCGCGGACCCGAACAAGACGATCTTGACGACGTCAACGACGTGCAGGTGAGTGTCACTCGGCTCGCGCCGGATCTGCCTGCGCCACGGCTCGAACTGCTGCACTACCACGCGGGCCCACGTCGGCCGATCCCTACCGACACAGCTAGCAACGACATTGTGGCGACTCATAGCGCGGTGCGGGTCGCGTCGCTCGACGCGACAGCCGCGGCACTTGCACGCCGCGGCACGCCTTTGGCCGACCATGACTTCATGATCCTGCGCGGGGGCATGCGTGCCGCCCTGGTGACGGGACCTGACGGGCACCGCTTCCTGGTGGAAGAGCGGGCAGCAGCTGCGACATGTGTCGCACCCGGCCCTACGGGTTCGTCTCGCTCAGCACCGTGAAGACCCACCAACGGGGCCTTCCTGATCGGCGGACCACTAAGCCCAACCAGTATCTGCGAATGGCCGGTGGGCCCGCAATTGCGGGCCCACCGGATGATTCAGGTGCCGCGCTGCCCATCCGCCCTGCCGGACGACGGTTGCCTGCGGCGGCTGGCCGGTTACCTTGGTGGGAACTGGGAACCCGGGAGGTTGGGAGGGTCGGGGGTCTTAGGTGCCGTGGCGGTATAGCCGATGACGCGCAGTTGATGTCGACCCCCACCGAGCCGTACAGCTGAGGCTTGCCGGTGGCCGGGTTGACCCCGGTCAGCAGGTCGGGGTGGCTGAAGGCCAGGTTCAGCACCTGGTTCTCCTCGGTCTGGCGCTTGTTCAGACCTGCCTTGACGGCCTTGGGTGTCCACAGACCGAGCTGGGCGTCCCACAGCGGGCTGTAGGCGTCGGCGTGCCGAGGTGACAGCAGGGTCGGGAAATCGCCGAACACGTTCAGGATGTCGCCGCCGAACATCCTCAAGTCTGACGATTCTCATGGCCCACTTGAGGTGATCGGCCCTCGCGGGAAACAAGCACCACCAGCCGTTCGAGAAAGAGATCCTTGTTTTACCGCGACCGACAGTGGTTTCTGAGCAGCGCCGTCGCCTTGCGATTGGGATCATGAGCCTTCGCTGAACGCTGGGCCGTGGCGCATCATCCTTGCTGCTGCTACCTGCTCGTCATGTAGGCCGATGCGGCTTCCCGCGTGTGCGGCACGCTTCCGCCTCGGCCTGCAGGGCCGGTCAAGGCTGGGACCTGCTGGTTCCCGGGTAACGCGTGAGCGATGATGGGTCGTGCGCCGCCGCCGTGGGCTGGGCCGGACCGAGAAGGCTCGCCCGTTGTGCCGCGGCGGGAGGGCTGAGCGATTAGCGAGTTGCTGGACCGGGCCACGGAGACTGCCGCGCTGCAGGGAGTGCTGGCGGCCGTCCAGGATGGGCTGAGTAGGGTGCTGGTGCTGCAGGGAGACCCTGGCATCGGCAAGACGGTGCTGCTGGAGTGGGCGGCCGGGCAGGCATGTGACATGCAGGTGGCCCGGGTGGCCGGGGTGCAGGCGGAGATGGGGATGGGGTTCGCCGGCCTGCACCAGGTGCTGGTGCCGTTCCTGGGCGGGCTGGACGGACTGCCTGGGCCGCAGCGCCAGGCGCTGGAGTCGGCGTTCGGGCTGGCGGCCGGGCCGGCGCCGGACCGGTTCCTGGTCGGGCTTGCGGCACTGACGCTGCTGACGGACGCGGCAGCCGAGCGGCCTGTGCTGTGTCTGGTGGATGACGCGCAATGGCTGGATCAGGTATCGGTGGAGGTGCTTGGGTTCGTCGCCCGCCGCCTGTACGCCGACCGGGTAGGCATGTTGTTCGCCGTCCGGGAGAGTGAGGGAGAGGCGGCCGCGCTGGCTGGGCTGCCGGAGCTGACGCTCGGCGGACTACCCGAAGAGCAGGCGGGTGAGCTACTGGCCGCGTCGGCCGGCGCCCGCGTGGATGGGCGAGTGAGTGCTCGGGTCGTGTCTGGCGTGGCGGGAAACCCGCTGGCGCTCGTGGAATTGGCCGGGGAGCTGACTCCGGATGAGTTGTCGGGAGCGGTGCCGCTGAGCTGGCCGCTGCGGTTCGGTGGCCGGCTGGAGGAGCTGTACCTGGCCCGGGTACGGGCGCTGCCTGCGGACACCCGGATGCTGCTGCTGGTGGCGGCAGCCGACCCGGGCGGCGATCCCGAGCTGATCTACAAGGCGGCCGCGCAACTGGGGATCGGCCCGGAGGCGGGCGAGGCCGCAGGCACCGGGCGGCTAGTGTCGTGGCAGCCGCGGGTGCGGTTCCGGCATCCGCTGATCCGCTCGGCGGCATACTACGCGGCCCCGCTGGAGGCGCGGCAGCGCGTCCATGCTGCGCTGGCCGCTGCCACAGAACCCGGCGCCGACCCCGACCGGCGGGCCTGGCACCTGGCCGAGGCCGCGGCCGGGCCGGACGAGTATGTCGCCGCGGAGCTTGAGCGCTCCGCAAGCCGGGCGCAGGCCCGCGGCGGCCTGGCCGCCGCCGCCACGTTCCTGGAGCGCGCGGCCACGCTTACCCCCGACCCGGTGCGCCGCGCCGAGCGCACGCTGGCTGCGGCACAGGCCAGCCTGCAGACCGGTGTGTTCGGCAAGGCCCGCGACCTCCTGGCCACGGCCGAAGCGGGACCTCTGGATGAGTTTCAGGCCGCCCGAGTGGACTTGCTGCGCGGCAGGATTGCGTTCGCCTCCGGCCTGGGCAGCGACGCTCCCCCGCTGCTGCTCAAGGCGGCCAGGCGGCTCGAACCGCTCAACCTCGACCTTGCCCGGGAGACATACGTCGACGCTTGGCAGGCGGCATTCTTCGCCGGGCATCTGGCGGGCGACGGCGACCTGCTTGAGGTGTCCCGCGCCGCCCGGGTCCTCCCCCCGCCAGCGCACCTGCCGCGTCTGGTCGATTTGGTGCTGGAGGGTTTTGCCCTGCTGGTCACCGACGGCCCGGCCACCGCGGCACCGGTGTTGCGGCAGGCCACGAGCGCTCTCGCCCGCCCAGACATCCCCGAGGAACAGATACTCCGGTGGGGCTTTGTCGCCACGGTGGCGGACGAAGCTCTCTTTGACGACGAGGGCTGGCGTGTGACCGTCAGGCAAGTTCAGCTCGCCCGTGACGTCGGCGCGCTCGACCAGCTGTCGTTCCTTCTGAACCGTATGGCCGTGGAGACCGTGTGGAGTGGTGACTTTGCGGCTGCTGCGTTGCTGATCGCGGAGGCAGGTGCGGTCTGCGAGGCGACCGGGTCTCGTTTTGCGCCGGTCGCGGCCATGATGCTGGCCGCGTTCCGCGGGAGGGAAGCCGAGGCCGTCCGGCTGATCCAGTCCACCATCCAGCAGGCCGTGGCCGGAGGCCAGGGAGTCTCGGTGACCGTCGCGCACTGGGTGGCTGCCGTCCTCTACAACGGCCTGGGACGATACGAGGAGGCGCTGACAGCAGCCCGCCAAGCTTGCGAGCATAAGCATGTATACATCTCCGTGTGGGCGTTGTCCGAGCTGATCGAAGCCGCCGCACGCACCGGAAACCCGCGCACTGCCGACGATGCCCTCGACCGGCTGACAGAAACGGCTCGGGCCGGAGGAACCGAGGACGGACTGGGGATCGAGGCACGGTCACGCGCGCTGCTGAGCGAGGCGGAAGCCGCCGAGGAGCATCACCGCGAAGCAATCCACCGGCTCAGCCGCACGCGGCGGCGTCCCGACCTCGCCCGTGCTCATCTCCTGTACGGCGAGTGGCTGCGCCGCCAGCGCCGCCGCCGCGACGCTCGGGACCAGCTTCGCACCGCCTTCGCCATGTTCGACGCTATGGGCATGGAGGCGTTCGCGAGCCGGGCCCGGGCCGAGCTGCGCGCCACCGGCGAGCGAGCCCGCCCGCGCCGCCCCGGGGCCCCGGAGGTGCTCACTCCTCAGGAGGAGCAGATCGCCCGGCTGGTCGCCGAGCACCTGACCAACCGGGAGATCGCCGCCCGGCTGTTCATCAGCGCCAGCACCGTCGAATACCACCTGCGCAAGATCTTCCGCAAGCTTGGCGTCAGCAGCCGGGCTCAGCTCGCCCGGATACTTCGGGGCGACAACGAAACACCACCACTGCGGGACTGACGGCAAGCTACGGCCTGCTCTGGACACTGATGCGGTCGTCGACCTGGGTGACGCCAGGCGCGGACCAGGCGGCGGCCACCGCGCGATCGTGCGCGGCCCAGGAGCTGACCGTGCCGGACAGGATCACCAGCCCGTCAGAGGAAGTTTCGACCGAGGGCCCGTCCGCGTCTAGGGCGGCATCGCGCCGGAACGCGGCGCGGATGACGTCCGGTGCCTCGCGCGCATTGGGGGTCCGGGTCAAGCTGATGGCGTTGTCAATACCGGCAACGCCGGGCACGTTGGCGGTACGGACCTCGGCTGCCTCGCGTTGGTAGTGCCACTGCGCCGTGCCGGTCAAGGTGACGAAGCCGTCTCGAGCCTGCGCGTCGACGGTCGTTGGAACCGAGACGTCTAGCATCAGCGCTTCCAGCACGTCACCGGCCAGGTCCTCGTCGTCCCGCCGGTCTTTGTCCGGGACCTGTACCCGCAGTTCATTCGCGACCCGGGTAACGCCGCGGACACGTGCCGCGGCACTGCTCCCCGCCCGCTTCAATCGGAGGCTGGTCACGATCCCCCGCAGCGTGACCAGACCGCTAGCGGCCGATACCTCGATCGCATCGCTGTCCACCTGCGGCTCCCAGGAGAGCTCGGCGGCGACGTTGCGCCTTAGGTCATCGTCCCTCATTGCTGCCTCGTTCCACCTTTGGTGGCCTCCCCGTGATCACTGGCTTCTCCCCAGACGTTAGGGCCAGCTCGCCGGGCGCCGCATCCATGAAAGTCCTTAGCCATCCCGGGGTCAGGCCCTGAGGGGGACCGGCACGACTAAGGACTTTCCGGGATTCGATCGGCCTACCGGATTCGTAGCGTCAACAGCGGACCTATGAGCGGCCACGGAAAGGTGAGGACCCATGACTACAGATGGTGATGCCGAAGACCGCGGACGGACTGCCCTGGTAACCGGGGGGACCGGCGGCATGGGCCGGGTCATCGCCGCCCAGCTGGCCGCCGACGGGTTTGACGTCGCGGTGGCGTACGCCGGAAGCGTCGACCTAGCCGACGCGACGGTGAAGGAGATCGCGGGACACGGGCGGCGCGGCGTGGCCTTCGCGGCGGATATCGCCGATGAGGAGGCCGTGTCCGCTGTGTTCGACGCAGTTGAGGACCGCTTCGGGCCCGTCGACGTCGTCGTGCATACCGCCGGGATCAATCACCCGGCCACGCTGGCCGACCTTGACCTGGCGGACTTCGACGAGATTCACCGGGTCAACGTGCGGGGTACGTTCGTCGTCGATCAGCAGGCCGCGCGGCGGGTGCGTGACGGCGGCTCGATCGTCAACGTGTCGTCGAGCATGGTCCGGGTGGCGCCGCCGGAGCTGAGCGCGTACGCGGCGTCCAAGTCGGCCGTTGACGTACTCACCCGCATCCTGTCGAAGGAGCTGCGCGGCCGCGACATCACGGTCAACGCGGTCGCGCCGGGTCCCACCGCGACCGCGGCGTTCCTCAGCAGTACCCCGGCCGAGGAGCAGGAACAGCTGGCAGCCTGGCCGCCGCTGGGCCGTCTCGGCCGTCCCGACGACATTGCCGGCGTCGTGTCGTTCCTGGTCGGGCCGACCGGGCGGTGGGTCAACGGTCAGGTGGTCTACGCCAACGGCGGGCTCGCCTGACCGGCGCCACACAGATCCAGATGGAGGCAGGCATGCTGCTCACGGGCAAATCGATCGTCGTCACGGGCGGAAACAGCGGCATCGGCAAGGCGATCGTGCTGGCCGCCGCCGCGGAGGGCGCGAATGTCGTCGTCGACTACCGCATGCACCCGGACTACGCAGCCGAGGTCATATCCGCGGCCGGACGCGCTGGCGGCCGCGCGGTCGGGGTGGAAGCCGACGTCTCGCGCACCGGAGACCTGCGCCGGATCATCCAGGCCGCCGTCGAGAACTTCGGCCGGCTCGACGTTCTGGTCAGCAACGCGGGCATCGAAACCCGCACGTCGCTGCTGGAGACCAGCGAAGCCGACTTCGACAAGGTGCTGGCGGTAAACCTCAAGAGCGCGTTCTTCGGCGCCCAGTTCGCGGCGCAGCAGTTCATGGCCCAGGCCAGCGGCGGCCTGGTCGTGACGATCTCGTCCACCCACGAAGACTGGCCGATGCCCGGCAACATCGCCTACTGCGTCTCGAAGGGCGGTGCCAAGATGCTCACCCGCACCGCGGGCGTCGAACTGGGACCGCTCGGAATCCGGTTCGTCAACATCGCGCCAGGAGCGGTGAGCACCCCGATCAACGCGGTCACCGAGATGGATCCGGAACTGCTCAAGCAGCTGAACGGAGCGATCCCCCTCGGCCGGATCGCCCAGGCCGTCGAGGTCGCCGACGTGGTGGTGTTCCTCGCGTCGGACAAGGCCGGGTACGTGAACGCCACCACGGTCACCGTTGACGGCGGCCTGTCGCAATCGAGCGTGGGCCTGTGACCATCACGCCTGCCCCAGCGGCGAACGACCACTACGACGTCCTGGTCATCGGCAGCGGGCCCGGGGGCGCGACCACCGCGGCGCGCGTGGCCGAAACGGGCAAGCGCGTGCTGCTGCTCGAACGCGGCGGCTTCCTGCCGCGGGAGCGGGACAACTGGAACTCGCACGCTGTCTTCGGCGACGCGAAATACACCGCCGACGAGACCTTCTACGACCGGCACGACCGGCCCTTCCGGCCCGAGCTGCATTATTACGTGGGCGGCAACTCGAAGGTGTACGGCGCGGCGCTGCTACGGCTGCTGCCCGCCGACTTCGGGGACGTCAAGCATCCCAGCGGTATCGCACCGGCCTGGCCGCTGAGCTACCAGGATATGGAGCCGTACTACGCCCGGGCCGAGCACCTGTTCTGGGTGCACGGCAAGCACGGCGAGGACCCGTTCGCTGGCAAGTCGAGCCAGGACTACGAATACCCGCCCGTGCCGCACGAACCCCGTATTCAGCGGCTGTCGGATGACTTGGAGAAGCTTGGCCTGCACCCGTTTCACCTGCCGCTGGGGGTTCGGCTGACCCTGGATGCCGCGGGCCGCGCAACGACGGACTCGCCGTGCATCCGATGCGACCGCGTCGACGGGTTTCCCTGCCTGGTGGGCGCGAAGGCCGACGCCGAGTGGGCCGTGATCCGCCCGGCCCTGGCCGCGCATCCCAATCTGACCCTGATGCCCAGAACGACGGTCGAGCGCCTGCTGACCAACGCCAGCGGCCGCTCGGTCACCGGCGTGGCCGTCACGCTCCCGGACGGCTCCCCGCACGCCTTCACCGCCGACATCATCGTGCTGTCTGCGGGGGCCATCCTTTCGGCTGCCATGCTGCTGAAGTCGGCCAACGACAAACATCCGCAGGGCCTGGCGAATTCGTCCGATATGGTCGGCCGGAACTACATGTGGCACAACAATCTCGCCCTCATCGCATTCTCACGCGAACCCAACCCGACGGTCTTCCAGAAAACGCTGGCTCTCAACGACTTCTACGGCCCCGGCGAGCACTGGCAGTACCCGATGGGCCACATCCAGATGCTGGGCAAATCCGATGACTGGCAGATCAAGGGTGCGGCACCGCGCGGGCTCGGCTGGGCTCCGCCGACCTCCTACGGCGAAGTGGCGAAACACTCCGTCGACTTCTGGCTGTCCAGCGAGGACATCCCCCTCGCCGACAGCAGGATCACGCTCCGGCCCGACGGCGCGATCAAGCTGGCGCTCCAGCCCGGCAACAACGCCGAAGGCCTTACCCGGCTCCGCCGGGCCTTCCAGGGCATGCTGGGCCAGCTCGGCATGGTGGAGACGACGGTCGTCCGCAGCCTCTACCTCCACAAGGCCTTCGACGCCGGCGCCACCGCGCACCAGGCCGGCACGGTGCGCTTCGGGGTTGACCCGGCCGCGTCGGTCCTCGACGTCTACTGCCGGGCCCACGACCTCGACAACCTCTACGTGGTGGACGGCAGCTTCACGCCCTCGATCGGTGCCGTGAACCCCACGTTGACGATCATCGCGAACGCGCTGCGGGTGGGCGATCACATCGCCGAGCGCATCGGAACCACCACTCCGCCAATCTGAGAGATCCCGCCATGCCGAAAATCGAAGACTATGCCTTGCTGGGCGACCTGCACACGGCCGCTTTGGTAAGCACCGCGGGGTCGATCGACTGGCTGTGCTTGCCCCGCTTCGACTCACCCGCTGCGTTCGCCGCACTCCTGCACGACGATGAGGCGGGACACTGGACTCTCGCGCCCGCGGGGGCGAGCACCTGCACAGCCCGCCGGTACGCCGGCAACACGCTGGTGCTCGAGACGGACTGGGCAAGCTCGGAGGGCGCTGTACGCGTTATCGACTTCATGCCGCCCCGGGCGGGCACGCCGCACCTCGTTCGCATCGCGGTGGGCCTGGACGGCGAGGTGGCCATGCGATCGGTGCTGCGGCTGCGATTCGACTACGGCCGCGTCGTCCCGTGGGTCCGGAACCTTGGCTCTCAGGTCCATGCGATCGCCGGACCTGACCGGATCCGGCTGATGTCGGCCGTCCCGCTGCACGGCGATCACTGGGGCACGCTCGCCGACTTCACCGTTCGTAAGGGCGATCGGGTGCCGTTCGTCATGTCGTGGGCGCCCGGCCACGATCCCGAGATGCCCTACCTAGACGCCGAGCAGGCCCTGTCCGCGACGACGGACTTCTGGGCCGAGTGGTCTGCCCATGCCGCTTACCAGCCCGGGCGGTACGGCGAGGCCGTCGACCGGTCGCTCGTCACCCTGAAGGCCCTGACGTATGAACCGACCGGCGGGATCGTCGCGGCTGCGACCACGTCGCTGCCGGAGGAACTCGGAGGGGTCCGCAACTGGGACTACCGCTACTGCTGGCTTCGCGACGCCACCTACACACTGCAGGCCCTTCTCGCGGCCGGTTTCCGGCGCGAAGCAGGAGCATGGCGTGACTGGCTGCTGCGCGCCATCGCCGGCCAGCCGGAGACGCTGCAGATCCTCTACGCCATTGACGGCGCGCGGCGGCTCCCCGAGGCCGACCTGCCCTGGCTATCCGGTTACGAGGGCAGCAACCCGGTCCGCACTGGCAACGCCGCGTCCGATCAGCTCCAGCTCGACGTCTGGGGTGAGACCTTGGACGCCCTGTTCCTCGCCCGCCAGGCCGGCCTTCCCGCCGACCGCGACGCATGGGCCCTGCAGGTCACCCTGATGAATTACCTCGAATCAGCCTGGCGCGAACCGGACAACGGATTGTGGGAAGTCCGCGGCGACCGGCAGCACTTCACCCACTCCAAGGTCATGGCCTGGGTCGCTGCCGACCGGATGGCACGATCGGTACGCACGCACGGCATGGCCGGTCCGGTGCTGCGCTGGGAACAACTGCGCGATCAGATCCATCACGACGTCGTTACCCACGCGTTCGACGCCGGACGCAACACCTTCACCCAGGCTTACGGGTCCAGCGCGCTCGACGCCAGCCTGCTGCTGATCCCGCGCGTCGGCTTCCTCCCCGCTACCGACCCGCGGGTCCTGGGCACCATCGCCGCGGTCCGCCGCGAGCTGACCGAGGGCGGCCTCGTCAAGCGCTATCAGACAACCGCTACTGACGACGGCCTCAAAGGCAGCGAAGGCCTGTTCCTGGCCTGCTCGTTCTGGCTGGTGGACGCGCTGCACGCGTCCGGGCAGCGGCGGGACGCGATCGACCTGTTCGAGCGCCTGCTCCTGCTGCGCAACGACGTCGGGCTGCTCAGCGAGGAATGGGACCCGGCTACACAGCGCCAGCTGGGCAACACCCCCCAGGCCTTCAGCCACTTCGCCCTGATCATCAGCGCCCTCCAGCTGCACATGGGGGGCGCGATCCGCAGCGACAACCCGATGTCACCATGACTACCAGAACAGAAGCGGTGATCGACCGGATCACCCTGATCGTGTCCGACCTGGACCGGGCCGAAGACGACTATGTCAGGACCTTCGGGTGCAGGGTCGAGCAACGCGGCGACATCGACCCTGCGCTGATCGGCGTGCTGTGCCTCTCACCGTCGCGCGGGCGGCGCTCATTGCTGCGCCTGGGCCGCGAGCGGATCGAGCTGCTGGAGTTCACGGACATGGCGGGGCGCCCGTATCCGCCGAGCAGCACGAGCACCGACCTCTGGTTTCAGCACATGGCGATCATCGTGGACGACATGAAGTCCGCGCATCAGCGCGTTATGGCGAATCGGCGTTTCTGGCCGATCAGCCGCAACGGCCCGGTACGGCTGCCGGACACCTCCGGCGGCGTGACCGCATTCAAGTTCCGTGATCACGACGGCCACCCGCTGGAACTGCTCGCGTTCCCCCACGGAAACCTCCCGGGACAATGGCGCACCGTCGACGGCACCGGCCGCTTTCTCGGCGTCGATCACACCGCCATCGCGGTCAGCGACCCGGCCAGCAGCGCGAGATTCTTCGGGTCCGTATTCGGGTTCCGCACTGGTACCCGCACTGAGAACCGCGGACCCGAGCAAGCCGACCTCGACGACGTCGACGGCGTCCACGTCAGCGTCACCCGGCTCGCGCCGGACCTGCCTGCGCCGCGAATGGAACTGCTGCACTACCACGTGGGCACACGCCGGCCGATCCCGCGCGACACCACCAGCAACGACATCGTGGCGACACATTGTGTCGTGCGGGTCGCCTCGCTTGAGGCGACTGCCGCTGCGCTCGCGCGCCGCGGCACACCCCTGGGCGGCGATGACCTCATGATCCTGCGCGGCGGCATCCGCGCCGCCCTGGTATCGGGACCTGACGGGCACCGGTTCGTGGCCGAAGAGCAGGCAGGGGTTATGCCGAAGTCGCAAACTGCTCTCGCACGTAACGCACGAGCCCGGCGACGTCGTCGGGGGCCAGCCGGCCGATGGCTCCACTGGAGTAGACGCTGACCACGACCTCGCCCGGCGGGTCGAGGACGAAGCCGGCGGACGGCAGGTACACCGGGTCCGGATTGACGAAGGCGCCGGTCAGGTCGGCGATCGCGTGCGTAGGCGCCGTCTCGCTGGCGAGCTTCTCGGCCACGTGCAGGCGAGCCGGCGCCTCTACCACATCTTGTTTCAGGAAGCAGGAGGCCACGAGGAACACGCGATGAGCCCGCTGCGGCACCTGGTGCTCGGCTTCCTAGCCGAGGCGATGAAGCAGGGAGCGCTCACCCCGACCGATCCCGACCTGCTGGCGCGGTTCCTACTGGATGGGCTGCACGCGGTCCTCGTACCCCTCGCCCACCAAGACGGGCTGGACCGCCAGCACACTCTGACTCGGTGTCTACCGTCATTGGCTCCCCATGTGGCTTCCACAGGGTGAACTTGACAGCGAAAATATAGCCATGAACTGCGCCCCGAGCGCGATTCGAACGCACGACCTACTGCTTCATGATGCGCAGAGCGGCCGGTCAGCGGATGCTGAGCAGCTGGCTCTGCTGCTCTTGACCGCCGACCAGCCTGCCACTAGAGAGGTGCTGGCGAGCGCGCCGCAGCTGTTGCTGTCGGCCGCGCCGTCGCTGTGGCTCAGCCTGGATGTGGCCGCCCGTCGCAGTTGGTGGAACGCGCCGCCGTGGGCTGACGCTGCTCTTCGTCCCGTCTCGCACGGTCGGCCGGGTATCGTCGCGCTGGTCTTGGCCTCCTTCCATCCCTCCGGGCACGTTCGCGAGGCGTCCGTAGCGCGCTTGGCAGAGATGGACGATCAGCTGGCCCTTCCGGCGCTGGCGCTTCGGGCGGCTGACTGGGTACCGCAGATCCTCAGCCGCGCCAGCCTGGCGCTTGAGCAGCGGCTATCGCCGCCGTCGGCAGACGTGCTCCTCGCCGTGGGCCCGCTCGCGGTTGTTCTTGGGGAGCGTGACCATGGCAGGTGGCTGCTGGGCCAATTCGAGGAAGCTCTTCATGCGGCATCCGATGATGTGCTGGCTCTGTTGCTTGCCGCGCCGGGGTGGCGGGTTCGGCGTGCCGCTCACCAGGCTGCTCTGGCGGACAGCCGCCTGAGCCTGGCGGCGCTCGTTGCTGCCGCCGAGCGTGACAGCGACCTGGTGATCCGGGTGCGGTGTGCGGAGTCCGCCGTCCGCGCGGCGGTCGCCGCTGGCCGTGCCGACGCCGTGCAGCCGCTGGCCTTCAGCAAAACCGCGGTCGTTCGTGCGGGCGCCGTCCAGGCACTGGCTCGCGCGGGCCAGACCGAGGCCGCCTCGAAGGCGCTTAACGATAGGCATCCCGCCGTCCGGGCGGTCGCGCAGGCAGCCGTGCGCCGCGCCGGCGGCGACCCTGCCGACAGATACCGAGCACCTGCGGACCGCCGCCCCTCCGGGCCCCGGTGCGATCGCCGGACTCGGCGAGACGGGAACTGGGCACGACGCTGGCCTGGTCCGCCGGTCACTGACCCATCCGCTGCCGCGCGGGCGTGCGGAGGCCGTCCGCGCTCTGCGACGCCTGGGAGTGGCGACTCCCGATACCATCGGCGCGCTGCTGGAAGACCCCTCCGCCGCCGTTACCCGCCAGGTGGTTGCGGCGCTGCGCCCGTTCGCTGCCGGACTGGGCGTCCATCGCCTGCGCACTCTGCTCGGCGCCGCGCAGCCCCCGCACATCCGGCTCGCGGCCTACCGCCTGCTGCGCGAGCACGATGTCTGGACGCGGCTGCGCACCGACCTGGAACTGATCGACGACACGCACCCGGGCCCGAACCGACCTGGACACCTGGGTCCGGCGGGAAGCCGCGACGACATACTCGATGCCCCAGGGTGAAACCGCAGAACGTCTCGACCAGCTAGTGCTGGCAGCCGAGAGTGTCCTGGACGCGGACCGGATACGCCTGCCGCGCTTCCACATGGGGCTCGGCAAGCACTCGGCCACCTGACGATGGTCAGGACGCTGAGTGATCGAGAAGGTCAGGGAGAACGCGCGCCGACCCGCCGTTACGGGCGGCAAGCTCACCTTCGGCCGGACTTCCTCCACGGCGACCGAACGGGCGTTATGAGCGGGTCCTGCCGATGCTGGTGGAGCCCGCCCGATGACTGACGATGCCGTGCGGTATGTGCGTAGCGGCGATGGTCAGGTCGCGTATCGAGTCGTCGGATCTGGCCCCTCGGTCGCGTGGGTGCCGGGGACTATTGCGGGTGCGCCGCCACGATCGTGACGGTTCACGGGTTTTGTCGCGTCGGCCGGACTCCCTGGTCCCGTTTGGGCGCGTCGGCCACCGTGATGCGATCGAAGAGACGTGGGACGGCGGCGCCGCCCGAAGGTGGATGAAGCGTTCGCCGCGGGCGAGCACGCATTTTTGAACGAGAATCAGACAACGACCTGCTCGCAGCCGGGCACAACTGCGCCTCACTTCGAAGGGAAGCCTGATGCTATGTCAACGGCCATGAGGAAATCCGTTCTGGCGGCCGGGTGATCTCCTGGCTGGCGGTCACCGGTTATCCCGGCGGGTGGCCAGCTTTCCTCCCGGCTGGTTGTCAGGGCATGGCGGCCACTCCCTTTCCGGCGAGGGCCTCGGCGAGGCGGTGGGATTCCCCGGCTGTTTGCACGAGGTGGGCGTGGTGCAGCAGCCGGTCGACGGTGGCGGTGGCCAGGGTCTTGGGCATGATCGTGTCGAACCCTGAGGGGTGAATGTTGCTGGTCACCGCCAGGCTGCGGCGCTCGTAGGCGGCATCGGTGATGCGGTAGAACGCCTCGGCGGCGTCCTGACCGGCGGGCAGCATGCCGATGTCATCGACCACGATCAGGTCGCAGCGGCAGATCCGGGTGACGGTCCGGGCGACCGACCCGTCAGCCCTGGCCCGGCCGATGGCGGCGGCCAGCGATTCGAGGGTGAACCAGGCAACCCGCAGGTCCTTGTCGATGGCGGCGTGCGCGAGGGCCTCGACGAAATGTGACTTGCCTGTCCCGGACGGCCCGGCGACGGCCAGGTTCTCGGCCCGGCCGATCCATTCCAGGGTGGCCAGGGCGTCCTGGGTGGGGGCGGGGATAGAGGAGTCGCCTGGCCGCCAGGTGGCGAATGTCTTCCCGGCCGGGAACCCGGCCGCGGTCCGGCGGGTCCTGCGGGTGGCGGCGTCGCGGCCGGTGACTTCCTCGGCTAGCAGCACGCGCAGCACTTCAGCGGGGTCCCACCGCTGGGCGCGGGCGGTGGCCAGCACATCGGGCGCCGCTTTCCGCAGGTAGGGCAGCCGCATCCGGCGCATCAGGGTCTCCAGCTCGGCCGGGACCGGCGGCGCCGCCGGGCCGCTCACCGGCGCGGTCCCGGCGCTGCGAGCAGGTCGGCGATGAGCACTGGCTCGTCGCAGTGCGGGCAGTTGCCGCCGGGCCCGAGCCGGCGCATGAACAGGTTGCAGTCCTCGCACCGGCGGATGCCGGCCTGCCGCTCACCGCAGTCCGGGCACTCGTAGACGGCCGGGCCATTCACCGTCGTGTGCTGGCTCACCGGGGCACCTCCGCGCCGCGCAGAGCGGCCCACCCGCCGGTGCCAGGCTGGGCCGAGTGCGCCTCATCGGCGGCCACCACCTGCCCGGCCGTGGCGTGCACTGCCAGGTGGTCCAAGATCGCGGGCAGGTCATCATCGGCGAACCGGCCGGTGATCGCCGCCAGGCCGAGAGCCTGATCAACGCGGGCAGCGCCGACCACCGTGGCGAGCTCGACCGCGCGGGCCATCTTGGCGCGGACCCGCTGCGCCCCGCCCGCGGCGGCCTCGGTCAGCCACCGGGCGGCGCCCTCGCCCAGTTCCAGGAAGGCTTCCTCGGCTCGGGTGCGGGCCCGTGGCCGGGGCTGCCGCGGCCCGTTCCCGCCCGGATGATGCGGGTAATGCTCATCGCAGATCCGCGGATTCCCGGGCGTGGACAGCAGGTGGCGGGCGACCTCAGCCAGCCCGGTGCCAGCCCGGGCCACGATCACCAGCTCGCTGCCGTGCACCCGGCACCACACCCGCTGCCCGGCATGGCCGGGCGGGGTCGAATACCGCACCGACCCGAACCGGACCGTCTGATCGTCGTTGACCAGCCGTTCCTCGCCCAGGGCCAGCACATACGGCTCGGCGGGCAGCGGGTGCAGATGCTCCCGCTCGGCGGTCAGCCGCTGCCCGGGCACCGCGGCGCTTTCGCGATGCATGCGGCCGTTGACCCGCTGGCACCAGGCCCCGCAGTCCGCCTCCAGCTGCGCGAAGCTGGCGTACTCGGCGGTCAGGTTCACCAGCGTCGGCACCAGGTCCGCCTTGGCTATCTTCACCGTGGCCTCGGTGCCGCCCTTGGACTCGGGATCGAACGGCCGGCACGTCTGGACCGTGCAGCCGTAATGCCGGCCCAGCGCCACCATGTCCGGATGCCGGACCGGTATCCCGGCCACATGCTCCACGGTCACCGTCTTGGCGTTGTCGGTGAGCAGGTAGGCCGGCGCGCCGCCGATGACCCGCAATGCCCGGTCCAGGCACGCCGTCAGGCTGCCCAGGGACTGATCCCACGATGGCAGCACGACCCGGAACCGGGACCAGGCCAGCCAACAGCAGAACAGCTGCGTCCTGCGGCCGCCGATCCGCGGGCCCTCCCCCCAGTCCCACTGCAGCCACATCCCCGGCTCGGGGATCCACGGCCGGTACGTCCGCCGGTGACCGGCCTGCCAGGCTGCCTTCGCTTCCGCGACTGCCCGGCGCGTGCTGCGCTCCGACCCGCCATAGCCCATCGCGGCCAGCTTGCGGTGCACCACATCAGCGCGGATCTTGCCACCGGACCGGTCGACCAGCTCCTCGACCTTGCCAGCGAACACATCAATCGAGCGGGACCGCCGCTCACGCGCAGCCGGGTCGGCCCCGGCCTCCCGCAGCGCCACATACCGCGCCACGGTCTTGCGGTCAGTCCCGGCCAGCTGCGCCGCCGAATGGGCACAGCCAGTCAGGTCAAATGCCTCAAGAATCTCCATGATCTCCCTGCCAGACTTGGTCACGGTCCCTCCGGGACGATGGGCGAGAAACAGACACCTCGAACCCACCCATCCCGGAGGGACCACACTCATCACGACACGCCGTCACCGGGAGACTTCATGACCGCGCACCGGGAATTCTGATGACCGCACACCGGGAGCTAACTGGCCGCACACCAGGATTTTCTCGCGGCCGCTAGCAATGCTAGACAGCACGCAATCTTCGGACGGAGTCATCACCAAACCCAGCAGCGAGTCCGTCGCCCAGACCATCGACGGACTGAGGCGTGTGATCGCGGATCGGGGCTTCACGGTGTTCAACGTCATCGATCACAGCGGCGTAGCCGAACGAGCTGGTGTACAGATGCCCGACTCGAAACTCGTCATGTTTGGGAAGCCGGCTGTGGGTGCGGGGGTGATGCTCGCGGTGCCGCTTGCTGCGTTGGATATCCCGCTCAAGGTGCTGGTCTGGGAGGACAGGAACGGAGCGGTATCGGTGAGTTACAACTCACCGGGGTTTCTGGCCGGGCGGCACCACCTCGAGGGTGCACTGCGTGCGCCCTTCGACGCAGTTGAGCCGATCGTTGAGGCACTACTTGGTGCATAACTTGCGCTGATCCGAGCGGGCGACGGCCGCTCGGAGATCGCCGCGCCATATCTGCCGATCCGCGCCTCGACCCCGACACCACGGTTTGGGCTTCGACCGACGCCGGATTCGGTGATCGGCCGCATGGCAATGCAGGATCAGCATTACTTTCCGTGACTAGTACCGCACTTGGCTTACGCGCCGACCCTCCGTTTTGGACAGCCGCTCTGGATCACCAAGGACGGCATCCGCGAACGGCATGGACTTGGGAGATCTGTGAGGTACCGCAGCGTTCACCCGTCCGCAAAGGCGGTGACCGTGTGACCCGTGGCGCCCGTCGGTGCGCTGGTGCGCCGACAGCGATGCGCGGCAGCTGTGGTGGGAGCACGCCGTCCCGGGGCCGGCGTCAGGCGCCGGTGTCGCTGGGAGCCTGGCTGCGGGTAAGCCACTGTGCGTAGGACTGGCAGTCGTTGCTGCCTAGTTCCATGCCTGCGGGCAGCGGGTGGGCGAACACGAGTGCGGCGGTGGCGTCGAGTTCGCTGCGCAACAGGCTGGCCGGGCCGATCGCCTCAAACCCCAGGGTCCACCAGGCCTGGCCGCTCATGTGGACCTCGGTGAGCTCGACGTGGCACCCCGGCTCCTCGCCGAGCCCTCGCGCGCGCGTCCGGCTGTGCCCGCTGGCTGGTGAGAACCGGCTGATCAGCTTGTGCACCGGGCGCCAGCCCGGCAGGTCAGCGCCCCCCCAGCTGACTTGCTCACCCGCGAAGGACCACTTGTACCAGGACTCCACGCGGCCGAAGGCGCGCCCGGTCACCTGCAGGATCCCCGGGCTGCCCCGGTACACCTTCACCTCAAACGTCCTGCCGCCGCGGAGCTTGGCCGACAGGCCGCCCAGCTGTGGATCGACAAGATAGGTGTCCTCGCGGGAGGACACCTCGGCCGGGAAGCGCGCGAACCACCTGGTCACTGCAGGCTCAAGCGGGCCCGGGAGGATCCAGCGTACCTCCAGGCTGCGCCGTGGCCCGATGACCGGGATCTCAGGCTGTAGGGCCGTCATGTTCCTCCTTTCCCCGCGCTGACCTTGACCGCAGATGGCTGCCTTCGCAGCCGGGCCTGCTCCAGCTCGGTGATCTCGGCTTCCCGGTTGGCGCCGAGCTTCATGTTCTGGATCTTGTCGTGCAGCTTGAGGATCGCGTCGAGCAGCATCTCCGGGCGGGGCGGGCAGCCCGGGAGATAGATGTGGACCGGGACGAGGTGGTCGACGCCCTGGACGATGGCGTAGTTGTTGAACATGCCGCCGCTGGAGGCGCAGACCCCCATCGAGATGACCCATTTGGGGTCGGCCATCTGGTCGTAGATCTGCCGCAGCACCGGCGCCATCTTCTGGGACACCCGGCCGGCCACGATCATCAGGTCGGCCTCGCGCGGGGTCGAGCCGGTCTTCTCCATGCCGAAGCGCGCCATGTCGTGCCGGGGGCCGCCGGTCTGCATCATCTCGATCGCGCAGCAGGCGAGGCCGAAGGTGGCCGGCCACACCGAGCGGGCCCTGGCCCAGCCGGCGATCTTCTCCACCGAGGTGAGCAGGACGCCGCTCGGCAGCTTCTCCTCAAGACCCATGGCTCAATCCCATTCCAGGCCGCCGCGCCGCCACACATAGGCGTACGCGATCAGCACCGTGATGACGAAGGTGACCATCTCCACCAGGCCGAACGCCCCGAGCTTGTCGAAG
>DATIYI010000060.1:0-23575 GCA_035517695.1 Streptosporangiaceae bacterium
ATCCTGCGCGCTCTTGACCTGCCCGAACCACCGAAGTTCCTCGACTTCACGCTCCCAGCACAAGCTTGACAGGCCCAGCCCGGGCCAGGCCTTGTAGTAACACGACCCGAACACGCCTTCATGCCGTACCCCCAGGTCAGAGACCAATTTCGTCTCATCGTGTGCCCATCATCTGCGGAAGTCCGGGTGGTGGCACAAGGCGACGCCCTGGTCATCCTGCCTGCGCCTGCTTCGTTCCTTCCTGCTAGCGATCTCGGCTCTGCTGATCTTGACCCTGGAATCCTGCATCCCGATCTTGCTCTCCTGCCCATCACATCAAGGCACTGGCGAGCGAGCGCGGTTGATGAACAGCCAATCGTTCTGCTAGATCATTGCCTCCTTCCGCGCTAGATATGCGTTAAACCAAGTACCGGTAAGACAACCTTGCTGCTGCGGCTGTGGGCGGGGTTTGTCGCGGTGGCGTGGCAGCGGTTCGCCGCCGAACCTGGCCGCCGGCCGCTGCTGGTCGTGCTGGACTGCAAGCGCTCGGCAGGTGGCCGACCGCGTTCGCCGGGTGCTGCGGTCGGCGGGTGCCCGGCGCGATCTGGCCGGATGAGGCCAGCCTCTCGCCGTGGCAGCTGCCGCCCGACCAGCTGACGACCACGCTGCTTGCCCTCATCGAGCAGGGCAGCGGCGCGGTCGCCTACTACGCCGACGTGAGGGAGGCGGTGGTGTTCCTGGCGATCGCGGCGCCGTGCGGGCCATGCGTCAAGGCGGCTCACCCGGCAGCGTCCGATTTTGGGAGCAGAATGGGAGCGGCGAGGCTCGGTCAGGCGGTTTCAGACGCGGCGATCGTTGCCGTACGTCGGCCGCTTACCTGGGCGAACGCCGTTACCTGGCCCCTTTGACTGGTGGCGCACTCATTTCGCATCGAAGTGCTCGTCGGGAGTGGGCTGCGCGCCCCCGCAAGCGTGGCCGTCGCGCGCGAAACGCCCAGTGCTCCTCCGACGGACCGCGGGAGAGACTGCCCGGCACAAGCCGACCTGTAGGACGCGCCGTGGGGTGTTCTCATGGGGGGAGCCGCGAGCACCAACGGCGAGGAGGCATTCAAGACGCTACTCTTGGGCGCTGACCTCTACGACTGGTGAGATGACGAGGAGTTCCGGCGCGGCAAGGACGGTCTCCGGCGCGGTCACCTCGTTGCGGCGCGCCACATGGCCGGAAGGGGCGCGACACGGGCGTGCTGCGTGGCTCGACACCGCGCCAGCGGCCCTTGCAGTGCCGGTGGTACCTGCTGTCCGTACACGGGGCACCTTCGTGATCGAAGATGATCGTGCCGCGGCCCTGAGCGCCCTTCGCCACGCCCTTTAGCATACACGGGTGGTTCCCGCTGGTTCCCGGTTTATCTTCTTCAAGATCAACATGTCCTCTGACCTGGTGGGCGCAGGCGGGTTCGAACCACCGGCCCCTCGCTTGTAAGGCGAGTGCTCTACCGCTGAGCTATGCGCCCAAGTCATCAGTGTGTGTCATCAGTGTGTGTCATCAGTGTGTGTCATCAGGAACCCGACTGCATACGGCGCGCCGCGCCAGATGCGGTCATTCCTGAACCGGGCAAGCCTACCTGGCAAGCGGCCCGGCCGGTGCGGCCGGGCCGGTCGGGGCAGCCGGACCTGACGATCACGGGCAGAGCGACGCACACTCCCCCAGGATGCCCGTCGCGGCCGCGAGGTCCCCGTCGAGCGGCCGGTCGGCCATCCGCGGGTCGAGGACAACGTCGGCGGCATCGTAAGCGCTGCGCAGCGGGCCGTCGGCGGGAGTCCTGTCCTGTATCCGCAATGCCCGCATCGCGGCGACAAGCTCGCAGGCGAGCACGACCCGGTAGGCCCCCACCGCGTCCATGGTGGCGTGGGCGGACTGCGTCGAGAATCCGGCGTGTTCCTCGACGCCGCGGGACAGCACGGCATTGCCGAGCGCGGCAGGCGTCGCGAACCTGCGAATATCGGCGACCGGCGACTGCGCGACGTATTCGAGCACCATGATTCCCGAACTGGTCTCCGTTTCCGCCTGAAACGCGTTCAAGCCCGTAAACGCCGGCTCGACCAGCATGCCGAGACGGGCCGCTGACAATGCGGCCGTGTGGAACAGCGCCGCCCGCGTGGCGTCAAGCGCCAGGCGAGCGTCAGGCCCACGTAGGCGGCATGGAAGTTCCCGTTGTGCCATACCGTCCGGCCAGCGACGTCCACGAGCAGGTTCTCGCCCGCGGCATTCAATTCCCTGGTCGCCACGGCTTGCGCATAACCGGCAAAGTCCACCGGCTGGCCATGGACTTGCGGAAAAGCGCGGAATCCATACGGGTCCTGTACCCGGGTCGGCGGTGGCGCCAGCTCGGTCATCAGGGCGCGCACGCTCGCCGCGACAAGTTGCTGGCCCGGATGCGGGCACGCCAGGTGGACCTGCTTTGCGTAAGGCTCGAGCGACCCGCGCGCGGCAAGCGACGACAGCGCCGCAATCACCACCGTCGACCGCAGCAGGCCGTGGAGATCGCTGCAGGCAAGCGCCGATCCGCCAAGCGTCGCCGCGTTGCTGCTCATGAACGCCGGGGCGTCCGCGGAGCGCAGCGGAAACCTCGGCGGAGGCCCTTGTCCCCGGTTGCCACGACCGCTCGCCGAGCAGGCACAGGCCGGTCGACGCGAGGGCGGTGAGGTCGCCGGTGCCGATCGCGCCGTACAGCGGCGCTGGCGGCGTAAAGCCGCGGTTGATGGCGTCGGCGAGCACCAGCAGCAGCGCGGGGTCCACGCCAGAGCCGCCGGCGCCGATCTGGTTGAGGCGCACGACGAGCATGGCGCGAGCGAGTTCGGGGGCGAGCAGCGGCCCGGCTCCCGCCGCATGGCTGCGGATCAGCCGCGGCCCGTGTCCCGGGTCATCGGCCTCGCCGAGATAGACGATCCGGTTGGCGCCGACCCCGGTGTTGCGGCCGTAGACGGGCCGGTGCGCGGCCACCTCGGCGTCGACGCGCCAGGCCGCCCGTGCGGCATTGACCGCCGTATCAGCGACCCGCACCTGCGCCGCGTCGCGCGCGACGGCGGTTACCTGAGCGCACGTAAGCGACGATCCGTCGATCGCGATCTGGTTACGCATGCCTGCGGCCGACCGGGCGGGTGGCGCCGTTGCCCCGAGGGTGTCCTGATCCCCGCGGAATGTGGTCATCCTTGCCGGTTGGCCGTCACCAGCGCGGCTGGGTGACTGGCTTGCCGAGCACCCGGCCGAGCGCCTGGGCTACCTCTTCTGCCAGGTCCGTCGTCGCGCTCAGGGCCAGATCGCTGACGAGAGTTTCGTCGCCCACGGCCGGGGGCGAGGCGGGCCTGACCCATCTGCAATTCCTGCATTCCACCTCGCCGAGGCGGGAGATCAGCCGGACGCTGCCGCACGAACCGCAGCGGTCGAGCTCCGCCGTCCAGTCGTGGGCAACCTGGCAGTCCGGGCAGACCAGCACCTGCCGGTCATGCCGTACGCCCCGTTGCCACGGGCTCGGCCCCCGGTCCGGATCAACTTGCCGCGATCCGCAGCGGTAGCAGGGCATCGCCGGAGATCCTCCGCGATTAGTGATCGCAACCGCCGGTACTGGCGGCCGCTGTGCTTACCCAAGCCCCGCGAGCACCTTCTGGTACTCGGCGAGGTCGCGCGCTTGCGGGATCGGGTTCACGACCTTCCACCGCACGACGCCATCCTTGTCGATGATGAAGGTTCCGCGGGTCGCGGCGCCGATGTTCTCGTCAAACACCCCGTACGATTTTGCCACCGACCCGTGCGGCCAGAAATCAGACAGCAGAGCAAAACCAAAATTCTCCCGATCCGACCAGGTTCGGTGGGCATATTTGGAATCGACCGATACCGTCAGCAGCTGCGCGTCGTCACGCGAGATTTCTGGAAACTCCTCGCGCAGCGCGCAAAGTTCGCTGCTGCAGACGCTGCTGAAGGCGAACGGGTAGAAGACGAGCACGACGTTCCGCGTGCCACGGAAATCCGACAGCTTAACCGGGCTGCCGTGCTGGTCCTTCAGCTCGAAGTCGGGGGCCTGCTGGCCGACATCGACCGCCATGTGCGGATCCTTTCGACAAAGGTCTGTGGTGCGCGTCTAAGGGTCACCGCGGGGGCCGCGAGAGCCACGGGCCGGCGCCGCCCGCGTTTCCCGTGTCCTCGGGTTGCCGGGTGCCGGCACCGCAACGGCGTCCGTCCGCTGCCCTCCGGCACGGCCGACCGGTTTCCCACCGGTCAAGTCTGCCACCAGCCTGGTGTGCCGCGCACTCCATCGTTCCCAGCGTGCTGGCACGCGATTATGCCCTCGGCGCCGGCTGATGCCAGCCGACGCCGAGTGACACGCACGTGCCTGCGAACGTCCGCGGGCCTCGGCAGCCGCGACAGCCGCCCCGGGCTGCACATCAGCGCAGCGTGCGCCGCGAACTACCCGACCGCGGAACGCGCGATCAGTTACCAGCCTCAGCTGGCGCCCACCGTCCGTGCCGCTACCCGCGCCCGCCGGCCGGTCAGCGGCGCGCTTTGGGCGCGACAAGGCGGCTGCCCGACCAGTCGCGCGCAGCGCTCACGTTACTTGTCTGGGACAGGCCCGCGGTGGGCGCTGCCTCGCCGATGTCGCTGGGCTCGACGTGGCCATCCCGGCCCGCCTTCGGCGTGAGCAGCCAGATATAACCCCCGTCGGTCAGGGCCGGGACCGCGTCGACGAGCGCGTCGACAAGATCACCGTCCCCATCCCGCCACCAGAGCATGACGACGTCGACCACATCCTCGTAGTCCTCGTCGACAAGCTCGACTCCTTCGACGCCCGATACGGCGTCGCGCAGCCTCTCGTCGCAGTCATCGTCGTAGCCGACTTCCTGCACCACCTGGCCCGGCTTAATCCCGAGCTGCTCGGCCAGGCCGCGTTGACCCTGCGTCTGGCCCGCGGTCGCGCTCACTTACGTCCTCCTCGCAACCTTTCCCGCTCGACCGCCCAGCCGCGGACAGCGATTCCTGTCACCCGCGACGGCGGCAATAGCGACGGCACTACTTGCTCGGACAGTCCACACTGGGTCGGCCCGACGCGCAAGTGGCAATACCGGACGCGATAGAAAACCGAGGCGAACTGCGCCGCGGATCCGCTTCCATAGAAGGCGGCCGTATACCACATGCGGCACCTAGCCGAGATACGAGAGCCGCACATGGCGTTCCGGATTGTCCACATTTAGATCTACGAGAGCTACCGACTGCCACGTTCCGAGCGCCAGCCGACCCCCCACGACCGGCAGCGTGGCGTAAGGCGCGACGAAGGCGGGCAGCACGTGCGAACGCCCGTGGCCGCGTGAGCCATGAGCGTGCACCCACCGGTTTGCGGCCGGGAGCAGTTCGCCGAGTGCGGCGAGCAGATCCAGGTCGCTTCCGGCGCCGAGTTCCATCAGCGCCACCCCCGCCGTGGCATGCGGCACGAACACGTGCAGCAGCCCATCACCTCCCCCAGACTTTTCGCGGGCGAACTCCTCGCATGCGCCCGTGATGTCCTGTACGGCCTCGCGTCCGCCGGTGTGCACGTCGATCACGTCAGTCTTCATACCGACTTCATATCGAATGTCACCGCCGAACTTCACCGGGGGGCCCGTCACCCCGCCGGCGCCCCGATCGGGCACCCCCGAGCGGGCGAACCCACCCGGCACCGCCGGGCAGGCCAACCCGGATACCGAACGGCTCCCGCGCGCATCCCCCACCGCAGCGGGGGGCGGCGGCGCGCCGCCACCACGCTCCGCCTGAACCCCGCACACCTGCCAGCGTCAATGGCTACCAACCGGCTCAACCACGGCGTCGGGGCCGGGGAAGACGAGCGTGGTGTGCCCGTCGTCGAACCGCACCAGGTACGGCGGCCCACCACTTGATCCCTTGATTTCGACGATCTCCCCGGAGCGATCCGGGGAACCCACGATGTTGCCGTGCACGTGCAGCCGGTCTCCCACACTCGCTTGCATGCCGACCCCCTTCCGATGAGCCGTACTGCCGGGCGTTCTACCCTCGTCCCGAGTGTCCGATACCCGGGTTATCCGTCCTACCCTGCCGGGTACCTGAGCGTGTACTCAGCGTGGCACGACGCGAGCTGCCCGCAAAGGGGCCGAAAGGCCCAGTTCCCGCCCGCGCGTCCGAGCGCCGCCGATGCCGGTTTCCGCCGCTGGCGAACCCGCTATACGCAGCAAAGACCTGCCGCGCGGGTAGCGTGGAGGCACTGCATACGTGCGTCCGCGGCAAACCCGCCACAAGCGCCACGGCGCATGCGCCACCGGCGTGCGCCGTGGTGGGTGCGACCGGGGTGGCCAGCGGTCGCTCGAACTGCGGTTACCCAAAAGTAGAGATGCGTTTCTCCGCCCCTGGTACGACGATTGGTATGGACCAACAGTCCACCTGCGAGTGCCGGCCCCAACAATCTTGGAAAGGCGAGCGAACCTGTGGCTTCAGGACGCCAGCGATTCTCGATCATCTCGGATGGGCTACCCACCCAAATGCCCGATGTCGACCCCGACGAGACGCGGGAGTGGCTTGACTCGTTTGACTCCGTCGTGCGGACCCACGGCCGGGTGCGAGCCAGGTACCTTATGCTCCGCCTGCTCGAGGCCGCACGCGAACAGCAGGTCGGCGTGCCCGGCCTGCGCAGCACCGACTACCTCAACACGATCCCGCCAGAGCGCGAGCCGTGGTTCCCCGGTGATGAATACATGGAGCGGCGGATCCGCGCCTACATCAGGTGGAACGCGGCCGTCATGGTGTCACGGGCGAACCGGCCCGGGCTTGGCGTCGGCGGCCACATCGCGACCTATGCGTCGGCGGCGAGCCTGTACGAGGTGGGCTTCAACCACTTCTTCCACGGCAAGGACCACGGCGAGTCCGGCGACCAGGTCTTCATCCAGGGCCACGCCGCGCCTGGCATCTACGCCCGCGCCATGCTCGAAGGCAGGCTCACCGAGCGTCAGCTTGACGGTTTCCGCCAGGAGCTTTCCCACCAGGGTGGCGGCCTGCCGTCGTATCCGCATCCCCGCCTGCTGCCCGACTTCTGGGAGTTCCCCACCGTCTCGATGGGCCTCGGCGCGATCGACGCGATCTACCAGGCCCGGTTCAACCGCTACCTGCTCGCGCGCCACCTCAAGGACACGAGCCGCTCGCACGTATGGGCCTTCCTCGGCGACGGCGAGACCGACGAACCCGAAGTGCTCGGCGCGATCGGCGTGGCCGCCCGCGAGGAACTCGACAACCTGACCTTCGTTATCAACTGCAACCTGCAGCGTCTCGACGGCCCCGTGCGTGGCAACGGGAAGATCATTCAGGAGCTCGAGGCCTTCTTCCGCGGCGCGGGCTGGAATGTCATCAAGGTCATCTGGGGCCGCGACTGGGATCCACTGCTCGCGCAGGACGTCGACGGCGTGCTCGTCAACAAGATGAACACCACGCCTGACGGCCAGTTCCAGACCTACGGCGTGGAAACCGGCGAGTACATCCGCGAGAACTTCTTCGGCGACGACCCGAGGCTACGCAAGATGGTCGAGCATCTGTCCGACGACGACCTGCGCAAGCTGTCCCGTGGCGGCCACGACTACCACAAGGTGTATGCCGCGTTCAGGGCCGCGCGCGAGCACGTCGGGCAGCCGACCGTGATCCTCACCCACACCATCAAGGGCTGGACGCTCGGCAAGGACTTCGAGGCACGCAACGCGACGCATCAGATGAAAAAGCTCACCAAGCCCGAGCTGAAGGAGTTCCGCGACCGCCTCTACCTGCCCATCCCCGACGCCGCGCTGGAAGCGGAACTGCCGCCGTACTACCACCCGGGCGAGGACTCCGACGAGATCGAGTACATGCGCGAGCGCCGCGCCGCCCTTGGCGGCTACCTGCCGAGGCGGGTGGTCAGGGCCAAGCCGCTGCGACTCCCGGCCGCGCAGCCAGCCGCGGGCCCGTACGCCGATCTCACGAAGGGCTCGGGCAGGCAGCCCGTCGCCACCACGATGGCCTTCGTCCGGCTGCTCAAAGACCTGATGAAGAACCCGGACATCGGCGCCAGGTTCGTGCCGATCATTCCCGACGAGGCGCGCACCTTCGGCATGGATTCGTTGTTCCCCACCGCGAAGATCTACTCTCCGAACGGCCAGACCTACGACGCGGTCGACCGCAAGCTGCTGCTGTCCTACAAGGAGGCCGCCGACGGCCAGATACTGCACGAGGGCATCAGCGAGGCCGGGGCGATGGCGTCGGTGATTGCCGCGGGCACCTCGTACGCGACCCACGGCACGCACATGATCCCCGTCTACGTCTTCTACTCGATGTTCGGCTGGCAGCGCACCGGCGACCTGATGTGGGCGTTCGGCGACCAGCTCGGCCGGGGTTTCCTGCTCGGAGCGACGGCCGGCCGCACCACCCTGACCGGCGAGGGCCTGCAGCACAACGACGGGCACTCGCCACTGCTCGCCTCGGTCAGCCCGGCGTGCGTCGCCTACGATCCCGCCTGGGCGTTCGAGATCGGCTACATCGTCGAGGACGCACTTCGCCGGATGTACTCACCCGCCGAGGGCTACCCCGACGGCGAGAACATCTTCTACTACCTCACCGTCTACAACGAGCCGTACGTCCAGCCGGCGCAGCCCGCGGACTACCCGGGTGGCCGCGACGCCCTCAGCGAGGGCATCGTCAAGGGCCTGTACAAATACAGCCCCGCGAGCATGGGTAACGGCGGGAGCTCGCCGGGGGGTCGTGCCACCGGGCTAGCACTGTCCAGCGCGGATGCGCCATCGGCCAGCGCGCCCACTCAGCCCGACGATCAGGCAGCGCAGCGGCCGCGCGCGCACATTCTGGCTTCCGGCGTGGCATTGCGCTTTGCCCTGGACGCGCAGCGGATGCTCGCCGAGGACTGGAACGTGGCAGCGGACGTGTGGTCGGCGACCTCGTGGACCGAGCTGCGCAGGGACGCGATCGCCTGCGAGGAGTGGAATCTACTCCATCCGGACGGCGAGCAGCGGCTGCCGTACCTGACCCGGACCCTCGACGGTGAGCCAGGGCCGTTCGTCGCCGTCAGCGACTGGATCCGCGCGGTGCCCGACCAGATCGCGCGCTGGGTGCCCGGCCCCTACTGCTCGCTCGGCACCGACGGGTTCGGTTTCTCGGACACGCGGGCCGCCGCGCGCAGGTTCTTCCACGTCGACGCGGAGTCTGTCACCCTCACGGTGCTTACCCAGCTGGCCAGGCGTGGGGAGATCAAACACGAGGCGCTCGCCGAGGCCGTCGCCAAGTACAAGCTGGACGTCGGTGTCAGCGAGGCCATCGCCACCGGCTAACAAGGCCCTGGGGACAACGCGTCAGCGACTGCGGCTGGTCCAGGCGACAAGATCGCCCACGCTCTTTGTATTGATCACGCGGTCGGCCGGGACACCGCACAGGGCAGCGCGCTCGCAGCCGTTCGGCTGCCAGTCGAGCTGTCCCGGCGCGTGCGCGTCCGAGTCGATGGCGAACAGGCAACCCGCCTCGAAGGCCAGCCGGAGCAGCCGCTTCGGCGGGTCGAGCCGGTCCGGCCTGCTGTTGATCTCGACCGCGACCCCGTGCTCGAGGCACGCGCCGAACACCGCGCCAGGATCGAACTGCGACTCCGGCCTGGTGCGCCCGCCTGCCCGCCTGCCGCCGCCGCGGACGATCCGGCCGGTGCAGTGCCCGAGCACGTCGACCCGCGGGTTGCCGGCTGCGGCGACCATCCGCCGTGTCATGGCAGCAGATTCCATCCGCAGTTTCGAGTGGACGCTCGCCACCACCACGTCAAGCTGGTCAAGCAGGTCAGGTTCCTGGTCGAGCGAGCCGTCATCGAGAATGTCGACCTCGATCCCGGTCAGGATCCGGAAGGGCGCCAGCCGGTCGTTGAGTTCGCTGACCAGTTGAAGCTGCCTGCGCAGCCGTTCGGGATCCAGACCGTTCGCGACGGTCAGCCGCGGTGAATGGTCGGTCAGCGCGATGTAATCATGGCCGACCGCCTGCGCGGCCGCCGCCATCGCCTCGATCGGGCTGCCGCCGTCGGACCAGTCGGAATGGGTGTGCAGGTCACCACGGAGCGCGGCGCGCAGCTCGGCCGCCGCGCCAGCCGGCTCGGTGCCCTCTGTCGCCTCCAGCCGCCGCAGGTAGACGGGGACCTCGCCAGCGAGCGCCTCGGCGATGACGGCCGCCGTCACGTCGCCGATCCCCGGCAGGTCAGTCAGGGTGCCGCTGCCGGCCCGGTCGGCAAGCTCCGCCGCGGGCAGTTTGGCGGCCACGTCAGCGGCGCGGCGGAACGCGCGCACCCGGTAGGTGGGCTCGTTCGCACGTTCGAGCAGAAATGCGATCTTCTGTAGCGCCTCGACGGGTTCCATCCGACGACCCTAGCCGGGATCAGCGCAAGGTCCACAGGGTGAAGTACCCCACCCGGCTGGACATGCGGAAACGCTGGTGGAAGAACTGCCACGTATCCGGCGTCCAGCGCTGCGGGCGCCACGAGAGCACCGCCGCGTCGCTCGCCGCAAGCACGCCGCGGACCTGCGCCTGCCAGGACGCGGGGCAGTAGAGCCGGCCGCGGGTGCTATGGCCGAGTGGGACGAGCATCCGGCCATCGCCCGCGGAAAGCGCGGCTCCCGTGTAATCGACGAGGTTGCCGCAGTGCAGCCGGACCTGCCTGGTCTCGGCGCCGGTGGCAGCGAGCAGCGACGGATAGTCGGAGAACGCGCACGGGTGCGCGGCGAAGAACGAGCCGAGCGCAGGCGGCACCCGCGACCCGACCACGTCCTGGGTCACCGACTGCCAGCCGAACGCGGCCAGGGCGACCATCATGGCACAGACTGCGGCCGAAGGAGCGGGCCCGCGGAACCTGCCGGGCCGCACGGCGCGTAGCACCGCCGCGGCGGCGACACCGGCGCAGGCCGCGAGGGCGGGGGCGGCGAAGTCTATGTAGTGGTAGGTGTAACTGCGCTGCGGCAGCACCAGCGCTAGCTGCGCGATCGCGAGCACGGCCCAGATGCGGGGGCCGCGCCACAGCGTGCAAAGGACCGCCGCGGCCAGCAGCGCGAGCACGGCGATGGCGACCCCGGGCGCCGCGCCCGCGCGGCCGTACACCTGCCCGAAACCGGCCACCTCGTGCAGGAACACCACCGGATCGGGGGTAAGCCGCTCCGTGCGCCCCAGCTGATCAAGGATCACCTGGTGAACCATGGCCCCTGGCGCGGCGGCGAAGAACGGCAGGCACACCAGGGCTGCCGCGGCGAACGCGGGGCCGGCCAGCGTCAGCGCGGCGCGCCATCCTCGGCGCCTTCGCGCGCGCCATCCCGCAAGCCAGCCCGGGCGCCAGCCCGACCGCCATAGCAGCCATCCGGCGAGCACGGCGATGTCCGCGACGGCCCAGGTCTTCACCGTCAGCGCAAACCCGAGGATCACCCCGGCCGCCACCAGCCGTGCCGCCGCGTTTGTGCGCCGTGGCGGTGCGCCGGTTGGTTCGCGCGCGTCGAGCAGTGTCATCGCCCCGAGCAGGCCAAGCCCGAGCAGTGGCTCGAGCAGCACCGTGCGCTCCGCCGCCGCGGCGCCTCCCCATACCGCGTAGGTCGCTCCCGCCGCCGCCGCCGCTACCCCGCCCGACCAGCGCCGGGTGAGGCGCATGAGCAGCCATGCGTTGCCGGCCGCGACAATGATCATCGCCACCCTGGCTGCCGTCATGGCCGCCTGATCGCCCGCCACCCTGGCAAGCGCACCGAATGGCGCGAGCAGCAGGAGGACGCCTGGCGGCTGGACGAAGACGAAATCGCGGTATGGCAGTGCGCCCCCGATGAGGTGCGCCGAAGCGTTGTAGTAGACGCCGTCGTCGTATTCGAGCAGCCCGCCCAGCATGTGACGGCTGATCAGCGGCCACAGCCTGACCGCCACGGTGGCGGCGACGACCAGCGCGGTCACGATGGCGGCCCAGCGGGGCCTGCCCGTCCCGGGCGGCTCACCCGCCCCGGCCAGCCGCCTCGGCGCGCCGCCCGGGGCGTCGCGGTGCTCGTCCGCCGCCCGTGCGGGAGCATTCATATCGCCGCGAGAGCCCCTCAATCCGGATCTGAAGGCCTTGGCACCCGCGCCCGGCGGTAACCGGCTACGGTACGCCAGGAATGGACTCTACCGGCCGGCTCGTGCCGCATGGCCCCGCCACGAAGTGGTCTGGCGAAGTGGCAGGGTGGTGCTGATGAGAGCCAACCCGCCTCGAGGATCGGGCGGCCGGGTACGCGCCGCGACCGTGCGACGGCTCGAGCGCGCTATGGGCAGCCTCGGCACCGCGGCCGTGGCGTCGATGGAGCAGCGGCTGCCATGGTTCCGCGCCATGTCCGCGGAGAACAGGTCCTGGGTCGGGCTGGTCGCCCAGGCCGGCGTGGCCGCGTTCGTCGACTGGATAAAGCACCCGGAAAAGGATCGGCCAGCCGTCACCGGTGAGGTGTTCGGCACCGCGCCGCGTGAGCTGACCAGGGCCGTCTCGCTGCAGCAGACCGTGGAAATGGTGCGCGTCGTCATCGACGTGGTAGAAGCCCAGGTCGAGGAACTCGCCGCGCCAGGCGGCGACGTCGAACTGCGGGAGGCGGTGTTGCGCTACACCAGGGAGGTCGCCTTCGGCGCCGCGCAGGTATACGCGAGGGCCGCTGAGGCTCGCGGTGCCTGGGACGCGCGCCTCGAGGCGCTCGTGGTGGATGAACTCCTGCACGGCGAGGTGCACGACAGCATGCACTCGTGGACGTCAGCGCTGCGGTGGTCGTCGTCACCCGTGGTGGCCATCGCCGGACACGCGGACGAGGCGGAACCTGAGGCGGTCATCGACGAGCTGCGGGTGCTTGCCCGCCGCGCCCGGCTTGACCTGCTCGCCGGCGTGCAGGGACACCGGCTGATCGTGCTGGTCGGCGGCGCGTCCGATCCGCTCAAGGCGGCCGTGCAGCTGGCGGGCAGGTTCGGCAGCGGCGCCGTGGTCGTCGGCCCGGCCGTGCCCGACCTGCAGTCGGCCTCCCATTCGGCCCGTGCCGCCCTGGCCGGGCTGCGCGCCGCGCCCGGCTGGCCGGACGCCCCGCGCCCGGTATATGCCGACGACCTGCTGCCTGAGCGCGCGCTCGACGGCGATCAGGAGGCGCGCCGCAAGCTCATCGACGAGGTCTACGAACCGCTGCTGCGCGGCGGCTCGCCGCTGCTCGACACGCTCGCCGCGTACCTGGAGCAGGGCCTGTCGCTCGAGGCCACCGCCCGGCTGCTGTTCGTCCACCCCAACACCGTCCGCTACCGGCTGCGGCGGATCGCCGAGCTGACCGGTCACCTGCCCGGCGACGGGCGCGGCACCTTCGCGCTGCAGATCGCCGTGACGATCGGCCGGCTGGCGGCCAGGGAGCCCTTCAGGGAAGCGATTGTGGACGCGGCTGAGCCGCCTGCGGGGGTCATTTCGTCGTCTACACCGATCACAAGCACACAATATTTGTAGGATATCTACAAGCCCTGAGCCGCCAACTTCGTACTTCCCTGCATCCTTATATCGGAGTCCTACAGGGCAGGGTGGAAGCATGCTCGTCATCGTCGCTCCGGGCCAGGGTGCCCAGGTTCCCGGCTTCCTATCCGCGTGGCTCGAGCTACCCGGCGTGCCGACGGAACTCGCCGCGTGGTCCGAACTCGCGGGGCGCGATCTCGCGCGCCTCGGCAGCACCGCCGATGCCGACGAGATCCGCGATACCGCGACAGCGCAGCCGCTGCTAGTCGCGGCCGCGATGGCCGCGGCTGGTGCGCTCTTCGGCCACATCGAGGAGGCGTGGCGGCTGTCAGGCGCCGTCGCCGGGCACAGCGTCGGGGAACTCGCCGCGGGCGCCATCGCTGGCGTCGTCAGTCCTGACGACGCAATGCGGCTGGTCCGGGTGCGCGGCGAGGCGATGGCCCGCGCCGCGGCCATCGAGCAGACCGGCATGACAGCGATACTCGGCGGCGAAGAACAGGCCGTGCTCGCCGCGATGAGGGCGAACGGCCTGACCCCGGCCAACGTGAACAGCGCAGGCCAGATCGTCGCGGCAGGGACCGAGAAGCAGCTTGACGCGCTCGCCGCTGACCCGCCGGCGGGCACGAGGCTGCGCCCGCTGCAGGTCGCGGGCGCGTTCCACACCCACCACATGGCCCCCGCCTCAGCCGCACTGCGCCAAGCGGCCGCAGGCATCACGGCCAGCGACCCTCGCACGACGCTGCTTTCCAATCTCGACGGCACCGCCGTGCGCACCGGCGCCGAATGGCTGGAGCGGATTGTCACGCAGGTCAGCGAGCCGGTTCGCTGGGATGCGTGCATGCGGACGCTGGCCGGCCTCGGGGCCAGCGCCATCATCGAGCTGCCGCCGGCCGGCACCCTCACCGCCCTGGCCCGCCGCGCGCTGCCCGGCGCCGCGCTGCTCGCCCTGAAGTCTCCGGCCGAACTTGACGCGGCTCGCAGCCTCGTCGCCGCGCATGCCGTGCACACCGCGTCGGACACGCCGGAGTGGCGGCTGCTCGTGGCGCCACTCGGCGGCACGTTCCGCGCCGAACCAGGAATGATCGGCAATCATGCGGCGCTAGACAGTGAGGGGGACGCACGGGTGGCACGGGTGCGGGCCGGCGCGGAAATTGGTCACGTCGACGCGCGCGGCAGCAAGCATCCGGTGCTCGCGCCGTGCGCGGGCCATGTGCTGGAGTGGCTGGCCGACGACGAGGACCCGGTCAGCGCGGGCCAGCCACTCGTCAGGCTCCAGCCGAAGACAGCGGAATGAGAGGGACTCACATGCACCTGCCCGCTGGCGCACCCGGCGCTCGGATATTGGCGTTCGGCGGTTACCAGCCCGCCAACGTCGTCACCAACGACGACCTCGCCGCCAGCGTCGACACGAGCGACGAGTGGATCCGAAGCCGGGTCGGCATCGCGAGCAGGCGGATCGCCGGGCCCGACGAGAGCGTCGCGGACATGGCGGTCGCGGCCGGTGGCAAGGCACTCGCCGCCAGCGGCTTGCCGACCGCCGATATCGACCTGGTCATCGTCGCTACGTGCACGCAGGAAGCGCAGATACCCAACACCTCGGCCACGGTGGCGCATCGGCTTGGCATCAGCGGACCTGGCGCCTACGACCTGAACGCCGCGTGCGCCGGATTCTGCTACGCGCTCGCGAGCGCCAGCGACGCGGTGCGCGCCGGGTCGGCACAGGCCGCGCTCGTCATCGGCACGGAGAAGCTCTCCTCGTGGGTCGACTGGACCGACCGGTCCACCTGCATCATCTTCGCCGATGGCGCGGGCGCCGCGGTGGTGACAGCGGCCGACTCACCTGACGAGGCCGGGATCGGGCCAGTGGTCTGGGGCAGCGCTGGCGAGCATGCGGACAAGATTTTTGTCTCCGGCCGCGAGTCTTTCATCTTCCAGGAAGGCCAGTCGGTCTTCCGCTGGGCCACCACGGCGCTCGCGCCGGTCGCCAGGGCCGCCTGCCAGCGGGCCGGAATCGAGCCTTCCGATCTCGCCGCCTTCGTGCCGCACCAGGCGAACCTGCGCATCGTGGAGGCGATCGCGCGCCAGCTTCGGGTGCCTCATGTCAGGGTGGCCGACGACATCGTCGAGGCAGGCAACACCTCGTCCGCCTCGATCCCGCTGGCGCTGGCCAGGATGACAGAGAAGGGGCACCTCGGCGCGGGCGCGCCGGTGCTTGTACTCGGATTTGGTGCAGGGCTAACCTACGCTGCCCAGGTGATCATCATGCCCTGACGCCGCTGCGGTCGGCACGGCCGGATTGGTGGGCGGGTGGTGGGTAAAGAAGCCGTTTCATGACTAATCACGAGAAGGAGAACACGCAACATGGCGATGACCGAAAAGGAAATCCTTGCGGGCCTCGGCGAGATCATCGACGAGATCGCGGGGGTGCCCGCCGACGAAGTGACCCCGAGCAAGAACTTCGTCGATGACCTCGACATCGATTCGCTCTCCATGGTCGAGATCGCGGTCGCCGCGCAGGACAAGTTTGGCGTGGAAATCCCCGACGACGAGCTCAAGAACCTCAGGACCGTTCAGGACGTCATCAGCTACGTGCAGCGGTCGGCGGTGTCGGCCTGACCGCGGTGCGGCGCGAGCCGCATGGCGACTTACGCCAGGACTACAGCAGGGAGCGATCAGTAAGTGGCAAGACACCAGGTCACCGTCGTGGTAACCGGGCTCGGCGCGACCACCCCGCTCGGCGGGGACATCGCGTCGACCTGGTCCGCGATGCTCGCGGGCAGATCCGGGGTGCGGCGGCTCAGCCACGACTGGCTCGCTGACCTCCCGGTCAAGATCGCAGCCGAGGCCGCTGTCGACCCAGCGGCGGTGCTCGGCCGGGTGGCGGCCCGCCGGATGGACCGCTGTGAGCAGTTCGCCGTCGTCGCGGCACGGCAGGCGTGGCGCGACGCCGGCGACCTGCACGTCGAGCCTGAGCGGCTCGGCGTGGTGTTCTCCAGCGGCGTTGGCGGCCTGATCTCCACGTTGAACACCTACGACACGCTCAAGGAGAAGGGCTGGCAGCGAGTCTCGCCGTTCAGCGTGCCGATGCTGATGCCGAACGGCTCCGCGGGCTTGATCAGCCTGGAACTGCGTGCCCGCGCCGGTGCGCACGCCCCGGCGAGCGCGTGCTCGTCGGGCGCCGAGGCCATCGGATACGGCATGGACATGATCCGGTCCGGCCGTGCGGACGTG
Source organism: Streptosporangiaceae bacterium (assembly GCA_035517695.1). Lineage (GTDB taxonomy): Bacteria > Actinomycetota > Actinomycetes > Streptosporangiales > Streptosporangiaceae > DATFVJ01. Next base: position 16,727 of record DATIYI010000060.1, read on the forward strand.
GTGGTGGCGGGCGGGACCGAGGCGCCGATCCACGCGCTGCACGTCGCGTCCTTCGCCGCGATGCGCGCCCTGTCCATTCGCAATGACGAGCCACAGCGGGCGTCCCGGCCGTTCGACAAGGGCAGGGACGGCTTCGTCCTCGGCGAGGGAGCCGCCGCGGTCGTGCTCGAATCGGCCGGGCACGCCGCGCGCCGCGGCGCCCATGTCATCGCGACCGCGGCCGGTGCGGGCTACTCGGCGGATGCCCACCACATCGCCCAGCCCGAGCCTGATGGCTTTGGCGCCGCCATGGCCATGCGCCATGCCCTCGCCGATGCCGGTGTGGCGCCCGAGCAGGTCGTGCACGTGAACGCGCACGCGACGTCGACGCCCGCTGGTGACGTTCCAGAAGCGCTCGCCATCAAGCGTGAGATCGGCGACGCCGTCGTCTCAGCCACCAAGTCGATGACCGGTCATCTGATCGGGGGCGCGGGCGCGCTCGAGTCAGTGGCGGCCATCTGCGCGCTGCGCGACCGGGTCGCTCCGCCGACCATCAATGTGGACGATCTCGACGATGAGATCGCCGCCGCCGGCGTTGACATCGCCACCGAGCTACGCCCGCTGCCCCACAGCGGGCCGGGACCGGCAGCCGCGCTGAACAACTCGTTCGGCTTCGGCGGCCACAACGTCGCGCTCGTCTTCACCGTGGTTTAGGGCATGTCGCCCGGGGAGCAGCCGCGCAACCCCGCCAACGCTCCCGACGCACCTCAGGTGGCCCACGCCAGACCGGCACTAGCCAGAGGAGACACCCGTGACCGTCCTCGATAATCCCGCGCGCGCGGTGGCCGTCCGTCCCGGGCCAGCCAACCCCGGCGTCGATGCGGACGCTCCCCGCCTGACGCGCGACCCTCGGGTACGCCTCGCCGCCCTGTTCGACGAGGGCAACATGAGGGAGATCACGCCGCGCGACGACAGCGGTGTGCTGGCTGGCATGGGACGCATTGACGGCGCCAGGGCGGTGGCTTTCGCCAGCGACCCTCGGGTGCAGGGCGGTGCCATGGGCAGCGCGGGCTGCGCCGCGATTGTGCATGCCTATGAGACGGCGGTCGAGCGGGGAGTGCCGGTGATCGGCCTGTGGCACTCCGGCGGCGCGCGGCTGGCTGAGGGCGTGGAGAGCCTGCACGCCGTCGGCACCGTGTTCGCCGCGATGACGAGAGCGTCTGGTGTCGTGCCGCAAATTTCCGTGGTGCTCGGCGCGGCGGCGGGCGGCGCCGCCTACGGCCCGGCACTCACCGACGTGGTGATCCTTTCCGGGCAGGGCCGGATCTTCGTAACCGGGCCTGACGTGGTGCGCAGCGTCACCGGTGAGGACGTGGACATGGCACGGCTAGGTGGCCCGGAGCCGCACAGCCGGCGGTCCGGCGTCGTCCACGTGGTCACCGAGACCGACGCGGAGGCGCTGGCACAAGCCCGGCGGCTTGCCGCGCTCCTCGGCAACCAGGGACAGGTGGACGCCGGGCACGCGGGTGGCAGCGACCTCAGCGCGCTGCTGCCTGATTCGCCGCGGCAGGCATACGACGTGCACACGCTGGTAAGCGGCCTGCTTGACGAGCCTCCCCTTGAGCTGCACTCGAAATGGGCGCCGAACGTGGTGACCTCGCTCGGCCGGCTGGCCGGGCGCACCGTGGGTGTGATCGCCAACAATCCGCTGCGGCTCGGCGGCTGCCTCGATGCCACGTCGGCGGAAAAGGCCGCGCGTTTCGTGCGGATGTGTGACAGCTTCGGGGTCCCGCTCGCGGTGCTCGTGGACGTGCCCGGCTATCTGCCCGGCGTCGGCCAGGAGTGGGACGGCGTGGTCCGCCGTGGTGCGAAACTGCTGCACGCCTTCGCGGAAGCGTCGGTGCCCAGAGTGACCCTTGTGACCAGGAAGGCTTACGGCGGCGCGTACATCGCGATGAACTCACGTGCACTCGGTGCGACACGTGTGTTCGCGTGGCCGACTGCGGAGGTGGCCGTGATGGGCGCGCTCGCCGCGGTGCGGATTCTGCACCGGCGCCGGCTCGCCGAGGTGCCTGACGAGCACAGGCACGAGGTGGAGGCGGAACTCGCCGCGCAACACGAGAAGGTGGCCGGCGGCCTGCAGCGTGCCCGCGACCTAGGCGTGGTCGACGAGGTCGTGGAGCCTGCCCAGACCAGGCAGGCGCTCGCGAAGGCGATCGCAGACGCGCTTCCCACCCGTGGGGCGCACGGCAACATCCCACTCTGAGCCCGCGCCCACCAGCCGGTTTGCCCCATCAAGCGGCTTGCCCATCAGCGCAGGCAACTTGACACGGGCACCGATCATGCCGTGCGGACCGGCCCCGCCGGGCGCGCCAGGCATTTGCGCGCGTGGTCGGGGGCTGTTTCAGGGAAGGCCCGGGTGCCTGCACGGCGCGCGATGTGCGACGGCACGGGCACGGCACCGGAGATCGCCGGATCGGGTACTGGCCGTTGCCAGGTCGCCGTCAGCAAGGTCGCCATCAGCAAGGTCGCCATCAGCTGGCACCGCGCCGGAAGGCTGCGCGGTAGTCCTTTGGGCGTCGTCCCGCGTGCTTGGCGAAGAGAGCAGCGAAGGTGCCGGAGTCCCGGTAACCGAGCGCGGCGGAGATGCTGGTGACCGTTCGGTCCGTCGTCTCAAGCAGGTGGCGGGCGCGACGGACGCGCGACGACTGCAGGTAATCGAGCGGACTCTGGCCTGCCTCGTCTGCGAAGCGCCGCAGCAACGTTCGAGTGCTGACATTGAGTGTGTCAGCCAACGCACCGAGGTCGTATCGGGCGGCAAGGTTCTGGTCGAGCCGTCGCATGACCCTGCGGGAGAACTCGTTTCCGGGCTGCGGAAGAAGTCGCGCGTCAACGTACGGTGTCTGGGATGATCGCGCATCGTCGACGAGCGCCAAACGCGCGGTCGTCCGTGCCACGCTGGCACCGCTGTGTTGGTGGATCAGTTCCAGCGCGAAGTCGTACATGGCGCTGAAGGCCGCCGTCGTCGTCACCCCCTTGTCGGTGACGACTAGACATTCGGGTCGGACATCAGCGTCCGGGCAGCGTCGAGCCAATTCGTCCGCGAAGAGCCATGCCGTCGTAGCCCGGCGTCCTTTGAGAAGTCCTGCCTGGGCGAGCAGGAACGCACCGACACAGATCGAGACGACGACGTTGCCCGCAGCAGCGTGTGATCGGATCGCCGCAATTTCGGCAGCGAGGGGCGCGAGCTTCGCGTCTACGTCCAGGCCCGGCAGGAGCTCGAACCCTGGCACGACAAGGACGTCGACCTCGCGCAGCGGACAGACGGCCAGCGCCGCACCACCCGATGCGGCGAGGCGACGACGAAGCGAAACTACCGACACCTCGTATCCGGCGCGGTCCGGGCCAGCAACGTGCGTGGCCATCGTCAATAGATCGGGTACGCCGAACACCTCGGACGCGAAGCAGCCTGGATAGGCCAGAACACCAACCCGCAGCGCGCTCACGCTCGCCTCCTCACCACCACGCCAATGGCGAGATTACCCCCATACATGGCGATCTGGCCTATCACCTTGTGCGGGCACATCAGTCCACGCTGTCGGTATGAGAGTTGCCAACGGACGCCTTGACGACGCGATCACGGACTTCTCCCGCCGACTCGTGGACGTGGATGGGGTGGTGAAGACGGTGTACGTCGCGGGTTCCGGACCAGCCGTGGTGTTGATGCCGGAGATGCCCGGCATCAGTCCTGACGTCCTCCGGCTAGCGCGGTGGGTGCGGGATGCGGGCTTCACCGTCTACGTCCCCTCACTCTTCGGGATCGACGGCGCCTATCCGACGGTCGACGGTGGTGAGGAGGTTGTCCGTCGCGCGTGCGTCAGTGCCGAGTTCCGTGCGTTCGCCGGGGGCGGCACCAGCCCCGTCACCGTGTGGCTACGCGGGCTCGCGCGCCAAGCCCACGCCGAATGCGGCGGTCCGGGAGTCGGCGCGATCGGTCTGTGCTTCACCGGCAACTTCGCACTCACCATGGCGATTGAGCCAGCCGTCATCGCGCCAGTGGTCAACCACCCGTCACTGCCACTGGACGACCCCGCCGGACTCGAGATCGGTGACGGGGACGCGCGCGCGGTCCGAGACCGGATCGCGCGCGATGGACTGAAGGTTCTCGCCTACCGCTTCGACCACGACCGCTGGTGCACCGGCCAGCGCTTCGCCGCCTACCAAGCCCTCCTCGGCGACGCCTTCGACGGCCGCGTCCTTCCGGACAGTTCCGCCAACACCAACCCGCCCCCGTTCTTCCGCGACGTGGTCGGGTGCCCCCACAGCGTTGTCACCGCCCACCTCGTCGACGAGGACGGACATCCCACGCTGAGGGCCAGGAACGAGATCCTCGCCTTCCTGATCGACCGCTTGAGCCCGTTTCGACACGCCGAATGTCCGGCGGACGACTGACCGTGAGCAGCGTCATCACTTCGATGGCGGGGTCGTTCACGGCTGGCGCAGCGCGCAGCACTGGGCGCCAGCCCGGGCGAAGACGCCCCGCTGAGGTCAGCCGGCTGCGTGCAACCAGCGAACTGGCGCTCCTTCGCCCGCGTAGCGGAACGGCTCGAGCTCGGCGTCCCATGGCTGGCCGAGCAGGCGGCTCAGTTCATTCTCGAGTGAGGTTCCCGCGTCAGCCGCGACCGCCATTGCCGCGCGCAGGCGGCTTTCTGGCACCAGGATGTCCCCATTGCCTCCCGTCACGGCGGTAAACGTGCCCAGGCTCGGCGTATAGCTGTAGCGCACGGCATCACATCCGGGGCTGGCTTCCTCGGTCACCTCGAAGCGCAGCCGGCTCCAGCCCGCCAGGGCCGATGTGATCGCCCCCGACGTGCCCTCGCGTGCCTGCCAGGAGAGCTCGGCACGCATCATGCCGGGAGCGGCTGGCTGGCTGACCCACGGCAAGGTTGCGGGCACACCAACCACCCCGGCCACAGCCCACTCGACATGCGGGCATAGCGCCGGGGGCGACGAATGGACGTATACAACGCCACGTGCAGACACCGGACCTCCTGGCAGCGGACGAGATGCGCCTTCCCCGACGACCTCGGCTCCGCTTTAAAGAAATCCGTGCGCTGACCATATTCGACTACCGGCAGACAGTCAGGCGACGGGTCTGGCGCCGACGTCTTCCGACCAGGTGCGCGCGCGGTGCCAAACCGCCAAATCACCCTACCGTCCAGGCGACATTGTGCCTCACCACCACCGGCGGCACCAGAACCCCCGCCGTGTGTTCTTGGGCCAGAGTGCAAAGATTGCCGTCATGACTGGATACGACGCAATGATGGCCGAGACCGTAGCACTGCCCGGATGGGCTGGCGACCAGATCGAGGCCTACCTGGCCAGGCCCTTGAGCCAGGGTCGCCGCGGCGGAGTGGTGGTGATCCACCACATGCCGGGTTACGACGACATGACCAAGGAGATTACGAGGACATTCGCTTACCACGGCTACAACGCCATCTGCCCGAATCTCTACTCGCGCGAGGCATCAGGCGCTAGCCCGGACGACGCCGCGGCAGCCGCGCGCGCAGCCGGAGGCGTGCCAGACGAGCGCCTGGTCGGTGACGTCGACGGTGCTACGAGGTACCTGAGGTCGCTCACCACAGCCAATGGCAAGGTGGGCGTGATCGGCTACTGTTCCGGCGGGCGCCAGGCGTTCCTGGCCGCATGCAGCCTGCAGCTTGACGCGGCCGTCGACTGCTACGGCGCCTTCGTCGTCGCCAGCCCCCCTAAAGAACACCCGCTGAAGGTGGGACCGATCATCGGGCTTGGGCCGAAACTGTCCTGCCCATTGCTCGGCCTGTTCGGCGCCGACGACTCTCATCCGTCACCGGACGAGGTGGCCGAATTGGAGAAGGTACTCGCCGCGGAGGGCAAGGTACACGAGTTCCACACTTACGAAGGAGCCGGCCACGCGTTCTTTGCGGTGAACCGGCCCGCGTACCGGCCTGAAGCGGCGGTCGACGGCTGGCGGCGGATCTGGGACTGGTTCGGCCGCTACCTGACGGCGTAGCGGCGTAGCAACGGCAGGCAGGCCCGCCAGCGCAAGGAAAAACACGGGATAGCAAACCACCGGCCAGCAAAACCACCGGCCAGTAAAAGCAGTGTCAGCAAACACGAGTCGGCCTAGCCGGGTCAGCAAAGCCGGGCAGAAAGCACGCTTCAGGAAAGCACGCTTCAGGAAAGCACGGATCAGGAAAGCACGGGCCACGAAAGAACGGATCACGGAGAACGCCGATGTGCACTTACCACACCGAGAAGATTGAGATCCACGGAAGCGGCAAGGGGCCGCGGGGCTGGTTCCGGCTGAGCGACGCGACCGTCTACTTCGACCACCCGGTGCATGCCCCGGCCGATCACACGCTCAACGTCGACTTCCTCAACCCTGGCGAGGGACCTTCCGCGCGAGTCGCGGTGGAACTGACGGCAGGCTCCGCCCTCGCGCTTGCCGAGGCGATCTTGACCACGCTGTCCACCGCACCGCCGGGCCTGGTGCCCGACGAGGCCCGCCCCGCAGCGTGATCGACGAGGCCCGCCCGCCACATGATCAGGGTTAATTTCGGCCGGGATGAGCCAGGGCGCCGACTCCTCGATTGGCAGCCTTACATGATCGTGTTACCAGTCGAATAAGCGGGGCAAGGTCCCGTGATCATGAATTTCGTTGCCGGACCGCTGCGCTGAGCGTTGATCGGCCACCCGAGGTGCCACGACCGGCGTCACGGCGTCACGGCGTCACGGCGTCAGGGCGTCAGGGCCTCAGGGCCTCAGGGCCTCAGGGGGTCAGGGCCTCAGGGGGTCAGGGCCTCAGGGGGTCAGGGCCTCAGGGGGTCA
>DATIYI010000061.1:0-44035 GCA_035517695.1 Streptosporangiaceae bacterium
GGGTGCGGCAGCCGGGCCAGCCATTTGCGCAGCAGCGCGTTGATCTGCTCAGCCCCCAGCGCATCGCAGATCCGCTGCAGCGCGGCGGGATCATCGACGGCGGCGAACCCGTTGCCGGGCGGGGTGAAGCCGATCCCGGCCCTGGCGGCCTGCCGCTGTGCCCAGTGGTTGCCGTTGACGCACAGCTTGCCGTTGTAGGGAAAGTAGCTGGAGAACTTCACAAAGAACGGCCCGAAGTCGTCATCCACGCAGTAGAAGTACCACTGGTTGATCACAGCGGTGGTCTTCACGATCCACGGATAGGACACCCCGTCGGCGCCGCGGCGTTTCTCGGTCCGGAACACGCTGGTCTTCTCCTGCGCGCGGCCGATGAACAGCACTCCCTCACTGCCGTCGTGACCTGCCAGGAACTGCTGCATCACGTCGTCCTTGCGCTGTCCCTTGGCGAAGTGCACCACCGGCACCTGGTGCTCCCGGCCGTAGCAGCCGATCGCGGCCACGAACGCATCGCTGACCCGCGACAGCGGCGCGGTTGAGTTCACCGTGCAACCCAGCCGGTCAGGTAGCGATCAGGCCCAGCTCCCGCTGAAGCTGCGGCACATGCAGGTTCATCCGGTCGATGCACTCGACCTCGAACACGACGTGATCGGACAAGACGTCGGCGACACTGCGCGGTAGCGTCATGAAAAGCTCCGGTCGGGCCATGGCCATAGGCCACCTACCGCTAACGAGCGGTCAATAACGGGACACAGCGTGTCACCGTCAGGCACCGGCCGGAGCCCATTCGCTCAGATCAGCCAGAGCAGGCACGGCTCGTCCGGCTGGGGCGAAGCCCCGTTAGAACTACAGCCGCACTTTGCCAGAGGCAAGCCTCTGACCTTTAGGTAGTTAGCCTCTGATCTTTAGGTAGTTCAAACGATCTTGCTCAGATGCTGGCGATCACAGCTCGGTGACCAGCACGTTCTGTCCGAGCGGCTCGAAAGTGCGGCTGTAGTACTAGATCGTTGAACAGCGCTCAACGCCGATACTTGCTGCGAACTGATGATCAGCAAGCTGGCACATAATGGCCCATCGTGTATCGATCTGGCACACGATGGACCATCACTGTCGGTGGGATCGTGCTGACTGTATGCGGCTACCTCTGCATGGTCCCTGAGCAGGCAGAATGCCACTTTGAAGCCACCGATCGCGTGTGTCCGACAATCTCCCTGGCCGCCTATACCAAGCGCAAGAACATCATCGACCACGCCTGCATCCTCGCGGCGATCACCGAGGCCAGCGCCGACCACGAGACACCCTGACCATCCACCACGACACCGCGAGCGTCACAAGGCCCCGCCACACAACCGGCGGGGCCTTCTCAACACCCCAGCACGCTCATCACCTGCCCAACACGCTCACCTTGCGTGTCCGGGGACAGATGGGTCACGCCCGCCAACGGTGCCTTGCCTGCCAGCTCAACTGGACGTGACGTCGTGCACCATGACCGGCCACATGCCCAGTAGATCGTCAGGGCGTCCCATGGGGCTGGAGAGACTGAGGTTTGATTCGTGAAGATTTGGGATAGCATGGGCGACTTGTGCAGGAATGTCCTGTTCATGAACTACGCCCGAAGGAAGGAATCGCCTAGTGATTGCCGCACTACTAGCCACGACCATCGTCGTCCAGCCCGGCCAGACCCTCAGTGGGATCGCCGCCAACGCCGGGGAGTCCCTGGCCTCCATCGAGGCCGCCAACCCGCAGGTCCCCAACCCCAACCTCATCTATCCGGGTCAGGTGATCCAAGCCGGGGGCGCGCAGATGGACGGGGCCCCTGCCCCCGCGCCGATCCCCAGCCAGAGCGACGCCAGTAACGGGACCAGCACCCCGGTGGCAGCCCCGGCGCCTGCACCGGACAGCCAGGTCGCCAATCCTGGCAGCTTCCAGGGCTGCGTTATCCAGCACGAGTCCGGCGGCAGCGCCCAGGTGATGAACAGCTCTGGGCACTACGGCTTGTACCAGTTCGACTACTCCACGTGGGTCGCCAATGGCGGCAGCCCCGCCGACTTCGGTAATGCGAGCGCCGCCGAGCAGACCTCGGTCTTCGACCAGGCCTACAGCTCCTCCGGCAGCGCCCCGTGGGCCGGGGACGGCTGCTGAGCTCCAGGGATTTCGGCTAGGGGCCGGCGCGGAGCCGCCAGCCTTCCTGGCAAACTGGGGGCACAACGTCGGAGAATGACGCCCCTCCAAGCGCGACGATCAAGTAGACGGCTGCCTAGTGTCGTGCCGGTTTAGGAGACCGTCCCCGTGAATAGTGCCGGCGGAGCCACGCGTCCAGTAGTCGTCCGCTTGATCCACCAGTTGCGGTGAGCGCGCACCATCGAGGACCAGTTCACCTGTGCGTATGGGGCCGACTCGCTGCTCGGACACCGTGAGTTACCGATAGTTCTGCCCCTCTCGTACAGAACTGTGATGGTGACCTTCTTCGAGTGGGGCCACGGGGTCTGACAATCCGGCGCCGGGTGGGTTCGGGACAACCTCCAGGGTATGGGCCTTGCCGTCCCCCGCCTTCCGGGCCGGCCGACCGTCTCGGCGGCGCCGCGGGCAGCAGCAACCAAGAGGGTCCAGGCTCACCTTCAAAAGCGGTCGGGTTGCTACTGCCCGCGGTAACGGATGATCCACCGCGGGCGGGGGCAAGAATGGGCATATAGATCCCCTGATGACAGGGGCGATCACGCCCTGCTCAGACTAGCGGGGGCCCAGATCTCCGGCCGTGCATGCGTTCCTGCTTGTAAGGCCAACCGTGAGAGCTCGGTTACTGGGTGAGATCGGAGTGTTCGTGCTTGCGCGGATGAACAGAGTGGGATGGTCCGGAATAATTGCAACATGACGTTGCCACCCCGCAAAGTCGAAGGGTGTGGATCCCGATGCTGACAAGCTCAATCGGGTCGCAGCGCGCTTAGGAGACCGATAATTCCGCCCAGGCAACAGCTCCAGAGAAGCACCGTGCTAAGCCAAACGCTGTGATTAAAAAATCCCCAGATAATGGGAATTACGAAACCTGCAATCAAGACCGCGAGGACGAAAATGTAGAGGTAGCGGACGTAGTCGATCATGAAATCGTCAACGCGGGAGCTGCTCATCTGACGACCTTCCTAGGCTGCTTGGGGTGCCAGTCTCGATGGCCCATGAATTCATGTCAAGAGTCGTGGTCCCAGGGTCCCGGACGGATCGCGCCGACGGCTCGCACCGTCAGCTGGGGGCAGACCGGGCAGAAGTCAGCAAGGGTCGGTGTGCCGGCGGGCAACGGACATCGGCCGGGAAGGACTGAGGGTCGAGTGCGGTAGAGGAGTCGGTGCTGCCGGTGCCGGTCGCATTGGTCGCAGCCATCCCGCGCATGCGGCCCGCTGCGGATGCGTAATGGACGTAGCGCTCTTCTGATCGCTATGAAGCTGAACTGAAATCAGCTGTCCGCTAGAGCCAGCCTGGCTCTGGAGCCGTTAAAGCCGTTTAGCCGTTTCTGGCGGGAACCCCGTTGGCTGCCAGAAGGTCACACTCACAATGGAGCCGGAGATCTGCAGCCTGCTCGGAGCTAGCGCGGGGATGAAGACCCGATCTGTGGCTGTTTCTTATGATCTGTGCGCGCGCAGCAGCAATGTGAAGGTTTGAGTGAGTGTCGCACGCATCAATGAAGCGTAAAGACCTTAACCGGGGCATTAGACCTGGGCGTAAAGGGAAGGTATTACCTACCAGCAAGACCACATCGCCTGCGCATAGGAGCAGCGCCCGGGGACGCAGATATACATCGGAGCCACCCGAGCGGCATGGCGCATCGGGCGTGAGACATGTCCACACCTCAACGGGGGAATCGATGGTGAAACGCATCGCCGCCGCGCTCGCCGCGACAACCATGGCGTCCGGGGCGCTACTCGGGGGCGCGATCTCAGTGAGCGCGGCCACGACATCAACACGAACACCACCATGGTGTGAATTTTGCGGTCTTACCGGCACGAGCAGCGGCGCACGCTCGTACACCCTGCAGCCGGGCACCAGCACGAGCTTCCAGGTGTCCTACTGGAACACTGGTGCGATATCAGAAAATATCCGCCTTTACACAACCGGAAGCTACGCGTCGGTCAGTCCCGCATCCAATTACCTGCGGGCTCCGCGGCTCGGCCCGGCGAAGATCAATGCCACCGTTACCATCGCAGTGCCCGAGGGAGCGCCAGCCGGTACCGTGGCCGACAGCGTCACCGCTAGAGTGCCCGGCTTGTTCGGCATCCCCGGCCAGGGCGGTCCCTCGGTGACCTTCAGGTTCAAGGTCAACGTCACCGCCGTTCCGGTGGCCCCTGTGCCGCCGGTCGTTGGCGTTCCGGTGGCCCCTGTGCCGCCACCAACCGTTACCTGTACGAGCAACGGAGAAAGCTCGTACAACATGCAGGCGGAGGGCAACGCTGGTGCAAGGTTCGTGATCTCCTGCACGCAAGCTGGCGGCACATCAGGGACTGCTGCATTCCGCGTTAGCGGCAGCTACGCAACTGTCAGCCCGGCATCTATCTCTGTGCCTGGCAGCGCTACCGTGACCATCGCTGTGCCCAGCACCGCGCCGTCCGGAACCGTGACCGATACCGTGAACGCGACGGCAACGACCGGCTCAGATTCTGTCTCCGCGGGCACCTTCAGTTTCGACATCAACGTTACAGCCGCTCCAGCCCCAACCCTCACGGTCACCCCCAGCAGCCTTACGCTGGCGGCCGGTGGCTCCCCTGGGTCGGTGAGCTGGACCGACACGAATGGCGGCCTGACGCTTTCCGGCCCGGCCAGCGGCTGGCTGACGGCAGGGCCACCAGCCAGTTGCCCGGACTTCTCGTGCGCAGGCTCATATAGCGTTAACGTGCCATCCGGTACGCAGCCAGGAAAGTACGACATCATTTTTACCAACGCGGGCCTGAATGGAACGTACATTTCCAAGACCCTGACGATCACGGTCACCGCTCCGGGGGCGGTATACGGAGTTAGGATTACGAGTCCAAGATCCTCGCCGAACATCCAACAGGGCGTTACTGCGAGCTTCCCCCTCACCGTTCAGAATAGTGGAAACACCGCAGAGATTATCGGGCTTTCCACCACTGGAGCCTACGTCGGCGTCAGCCCGCCATCGGTCTCCGTGCCTGCTGGGGGATCGGCAACCTTTACCGAGACGGTCGCGGTCCCGCAGAGTGCAGAACCGGGGGCCCACCTAGCCGAGATCTATGCGAACGTGACGAATGTGAATAATGGCCCCTCGTATGGGATTGTCTTCCCGTACACCGTCACCGCGAGCGGCAGCGCGATTGGGCAGGCCCTGGAAATACTCGGGGCCTCGGTTGGATCCTCTGCCGTCCCGCCTTACACGACGGCAAGCGCCGCTCCCGTTACCATCACGAACACGGGTAAGGTCCCGGAGACCTTCAGGCTCAGCACGTCCAGCAACAGTAGCTTGATCTCCGCGATCGAGAGCCCGAGTGGCACCGTCCAGCCAGGTGATTCCGCCACCGGCTTCATCATCCTGGCCTGGCCAACGGTCGCGCCGGGCTCCATTTCCATACCCATCACCTCCACAGCAACTGGCAGTGGCGGCGGCTCTAGTGTGGTCCTCACCGAGCCCCTGTCCATTAACGCGGCCTGAATTGATATCCCGCTATAACATTGGTCCTCAAGCCAGCGCAGGCGGTTAGCGGTGGTTGAGCCTGCGCGAACGAGCGGAACTTGTCCAGGCCCGGACCTGGCGCTGGGCCTGGTGGAGCCAGGCTGGTCGCCTCGACGACTAGCTAGGGCCGGCGCGGCGCCGGCGAACCTGGCGGCGTAGAGGATCCACCGCGCCGCCTCCCGCGCGGGGCGCGGGAGGCGGCGCCTGGCCGCCGCTTCTGGCACGATGTCCCGCCTCCCGCCGGTACCCCAGACTTGTCCTTGTGTGGGGGCCGCCGGTGGACGTTCTCCGGGCCGGCACTGCGGGTCCCGGGAACGGCCCCGGGCCAATACGCGGGCGCGGGTGAGACAAATATCAGAGAATGACACTTCTTCGTTGCCGGGGCACCCGTTCGTGCTGCCAGTGCCCTCGTGGGCGCGCGATTGAGTGACCTCCGCGTCAGCGTCCGCGGGTCACCGGAGCGTGCCCAGGTCGAGGTCGTAAAGCCAGCCGGTCGCCTTCTCGTAGAAGCGGTTCAACACGTGCGGCATGATCATTTCACGCATTTGGGTGGCGATCGGGCCCGCGGTCTTGGCGTCCCGGTTGCGGGTCTCCATCTTGGCTAGCTTGCCGGCCCGCGGCTGCCGCTCGTGGTCATAGGCGGCCAGCGCCCGGGGGATCGTGCCTGCCTCGGCTCCTGCGAGGTACCTGGCGAGGATTACCGCGTCCTCCATCGCGATGGACGCCCCCTGCCCGGCGCCGACCGGGTGCGCGGCGTCGCCGATCAGCACGGTCCGGCCGCCGTACCGGTGGATGACCGGCTTGAGTACGTGTCCCAGGTTCGCCGCGCGCGGTGGCGGCCCGCAGCACGGCCGTTGCCTGCACCTCGGTGCCGAACAGTGCGGTGAGCTCGGCCACGACGATGGTGGCCGGGTCGGGCGGCGGCTCGGAAGCGGAGACCTGGGCGGTCCCATCCGGGACGGGAAGGAAGATGAACACCCCGTGCCTGGCGAAGATGCAGTTTAAGCCGTCCCGGGGCAGGCCGGCCGGCACACTGCCGGAGGTGCCGGGAACCTCAGTAGAGCCCGGTGTAGGCCGGCTCGAGTGCTGCTAGGCCCAGGGCGCGCCGGGTCGCGGACCAGATGCCGTCGGCCCCGACGATGAGGTCAGCGTCCGCTGTCCGCGGGTCGGGTTCGCCGTGCAGCCGCTGGCCGGTGACGATCCGGGCGCCTGATTCCAGTGCCGCGGTTCGCAGCCCTGTGACTAGGTCGGCGCGCGTGAGCGTGACGCTGTGCAGCGGGTCCTCGGGGCGGCGGGCCGCCGCCGGTGGCCGATTTCAGCCGGCTCAACCGACGGGATCGGCCAGCCGCTCCGGGCCGGAATCGGTAAGATCGAGGACCTTCTCGCCTTCGGGTTCCGGCAGTTCGAGCGCACCCGCACCCGCACTCGGCCGACGTGGCCGCCGCGAGGGCGAGCCGGCGCTGCCGCCGCGGCCACGGTAGATTAGCAGCCCGTTCACCCGGTCGGGCACGGCGTCGAGCGCTGCCTGCACCTGCGGAAGGCCTCGGAAGGCGTCCCACTCGGCTTCATTTTCGAACGCGGCCTCGAAGACCACACCTGTCCGGTGCTCGTGCCACCCCCAGTCGACGGCACCGTGGGTGACAGCCGACTCGGTCAGTTCCGAGCCATACGAATCCTTCCAACGGGCTGCGGAAAACTCCCCGTGGAACACTTCGATCGACCACCAGTCAGCCACGGTGTCCACCGTAAGCGGGCCGGGGATCACGCGCCAGAACCCAGCCGCCGCAGGCGTTCTGCTTTGCGCGTAGCGGTGTTCGGAGGCAGGCTCGTGGGCACCTTGTCAGGGGTCTGGTGCAGAGAATCGGAGATCTGGGTCGGCCATGTCCGCGTGCACCGGCGCCGCGGCGGCCTGATCACGAACCAACGCGATGGAGGACAGATGCCTGGCGCCCGATCGACCGTGCTGATCACCGGTGCTACCTCGGGCCTCGGCCGTTACCTCGCCGTGGACCTTTCGCGATCCGGCTGGCGCGTGCTCGTCCATGGACGCGATCCCGCGCGCGTGGCGGACCTTTCCGCCGAGCTTGGCCGTGGTACGCAGGGCTATGTCGCCGATCTGGCCTCGCTCGCAGACGTCCGCGTGCTGGCCGACCGGGTCCGTGCCGATGTGCCACGCCTTGAGGTGCTCGTGAATAACGCGGGGATCGGTTTCGGCGCGCCGGGCGAGGGGCGAGCGGTGAGCGCGGACGGACACGAACTCAGGTTCGCGGTCAACTACCTCGCGCCGGTCCTGCTGACGAGGCTGCTGATGCCGCTGCTTGCGGCGTCCGCGCCCGCCAGGGTCGTCAACATCGGCTCGATCGGGCAGGTGGCGTTCGACCCGGACGACGCCGAGTTCACCCGCGGGTACGACGGGGTGGACGCCTACCGCAGGTCGAAGCTCGCGCTTGCCGCTTTCACCTTCGACCTGGCTGCTGAGCTTGAGCCCGCCAAGATCACGGTTACCTGCCTGCATCCGGCGACCTACATGAGTACCGGCATGGTCATCCAGGGCGGCATCGCCCCGCTCTCCACGGTCGAGCAAGGGGGTGCGGCGACAATGCGGCTGATCACCGATCCTGACATCGACGGGATCACAGGGCAGTTCTTCGACGGCCTCAGACCGGCCCACGCCCTGCAAGAGGCCTACGACCCGCGGTTCCGCGGCAAGCTCAGGCAGGTGACCGACCGGATGCTCGGCGCCGCCGCGTAGCCGGCGCCGCCGGTGCCGCCGGTAACCGGTGCCGCCGGTAACCGGTGCCGCCGGTGCCGCCGGTAACCGGTGCCGCCGGTAACCGGTGCCGCCGGGTAGCCCGGTGCCGCCGGGTCGTTAGGGCCAGAGGGCCCGGCACGGCGTTTACCACTTGGGCTCCCACACGGCCGTCCGCTTGATGTCGGTATCCTCGAGCGCACGCGGCACAGGCACGTCGTAAACGGCGAGTTCGGTGAACGCGGAGCGCGGCAGGTAGCTGCGGCCGAGATCGCCCATGAGGACCGCGGCCCCCCTCGCGCGGGCGCGGCGCAGGAACCGCAACACCCGCCCGGCAAGCACCTTCTCGTAGCAGACGTCCGCGGCGAGCACCACCTCCGCCGGGGCGCCGTCACCATCGAGAGCGTCGGGGGCTAAGGCGGTCAAGGCGACGCCGTTCGCCGCGGCGTTGAGTGTCACGGCGGCGACGGCGAACGGGTCGATGTCGCTGGCGGTGCTTGCGGCTGCTCCAGCCAGGGCGGCGGCGATCGCGACCAGGCCGGACCCGGTGCCCACATCGATCACGCGGCGCCCCTCAACGACCTCGCGATGATCGAGCACGTAGCGCGCCAGCGCCTGCCCGCCGGCCCAGGCGAATGCCCAGAACGGCGGTGGCAGCCCGGCTCGCCCGGCCGCCCGCTCGGTCATCTCCCACAGGCCCAGCGGCTCCGCCGCGAGATGCAGCCTGATCTCGGGCACGAATCCGGTTGCCGTGGGCCGCGTGTGCGCCAGGATGAACTGTGAGATCGCCGCCGGTGTCATGGCTTGCGCTGGCGCCGCGCCCATGTCCTCGGTCACGCGCCGCGGTCCTGAAGCGGCAGCGAGGCATGATCCCGAACGGCTACCGCTGGCACTTTGGACACCAGAAGGTGACACGTTCCTCGGCGGCGCCGCCCTGTGCCGCCCTTCTGAGGCGGGTACGGCAGCGGCGGCACGGCAGGCCGGCCCTGCCGTACACCCATGTTTCCTCGCCGCGCCGCGATACGCCGGTGGTGACCTGGCCGATCCGATCCTTGTTCGCGTCGAGGAGCCGCTGCGCAAGCGACACGAGCCGGTCGAGGTCCTCGACCTTGCCGACTGGGCGCCACGGGTTGATCCCGCGCAAGAACAACACCTCGGACTTGTACTGGTTCCCGATTCCGGCCAGGTTGTGCTGGTCGAGCAGCGCCTCGCCGATCTCACGGCTCGGTATCGTGCCGAGCCTGCGCACCGCCTCGTCCGGATCCCAGTCGCCGCCGAGCAGATCGGGTCCGAGCTGCCCGGTCACGCTCCGCTCTTGCGCCGCGGGCAGCAGTTCCACCACCCCGAGCTGGTAACCGATGGCGACCCAGGTGTCGTTGCCGAGCACCAGCCGAACCCGGTGGCTGGCCGGAACGTGCTCGGCCGCGGGCCGGATCCGCCACGAGCCGTCCATCCGCAGGTGCGTATGCACGATCAGGCCACCCTCGACCCGCATCAGCAGGTGCTTTCCGCGCGAGACGACCTGGGTCACGATGCGCCCGGTGAGGTCGGCGGTTGCGAACCTGGGGACCCGGAAGTCGCTTCGGGTAAGCACGTCGCCCGCTAGCGCGCTATGCAGGCGCCGCGCGTACCACCAGACGACATCCCCCTCCGGCATCTCCCCAGCATGGCACCCTCGGCCAGTCGCTGCTGTACCGCCGCCCGTGGCCGCGTTGTCTCCCCCGTGGCTGCCGCGGGGTCGCGCCGGAGACCAACCGTCAAACCGTCAAGCCAAAGGGCCTATGTGCCTTGGCCGCCAAGTCCCACGCGCATCGCGGTCACCGTGAGCACCGTCACATGCGCCGAACACGCAGGAAAGCTCTGCTTGACGTACACGGCGGCGGTCTGGCCGGGCGGGAAGACCCGCAGCGCGTGCGCCGCGGCGGGATGGCAGCGGGAGGCCGGATAGTTGGCGGCCGCGGCGACGCCGAGCGTTGCGTGCGCTGTAGCGTTCGCGGCCACCGTCACCTCGGCCACCGGGTACAGCGGATTGCGGGTCGCGGCGCTGCCAATCTGCTGTCCTCCTACGCCGCTGACGAATGACACCCCTGGATAGCCGTACAATGTACATGTGCCCCCGGACGTGTTGGTCAGCCTGAGGGCGTAGTAGGCGGTTCCTGCCGCCGCCCCCGTCGGCGTGAGGCTCGGCCGGAGCGCGCCGCTCACACATGCCGTCGTGGTCGGCCTGGTTTGCGCGGGCGCGGGGGTGGAAGGCGCGGAGGTGCCGGGCGCGCTGCTGTTTGCCGACTCGTAAGGGCTCGCCGCAGAGGCCGGGCCGTGAGTAGAACCACAGGCCGCTGCCTGCGCCACCGCAAGGATCATGACGCCGGCCGCGATCACGCGTCCGGTACCGGGCACGGACACTGTCATCGAGTCATTCCCGTCAACCTGAACCTCACCTGTCACCTCTGGGACGTCGTCCCTGGGACGTCGTCCCTGGGACGTCGCGTCTGGGACGCAGACCGGGTTCGTGAATGAGCCCCCTGCTCAGTTCCTCGGAGCAAGGACCAGCCTGCATGCTGATCCTTGAGCCACCCCGCGCGCCAGCGCCGGTACGCGGGCGCCGTCCCAGCAGCCCATGTTAGGGGAGCCCGGCTCGTCCGCCGAGGACAAACACGTGATCACGGCGACCTGCCGCCTACTGATCATTTGGTGACTCCCCGTACAACTGCGGGGGCGCCACCGCCTTCATGGGACTGAACCGCCGCCATCGGACTGAGGGACCCCCAGGTCACAGGACGCCGCGGAGCCGGAGCAGATCGAACACGCTCGCCTGGACCTTGAGTCGCCCGGTAGCCCAAGCGCGGGCGAGATGCAGTTGCTCGTCGGCGAGCGCGACAAGATCGTCGCTTCTCGCGCTGAAGGTCACCTGAGCCGGCCCGTCCTGTGGTGCCGCCTCGCTAATCGGGTCGGTGCCATGCGGGCCGAGCCGGGTACGGAACTCCACTCCCAGGTCAGTCACACGGAAACCTATCGTGCGATCGACAAGATGCCGCTCGCGGTCCTGTGGGCTCATCCCGCTGATGCGGGACGCCACCTTTTCCAGTGCCTCGCGACATTGGTCAACGGTCGCCATCGACGTTGCGCTCCTGCTCGGTCCCCACCGAAGTGTCGTGTCCGGACGGTAACGTTCTGATGGGCCCGGTGCACGCTCCTTAACCGCCCGCCCGACTCGAAGGAGTCTGAAACTGATGATGAACGAGGTTACCCGAACGGCCGCCGCTGGCGGTGCGTCAGCGACGGCGGCGGCAACGGGGGATCCACGCGTGGATGAGGCGCTGGCCAGGCTGGCTAACCTCGACGGGCTGCCCGATTCCGGGCATGTCGAGGCGTTCGAGCAGGCCTACGTGCGCCTGCGTGGCCTGCTCGACGAGCTTGCCACCGCCGCGCCCCGAGGTGCGTCTGGTGACGCGTCAGATGGCCAGGCGCAGCAGGCTTGACGCCGAACTGGTCCGCCGCGGGCTTGCCCGCTCGCGTGAGCACGCCACCGGGCTGATATCGCAGGGGCGGGTCCGGGTCGGCGGCGCAGGTCCTGGTGCGGTCAAACCGGCCAGCCAGGTGGACACGTCGGCGTCGATCACGGTGGAGGAGCCGGCCGACGGCGCCGACGACTACGTTTCCCGTGGCGGCAACAAACTGGCCGGTGCCCTGGCCGCGTTGCCCGGTGTCGCCGTCGCCGGTCGTCGGTGCCTGGACGCCGGGGCTTCCACGGGCGGGTTCACCGACGTGCTGCTGCGAGCGGGCGCCGCGCACGTGACCGCGGTCGACGTCGGCTACGGCCAGCTTGCGTGGTCGCTGCGGACCGACCCCGCAGTGACGGTCATGGACCGGGTGAACGTGCGCGGCCTGCGGCCCGGACAACTGGAGTACGCACCGGACCTGGTGACGGCAGACTTGTCCTTCATCTCGCTTACGCTGGTGCTGCCCGCGCTCGCGGCCTGTGCGGCGCCGGACGCCGATTTCCTGCTCCTGGTCAAACCGCAGTTCGAGGCTGGCAAGGGGAAGGTTGGTACGGGCGGCGTGGTCCGCGACCCGGCGACCAGGCAGGAGGCGGTGACGAGGGTGGCGCGCTGTGCCGGCGAACACGACCTGGGCGTCATGGGGGTCACCGCGAGCGCGCTCCCAGGCCCGTCAGGAAACGTCGAGTACTTCCTCTGGCTGCGGCGGGGCGCGCCGCCACTTGACGAGGCAGCCGCAGCGCGGGCGATCGAGGAGGGACCCAGCTAGTGTCGGGCCCGATGAACGCCAACCGTACGGTCCTGGTGGTCGCCCACACCGGCCGCAAGGAGGCGCTGCGCAGCGCACGGCAGGTGGTGGAGATGCTCACCCGCGCGGGCGTGATGGTGCGGGTCCTCGCCTCGGAATCCGATGATCTGTCCTGCGTCGGTGTCGATGTGGTCGCGGCCACCGCGGAAGCGGCGCAGGACGCGGAGGTGGTGATCGTCGTAGGCGGTGACGGCACCCTGCTGCGGGCGGCCGAGCTTGCGCGGCCCGCTGCTGCGCCGCTGCTCGGGGTGAACCTGGGCCACGTCGGCTTCCTCGCCGAGGCTGATCCCGAGCACCTGGCCGCGACCGTGGACCGGGTGGTACAGCGGCACTATGTCGTCGAGGAACGGATGACGGTTGACATCCTGGTCCGCGAGGACGGCACGGTGACGGCCTCCGCCTGGGCGCTGAACGAGGCCACGGTCGAGAAGGCTGCCCGCGAACGGATGCTCGAAGTGGTCACCGAGATCGATGGCACACCGTTGTCGCGATGGAGCTGCGACGGGGTCGTCTGCGCGACTCCGACGGGATCCACTGCGTACGCATTCTCCGCGGGCGGGCCCGTGGTCTGGCCCGAGGTGGAGGCGCTGCTTCTCGTGCCGATTTCGGCGCACGCCCTGTTCGCAAGGCCGCTGGTGATCTCGCCACGCTCGGTGGTCGCCGTCGAGGTGATGGGGGGATCAAGCCGTGGCGCCGCACCGGCGTCGAGCAACCCGCCTGGCCATACCCGCGAGCTATCGGAGACGTCGGGCGCGGTTATGTGGTGCGATGGGCGGCGAAGGGTCGATCTGGCCGCCGGAGCCAGGGTGGAGGTGCGTCGCGGTGTGCTGCCCGTGGGCCTCGTGCGGCTATCGGGCAAGCCAGGCAGCACGGCGTTCACCGACAGGCTCGTGGTGAAATTCGGCCTGCCGGTGACCGGCTGGCGCGGTCGCAGGGAGGGTCGGTGAGCCGCGCGATGCTCGAGGAAGTCCGCATCACCGGGCTTGGGGTCATCGACGACGCCATCCTCGAGCTTTCCGCCGGATTCACCGTGGTCACCGGCGAGACTGGCGCTGGAAAGACAATGGTCGTGACCGGGCTCGGGCTCTTGTTCGGCGGCCGTGGCGACCCGGCACGGGTCCGGCCGGGCGCCGACCGGGCGATGGTCGAAGGCAGGCTGCGCACGGATCCGGAAGGTCACGTCGCCCGCCAGGTCGAGGAGGCGGGCGGTGAACTCGATCAGGACGGCACGCTGATCGTCAGCCGTTCGGTATCTGCCGAGGGGCGCTCGCGTGCGTTCGCCGGGGGCCGGTCGGTGCCCGTGAGCCTGCTCTCCCACCTCGCCGATGATCTGGTGGCCGTGCATGGCCAGGCCGACCAGCAGCAGTTGCTCAAACCTGGCCGCGGGCGGGAAGCGCTTGACCGTTACGCCGGCGCGGAACTCGCTGTCGCGCTCGGCGAATATCAGCGCGCCTATCAGCGCCACCGCGAGGTCCGGCGTCAGCTCGACGAGATCGTCACAAAAGCCAGGGAGCGCGCGATGGAGGCCGACGCGCTAAGGTTCGGGCTGGGTGAGATCGAACGGTTCGGGCCGGCTGACGGCGAGGACCATGAACTGCTCACGGAGGAAGAGCGGCTCGCGCACGCGGACGCACTTCGTGCGGCGGCGACAACCGCGCACGAGGCACTGCTCGCGGATCCGTCAACCGGCGAGAACGCGGCGGACGCGGTGACGCTGCTCGGCGCGGCCCGGCACGCACTTGACTCGGTCAGCCAGCACGATCCGGCGCTCGGTGAGCTCGGCGGCCAGCTGTCCGAAGCGTCCTACCTGATCTCGGACGTGGCGGCAGAGCTTGCCTCCTATGCGCAGTCGGTGGAAGCCGATCCCGCCCGCCTCGCGGCGGTACAGGAACGCAGGGCCGAGCTCACCCGGCTGGTGCGAAAGTACGGGGCTGGCACCGCCCCGGGGTCGCCCCCGCGCGATGACACCGCGGACGTGACGGCCTCGCCGGGCACGGTTGCGGCCGTGCTGGGCTGGGCCAAACGCGCCGCGACCAGGCTCACAGAACTCGACTCAGACGACGAGCGCATCGAGGCACTCACCGCGGAAGAGGCCGACCTCGCGGGCAGGCTTACCGGTCTAGCCGACGGTCTCAGCGGGCTAAGGGCCCAGGCCGCGGAGAAGTTCGCCGCCGACGTCACGGCCGAGCTCACCGCGCTCGCCATGCCGCGTGCCCGGCTCAAGGTGGTGGTGACGCCGCTGGACGAGCTGGGACCTTACGGGGCCGACGAGGCGGAGATCAGGCTCGCTGCGCACCCAGGCGCGCCGGCGCTGGCGCTGCACAAGGGCGCCTCTGGCGGGGAGCTTTCTCGTGTCATGCTCGCGATCGAGGTAGTGTTCGCGGGCGCGGACCCGCTGCCGACCTTTGTGTTCGACGAAGTGGATGCGGGCGTGGGCGGCAAGGCGGCGGTGGAAGTGGGCCGCAGGCTTGCCAGGCTCGCGAGGCTTGCCCAGGTCATCGTGGTCACCCACCTGCCGCAAGTGTCTGCGTTCGCCGACAATCACCTGCTCGTCGAGAAGTCCGGTGACGGCCTCGTCACCAGCAGCGGCGTGACCCGGCTGGACCAGCAGGGCCGGATCAGGGAGTTGTCCCGGATGCTGGCCGGCCTTGAGGATTCCGAACTCGGCCGCGCCCACGCGGAGGAACTCCTTTCCCTCGCCGCGGAAGAACGGGCATCGCTGGCCGGCGGCCCAGCCGCGGGCCGCTCGGCCGCGGGCCGCTCGTCCGCTGGCCGCTGATACGCCTCAGCTCTCCCCAAGGCGCCAAAATATACCAGTTGACACTTGTACAATACGCTCCTTGTATATTGGCCTATCGAGACTTTCAGGCAGATGGGAGACTGCGGCATGGGTAACAGCTCTAAGGTGGTCAACGAGTACCTGACAGCGTTCACGGCGTGGGACGTCGATGGGTTGCGGACGCACCTGGCCGACGAGTTCTCCTTCGAGGGCCCATCCGGCCGGGTTGACGGCAGGGAGACGTTCTTGGCCGGGGCCGGCAGGCTTGCGCCCATCATGCGGGGTTACCGCATCTTGCGCCAGTGGGAGGACGGCGGCGACGTGTGCTCGGTGTACGAGTTCGACCTTCAAACGCCGGCCGGCGCAGAATCGGTCCTCATGAGCGAATGGAATACCGTGCGCGACGGCCGGGTCACCGGGTCTCGCCTGCTGTACGACACCGCCGCGTGGAACGCGCTCGTGCCGGTCCCCCCGCAGCAATAGGGCAGCAGTTGGGCAGCGAGCGGATGAACGCGCCGCCCGTGCCGCCGTACGCGCCGAAGTCGAACGGGTTGTCGCCGATGAGCGAGGCTGGGCCGGTCAGTGGTCCACCGCACCGTTCACGTAAGAGCGCTGGTTGCGGTACGCATCGACCGCGCGGAAGGTCACCCGGGTGGCCACGGAGCCGTCCGCCACGATCGACGCGTCGCCGGCGGTCAGCACGAGACGGTCCCTGGACGAGTCGGCTGACAACCGCACGGATGCGCCGCTGCGGCCCGGCCGGGCCGCAGCGGCGCTGATCAGCCTGCCGCCGCGCCCAGGTCGCTGATTTGGGACGAGGACGCCTCGACGAGCAGGATGTGGCAGTTTGGACAGAGACTCGCGCTCGATGATGTTGTCGAGGCATCCGGCGCCACCGCCCGCCAGGGACGCGACGATCTTCCGCCACGACGCCGCAGGCGCCTGCGCGATCTCGCGCACCTGCGCGTGCATGACGGCCTGCCTGGCGAGCACCGTGCCCGGGTCCGGTCCAGCGGAAGTACTGAACTCCGTCCAGCGTGCCTACCGCCTCGCTGACCAGGTACGGCACGCCATTGATCGGCGGAAGCAGCGTCGCGTTGGCCCCATCGACATGATAGTCGTTGAAAGCGAGCACGCAACCCGCCCAGTCCGTCGTGGTGTGCGGCCGCATCGCGCCCGCGGAAGCCGATCCTGGTGCCCTGGATGCCCCGCCCGGCAGCCCGGACAGGGTCGAGCGGACCGTGTGCGGCAGGGTGATCTCGGTGCAGCCGCCGTCGGCGTATCCGGGCTCTTCTGCGCCCGCTGTGTAGACGCCGCCGAAGAGCCAGCCCCGGTCACGGCCAGGACAATAGCCAAACCGAGCAGGCAATCGGTGCTTGTCGGCTCAGCTGGCTCGCGCAGCCGCCCTGCGCTGCCTCTCAGGCAACGACCAGGTCTGGCGGGACTTGCCCCTAAAACGCCGCAATAGACTGTGTGCCGGTCTCCACCCGCGGCCTCTGGCAGTATTGCTCATGATGAAGGTCACGTACCTGAAAGTTCCCAAACCTCGCCGCGCCACGGCAAATGACCTGCCGGGGCCTATAGCGACGGCCCGGCTCGACCGCAGGACGAAGGATCTCACCAAACGGATGCTCCCAGGTGAGATCGCCATCATCGACCACGTCGACCTTGACCGGATGGCCGCCCACGCGCTCATCGAGCGGCAGGTGGCTGCGGTGGTGAACGCGGCGCCGAGCATCAGCGGCAGGTACCCGAACCTGGGCCCGCAGATCATCATTGAAGCGGGTATCCCGCTTGTTGACGACGTCGGCCAGGACGTGTTCGTCAAGGTGGCCGAGGGCGACGTCGTGCGGCTCGACGGCGACACGCTCTACGCGCACGGCCAGGTGATCGCCAAGGGCGCCGTGCAGACCGAGGAGTCGGTTGCGGCCGCGATGGCCGAGGCGAAGGCCGGCATCGCCGTGCAGCTCGAGGCGTTCGTGGCGAACACGATGGAATACCTCAAGCGCGAGCGTGAGCTGCTCCTCGACGGGGTCGGCGTGCCCGAGCTGACGACCCGCCTCGAAGGCAGGCATGTGCTCGTCGTGATCCGCGGCTACCAGTACCGGGAGGACCTCGCGGTCCTGCGGCCCTACATCCGTGAGTTCAGGCCAGTCATGCTGGGCGTGGACGGCGGCGCGGATGCGCTGCTCGAGGCCGGCTATGTGCCCGACATCATCGTCGGCGACATGGACTCGGTGTCTGACACGGCGCTCGCGTGCGGCGCGGAGATTGTCGTGCACGCTTACCGCGACGGGCGGGCGCCCGGCCTGCAGCGGGTGCAGGACATGGGGCTGGCCTCCGTCGTATTCCCCGCGGCCGGCACCAGCGAGGACATCGCGCTACTGCTCGCCGACGACCTCGGCGCCAGCCTGATCGTCGCGGTGGGCACGCATTACACCCTCACCGAGTTCCTCGACAAGGGCCGTTCAGGTGGCTCAAGTACGTGGCTGACCCGGCTGCGGGTGGGCAGCAAGCTCGTCGAGCCCAAGGGAGTAAGCCGACTCTATCAGAGCCGGATCTCCGGCTGGTGGTTGCTCGCCATGGTGCTCGCAGCGTTCGTCGCGCTGCTCGCGGCGGCGAGGTCCTCGTTCGCCGCACACGCGATGTTCGAGTACGTTCGCGCGCAGTTCGATACTTTCCTCTACTGGCTAACCGGACTGTTCTAAAGTGATCGATTTTCGCTACCACCTGGTTTCCATCGTCGCGATCTTCCTCGCCCTTGCGACCGGCATCGTGATCGGCACCACCGCGCTGAACGGCCCCGTCACCGAGGCATTGCAGAACGGCAACAACTCCCTGCGTAACGAACTCAACAGCCTGCGCAGCCAGAACGGCGCGCTGCAGCAGCAGCTCAACGCCGCGGGGACGTTCGGGCAGGCGGCCGCGCCGCGCCTGCTCGCGCACCTGCTCACCGGACAGCGCGTGGTCGTGATCGACGCGCCCGGTTCATCGGGCCAGGTCCAACAGGGCGTCACCACCATGCTCCAGCAGGCCGGCGCCACCATCGGCGGCCAGATACAGCTGCAGGACAAGTTCTTCGATACGAGCGCGACTACCCTCGCCGAACTGGACCAGCTCTCGCAGAGCCTCACACCGCCCAATGTCACGCTCACAGGCAACAGCCCGCAGCAGCGCGCGGCCCAGGTGCTCGCCGGCGCTATCACCACTAAGGCGTTTCCCGGGCTGAAGGACTTCACCAGCCAGAACGTCGTGTCCACATTCGCGGGCGGAGGTTTCCTGACCACCAGCGGACAGCCCGCCGCGCGTGCCACACTCGCGGTCGTGATTACGCCAGCGAATCCGCTTACCGGCCCGAACTCCGCCACGACCAACCAATCGCTGACCGACGTCGCCGCGGCGGTCAATTCCACCAGCCTCGCGGCGGTCATGGCCGGGCCCGCTAGCTCGACGCAGGCGGGCGGCGCCATCGCGGCCCTGCGGGCCAGTACCAGCGCGAACCAGGTGTCGAGCGTGGACAATGCCGACGAGACATTCGGGCAGATCGTCGTCGCGCAGGTGCTCGCCGAACAAATCGGCACGCAGGCCCCGGGCAGTTACGGCACCACAGGCGCGAATGGAATCGGGCCGAGCCCGATGCCGACCGCGACGGCAACCGACACCGGGTCGCCCTCGCCAACTCCGGTCAAGAGCGCGAAGGCGGGGTCCCAGCAGTGAGCCCCGCCGGACGTGAGGATGCATGGGGCAGCTCCAGCCGCCGCCTGCTCAGCTGTGGTCCGCTCAGCCGTGGTCCGCTCAGCCGTGGTCCGCTCAGCCGTGGCCTGCTTACCTGCGTTGCCGCGGCCGTGACCGCCCGCTGCGCCTATGCTCTGCTCAAAGCGCATCCGCCTGGCGGCAAGCATGTGTGGCACCGGACCAACCACCGCGGCGAGCCTGTCACCCTGCTCGAAGGTCCAGCGGCCGCCCTCGGCGTGGTCGCTGCGGTCGCCGTCGCTCCGGGTGTGCGCGCCCGGGTGCGCGCCGCGGCAGCGCTGGCCGGCGCCGGTGCGGCAGCGTTCGGTGGGTACGATGACCTCGCGGGTTCTGGCGATAGGCGGGGATTCCGCGGCCACCTGGGCGCGCTTCGGCAGGGCAATGTCACGACCGGCGCGGTGAAAATCGGCGGAATCGGCGCGACGGGCGCCGCGGCCGGTGCCATGCTCGGCGGCTCGCCCGCCGACGTGGCGATCAACGCGGGACTCGTCGCGGGCAGCGCGAACCTGCTGAACCTGTTCGACCTGCGGCCCGGTCGCGCCCTCAAGGTCGCGCTGGCCGCTGCCACGCTGCTACGCGCGCCGGTCGTGCCCGAAGCTGCGTCGGCGGCGGGCAGCGCCGTGGCGCTGCTCGGCGAGGACCTCGGTGAGCAGGCCATGCTCGGCGACGCGGGCGCCAACGCTCTCGGCGCCGTGCTCGGCGCCGCGGCCGCGACGAGCCTGCCGCGCGGCACCAGGCTGGCCGTGCTCGCGGGGATCACGGGCCTCACCGCGGCAAGCGAGGTCGTCAGCTTCACGAAGGTGATCGAGCGGACGGCGCCGTTGCGCTGGCTGGACATGCTGGGCAGGCGCCCGCAGCCACCCACAGCCACCCGCCCGTCCGCCCAGCAGGCCACGCACTCGCCAGCCGGGCGACCTGGCGCACCGGTGGCCGGGTCAGCGGCGGACCCAGCCGCGGACGCGGACGGCCACGTGGGCTCCGCATATCCGGCGGGAGCGACGGGCAGCGGCAGCCGCTTCGGACCGAACGGGGAGGCACCGGCTGCGGCAGGCATAGCGTTCGGCGGGGCAGCTTCCCGCGCCCCCGAGGGGATGCCTGGGTCATCGATCGAAACGTGAGGCGCGGGCTCGGCCGCGCTGCGGTACTGATCGGCGCGATTACCGTGGTAGCCCGGCTCGCGGGGTTCGGGCGCACGCTTGTCTTCGCGCATACCGTCGGCAACACCAACCTCGGCACCGCGTACACCACCGCGAACCAGGTGCCGAACATCATTTTCGACATCGTGGCCGGAGGTGCGCTCACCGCGGTCGTGGTGCCCGTGCTGGCCGGACCTGCTCAGCGCGCGGAACACGATCCGGCCGCGGCGGCCGACGCCCGGCGGACCGCCTCCGCATTGCTCACCTGGACAATCCTGCTGCTCGTGCCCATGAGCGTGCTCCTGGCGCTTGTCGCTGGGCCGGTCGCGACGGCGCTTTTCGCACACCCGCACGGCGCGCAGTCGGCCGAGATCATCGCGGTCGCCACCAGGATGCTCGTGGTGTTCGCGCCGCAGATCGCGCTATACGGGCTCGCCGTCGTGATCTACGGCATCCTCCAGTCACACCACAAGTTCACCGCCCCGGCTCTCGCGCCGCTGGTATCCAGCCTGGTGGTGAGCGCCGCGTACCTGGCGTTCCTGCCGGTGGGCAACGGATATCAGGACAACCTGCGCGGCCTGCCCACCGCAGCGGAGCTGATCCTCTCTATCGGCACCACCGCCGGTGTCGCCGCGCTCGTGGCGGCGGTCGCGGTCCCGGCGTGGCGGCTGCGGCTTCGGCTGCGTCCGGCGCTCCGTTTCCCGCACGGGGTCGCGCCGCGGGTGCGCGGGCTCGCGGCGGCGGGCGTCGCCGCCCTAGTGGCGCAGGACGCAGCGCTTGTCGCGGTCATCGTGCTGGCCAATTCACGCGGCGGCACCGGCGCGATCGTGCTGTACAACTACGGCTGGCAGATGTTCTTCCTGCCCTACGCGGTGCTCGCGGTGCCAGTGGCGACGACCGCGTTCCCGCTGCTTTCCGCGCACGCGGCAGCCACGTCGGCCACGCTGGCCTCCGGTGCGGGCGCCGCTGTGCCGCTCAGGCCCGGCCCCGCGCAGCCCGCAGAAACCGGTTCAGGCCCGCCGTCGGCAGCGCAGTCAGAGTCATCGCTGCGGGAGCCAGCGCTGCCAGGGTCATCAGCGCATTCGGAGCCAGCGCTGCGGGAGCCAGCGCTGCCGGAGCCAGCGCTGCCGGAGCCAGCGCTACCGGAGCCAGCGCTGCCGGAGCCATCAGCGCATTCGGAGCCATTAGCGCTGTCGGAGCCGCAGCCGGACGCGGCAGGCAAGTTCGACGCCTTGGCCGCCACCTCGACGCGCGCGGCCGTACTCGTCTCCTTCCTCGGTGCGGCCGTGCTCGCAGGCGCCGCGGCGCCGGCCGCCCGCGTCTTCGTCCACCCCGCAAGCACACGCGAGCTGACCTTCGTGTTCCTGGCCTTCGCGCCCGGTCTGATCGGTTACGGGCTCGTCGCCAACCTCAGCCGGGTGCTGCTTGCGTGGGGCCGCAACCGCGTCGCCGCCCTCACAACCGTCACGGGCTGGCTTGCCGTCATGGCGGCGGACCTTGCCATCGTTCCCTTTGTGCCGCAGCGCTGGGTGGTGCCCGTGCTCGGGCTCGGCAACAGCATCGGCCTGAGCGTCGCGGGTGCCGCGCTGCTCATCGCCGTGGTGCGGGTCCGCGGCCGTAGCTGTGTAGTCGGCTTGCCACGCGCCTTCGCCGCAGGGGTGGCCAGCGCCGTCGCGGGTGGAGCCGCGGGCGCTGTGCTCGCGGCGGCGGCGAGCCACGTGTTCGGCCGGGGCGGCGCGCTCGCCGCGGCGGCGCTCACGCTGGTGGCCGGTGCCGTCATAGCGGCCGTGTTCCTCGCGGTCGCGTACCTGGCCGATTCGGGTGACCTGCGGGCGGCCACTGCCCGGGTGCTGCGGCGGCGGACGGCATGAGCGGGGCGGACATGAGCGGGGGCAAGGTGAGCGGAGGCAAGGTGAGCGGGGGCGAGGTGAGCGGGAGCGAGGTGAGCGGGAGCAGTGAGCCGGACACCGAAGTGACCAGCGTCACGTTGGTGCTGGGCACCACAGCAGGCGGGACCGGCAGGCACGTCAGGTCGCTCGCCGCGGGACTGGCCGCTCGGGGCATCGCCGTGGCGGTCTGTGGTCCTGCCGAGGCGCAGCAGCTGCTCCGGTTCACCAGCGCGGGCGCGCGGTTCGCCGCCGTCGAGATCGGCGACAGGCCGCGGCCGGTGCGCGACCTCGCCGCCACGGCGCGGCTGCGGCGCCTGCTCCGCCGCGGTGATGTTGGCGCTGATGACGACGCGGGTGACGCGGCCGGTGCGGCGCCACGGATCGTGCACGCGCACGGCGTCCGAGCGGGTGCGGTCGCCGCGCTCGCCCTCGGCGGTGTCAGCCGAGCATCAGGACACCGTCGGCGGCCCGTACTCGTGGTGAGCCTGCACAACGCCCCCCCGGCAGGCGGCGGGCTCGCGGCCGTGTTGTACGCGGCCCTGGAGCGGATCGTCGCCCGCCGCGCCAACCGGGTCCTCTGCGTGTCGGGTGACCTGGCGGCGCGGATGCGCCGCCGCGCGGCGCGGTCGGTGGGAATGGCAGTGGTGCCCGCCCCTGCACGCCCCGCCGTTTCTGCGGAAACGGCGCGGATCGTGCGGGCGGGGCTCGCCGCCGAGGGCAGGCCGGTAGTGCTCGCCGCTGGCCGGCTCGCCGCGCAGAAGGGGTTCGGGACGCTGCTTGACGCCGTAGGCCGACTGCGTGACCAGGATCCGCAGCCGCTGGTGGTCATCGCGGGCACCGGACCGCTGCAGGCTGAACTGGGCCGCAGGATTGATGCCGAACGGCTGCCGCTGCGGCTTCTCGGCCAGCGCGACGATATCCCTGCCCTGCTCGCCGCCGCGGATGTGTTCGTGCTGCCAAGCCTGTGGGAGGGGCAGCCGCTCATCCTTCAGGAGGCGCTGCGCGCGGGCGCGCCGATCGTGGCGACCCGTACCGGCGGCATTGCTGACCTGACGGGGGAGGACGCGGCGCTGCTCGTGCCTGTTGCTGACCCGCAGCGGCTGGCAGCCGCGTTGTCGTGGGTGCTTTCGGATCAAGCGCTCGCCCGGCGGCTGTCGGCGGCGGCGGCCGAGCGTGCGCGGTCGCTGCCGGACGAGCAGGCCGCCGTCGATGCAGTACTCGCGGATTACCGCCGCGCCGCGGACTGCCCGGTGCAGAGCCCTCCGGCGTGACGCCCGATGGCCCATGCTGCGCCAGGTTTTGGCATCCGGTGAGGTGATCCGGCAGGCGCGCCCGCGTCAATCGAGATCAAAGGCAGCATGAATGGCGGCGGTCAGGGTGATCTCTTGCCCTGGCAGCAGGTAGCCGATCTGTCTGACGGCCCAGGTCGCTGATGAGGATGGTCACGATGTTGTCGCAACTGACCACGCACTCCTGGTCGAGCCCGTTCGCGGGGCCGACTGGCACCTCGGTCGAAATGCGGAGAGCGGTGGAGGTAATGGGGGCCACGGTCACCCGTGCCAGCTGCGGCCGGACCAGTTCCCGAGTCAAGATCAGGACAGGCTGGGTCTTGTCCAGGCTGGCCGTGTGGATCGGGCGCACTAGCCTAGGCCCAAGGGCAGATGGGTCACCTATGCCGCAAGGCTGTCCATGTCGGGATCGGCACCGGCCTCGGCCAAGATCGCGGCGTCCCTGGCTGCGGTCAGCCGGCGCCTTTCCCGGTCCAGGTCGGGAATCGCGACAAGCTCTAGCTTCCAGTCCATGCCAGTCCCACTTTCTTGGTCGAGATCCGCAGCGGTGAGGGAGCTTCCCATCACGCTTCCAGATGTTGCGAGCTCATTAGGAACATTAGGTTCCTAATGAGCTGGGCAGACTTGACGTCGTGCTTGAAACCTCGGCGCGACTGCTGCGGCTGCTTTCGCTCTTGCAGGCGCCGCGCGACTGGACCGGCCAGGAGCTAGCGCAACGGCTGGAAGTTAGCACCAGGACCGTCCGCAACGACATCGAAAGGCTGCGCAGCCTTGGCTATCCGGTACACGCGACCCGTGGCGCCGTCGGCGCCTACCGGCTCGGCGCTGGCGCTTCCCTGCCCCCACTGCTGCTTGACGATGAGGAAGCCGTCGCGGTAGTGGTCGGGCTGCGCACCGGCGCGGGCGGCGGCGTCGCGGGAATCGAGGAGGCTTCGCTCCGTGCCCTGGCGAAGCTTGTGCGGGTACTGCCCTCGCGGCTGCGCCACCGGGTGCACAGCCTGCAGAGCCACGCCGTCGCCGTGCCCCGGGGCCGCACCGGGCCGACGGTCGACCCGGACCTGCTCACCACGCTGGCAGGCGCCTGCCGGGACCAGCAGAGCCTTCGTCTCGGCTACCGTGACCACAGTGGCTCGGCCAGCGTGCGCACGGTTGAGCCGTACCGGCTGGTTAACTGGGGGCGCCGCTGGTACCTGGTGGCATGGGACGTGGTCCGGACGGATTGGCGCATTTTCCGTGCCGACCGGATCGAGCTGCGGACCCCGGCAGGTCCCCGCTTTGCTCCTCGTGAGCTGCCTGATGGCGATGCCGCGGCCTACGTTTCCCAGCGCGTCACCGCGGCGGCGTGACGATACCGCGCGCGGGTAACCGTGCTCGCGCCCGCCGACGAGATCGCCGCCCGGATCACGCCAGCGGTCGGCACGGTTGAGGCTGTGGGCGACGGCACCTGCGTTCTCGACACCGGCGCGGACAACATCGATACCCTCGCCGTCTACCTGGGCATGCTCGGCGCCGACTTTACCGTCGGTGGACCGCCCGAACTCGTCGCCAAGCTGCGCGAGCTGTCGGCGCGATATCAGCGCGCTACCCGATGACGAGTGGCGTGGCCGACCGTTACGCACGATACCTCGTGATCGTTGGCCGTAGTAATAGGACGCCACAGCGCCCCCCAAACGGCCAACCACGGCGACGAGCGGTTCAGTAGGCGGCGGTGAAGCGCTGCCCGACGAAGGTGCCGCGCTCCAGGTCATCCACGGCCGCGGCCGCGTAGTCGGCCACGCTGATGCGGCTGTCACCGCCCGTATCGGTGATGGGCGTGTTGCCCGCCTGAACGCGGTAGGCGCCCGTCTTCTCGCTGTCGACGAGGTGGACAGGCGGCGGGCTGAGGTAGGACCAGTCCAGGGCGTCACCCGAGCCACGCAGCAGCCCGAGCGCTTCCGCCTGCCCGAGGGCCTCGCTCTTGTGCTCGGGCGGGAACTGTGGCAGATCGACGAAGCGCTGGCCGGGCGCGGCCTCCAGGCTGCCGCCGCCGCCGAGGAATAGCAGCCGCCGCACGCCGGCCTTTGGCAGCACGTCGAGTAGCGCGTGGGCAACTAGCGGTGCGGCGGCCGGCTGGCCAGCGGCGCCCTTGGCGGCGGCTACCACGGCATCGTGCCCGGCGACGGCACGGGCAATGGCGCCGTGATCGAATACGTCGGCGCTCACCACGGCCGCACCGGGCAGGTCCTTGATGCGAGAGACGTCGCGTGCGATCGCGGTGACCTGATGGCCGCGGGAGAGCGCCTCAAGGGCCACGGCATGGCCGAGGTGGCCGGACCCGCCGATAACTGCGATCTTCATTGGTTTCCCTTCTGTGGCCGGTGCCGGGGTGCTGGCCAGTTCCTCAACTCCTCGACCCTCCGCACCAGTGTCGCCGCCCCCAATCGCCCGCCGCTCGCTGCCGCCCGTGTCCCTGCCGTCGGTGTCCCTGCCGTCGGTGTCCCTGCCGTCGGTGTCCCTGCCGTCGGTGTCCCTGCCGTCGGTGTCCCTGCCGTCGGGTGTCCCTGCCGTCGGTGTCCCTGCCGCCCGCTGCCGTCCGCTGCCGCCCGTGTCCCTGCCGCCGCATGGGTCCCGGCCGCGTTCATGATCCCTGATCGCGCTAACCTGCCTGCGCTATTTGCAGGCCAGGCCCCGCGAGCCCCAGCGGCCCCATGCGTCTTAACCGCCGTCTTATATGAACACGCCATCACAAATCTTGCACAGCACCGGGACCGGAATCCCGTCACCGGCCGCGGCGGCTTCGTGCACGGGGTGGGGCCGTAGCTGGCCGGCCCGGTGGCAGCCGTCAGGTCGGGCACGGACTGTCACGGAACGTAGGAGTTCGCGGTTCGCGTTCGTGCGGATCGCCAATTACTTGCGGCAGGCGGTGCATCCCCGCCCGTCATCGGTGTCAGGAGCCGATATTGTTCAGCCGTCGCCCGTGACGTAGCACCACCTGGTCCACCAGGCGGTCAGCGTCGTGCCGTCAGAGCCGTCGGCGATGACGCCGATCTGGGCGCTGTCGATGACCCAGACCATCCGGAAGCCGCCGCTGCGGGTATCAGCGCAGCCGAGCATCCCGGCCGGGACGCCATCGTGCAGCCAGGTGCCAAGCCGGTAGCCGGCGGCGCAATCTCCCCTGTCGACGAAGCCAACTGTGTTGTTCTCGAACCACGCCTGGGCGGAGCCCATGTCGGAGAACTGTTCGATCAGCGGCCGCAGCGTGGGCCCCGCCGCGACGGCCTGGCAGTTGACGGCAGCGACGACGCCGCTGACCTCCAGGTCGGCCCGGCCGGTGCAGCCAGTCAGGTCGCCCGGGTCCAACCGGTTGACCAGCTGCTGCTCGCCAACCGTGAGCGTGGATGTCGGGCTGGGCGGCGTGCTGGCCGGCGCGGCTGGCGGTGTCATGGTCGGCGCGACGTTCGGCGGATTTCGCACCCAGAATGGGCACCTGCTGAGACCGAGCTTTGCGATCGCCTTCTCCCAGGCGAGCAGTGAGGTCAGGACCTTGTCCCCATCGCTCAACTCGGTGCCCACCTGCGGAGGGGGCTGCGACGTGGCGGAACCCGGGGTGCGGTCTACCGCCGTCTGCAGGAGGTTGGAGAAGGTTTCCATGCTGGAGACAAGCGCGTTGCCGGTGTTGATAACGGTCCCGACCCCGGCCGCGCGGTCATCCTTCGGCGTTTGCAGGGCGCCCAGGTCGCCCATTTGCTTGCTGAGGCTGCCCTCAGCGACGATGAAGTTACGTAGCCGGCCAACCGCCTGCTGGGTGGAGGAATCGTTCTGGCCGGCCGTCGAGGGCGGGGACGGGGCTAGCCCATCGAAAAGGGATAACTGCAGCGAACCGACGTCCTGGTCGCAGACGGCGTTGGCTTGGCGCACCCAGGTGGCGGTGGTGGGGCCTGGCGGTCCTTGGAGGGCTAGGTATGCCAGGTACGTGCCCGTGATCGTCGCGGCGAAGGTCAGGATCCCGGCGACGGCCTTTACGAATGGGCTGATCCCGCGAAGCCCGCGGCGCGGGGCCGGCTTCCAGAACTCCCAGCCTGCCGGCGGGGGCGGCCACGACGGGTCGGGATGCCAGCCAGCCTGCGGCTGCCAATCGGCCGGCGGCGCTGGCCAGCCGGGCGGCGGGTTGAAGACCCACGACTTGCCCTTAGAGTCTGCCGGTCGCGGCGGTAAGCCTGCGGATGCCATTACCCCCCCTGACTACGGAAAGCCCACGCCGGTCCCCGGTATGCGCGGTTCTTCCCCTCCGAGTACACAAACATTAACGCGCTAGGGTCGATCGGGGTTGACAAGAATAAGGTGATAAAAAGGCATCAAGGCGGAACTGCTGGCGAGGCTGGGGGCGCGCATTTGCCCACCCGTGGCTCCCGTTCTTGAGCAACCGCGCAGCTGACCAGGGCTTGTGGGCACGCGGGCTATGGTCAGCGGCGTGGACGTGGGGTTAGCCCGGTCGGTCCGCGCCCCGGTGGGCCGCCGCGAGGTCTCAGCTGGGCAGCCGGGATATCGTCGCGTCTGTGGCCCACGACCTTGTCGCCCAGGGGCGCAAGATCCTCGCGGACGGGCTTGCCG
Source organism: Streptosporangiaceae bacterium (assembly GCA_035517695.1). Taxonomy (GTDB): domain Bacteria; phylum Actinomycetota; class Actinomycetes; order Streptosporangiales; family Streptosporangiaceae; genus DATFVJ01. The sequence goes on from DATIYI010000061.1 coordinate 28,159, forward strand.
AGCCGCCCGCGCGGCTGAGCAGGCGGCACCGGCTCGCCCCACTCGCGGCAGATGTGGACGGCGACGTCGCGGCGGTGCTTTTCGCCCGCCGGGGGACGAGCGGCCAGCCATGTTTCGAGGTCGTGCTCTTCGAAAAGCGCGGCACCTGCTGGGAGAGCCCGGGCGGCAGCGGCGGGGCGGCCGAGGACGACATCCTCGATGACCGGCGGCCGTCGGCGTCGCTCGGCGCGGCGCTGCGCTGGGAGGGCGGCGGGGCATGCCGCGGCCTGGCCCCGCGCCCGCTGGCCGGGTTGCGGCTAGCCCGCCGGGGCGGGCACTGGCTCAACCACACGCTGGTCCGTGCCGCGGCCGAGACCCGCCACGTGCGCGTCCGCGGCGCACATGGCGAACGGACGCTCCACGTGCCGCGTCACGGCCAGCTGATCGTGGTCTGGCGCGGCAGCGCCGCGCCCTCGCTCACGCCGTGGTCGGAAGATGGGATGAGCATCGGCCCCGAGGTCTCGGTAACCTCCGGTGGATGGTAGCGGTGCGGCGGGCGGGCGGTGGGGACTGGGCGGCGATCGGCCAGGTAGGCGGCGAAAGCTGGCATGCGGCCTACCGCGGGCCGCTGCGACGAGGTCATCGACGCGGCACCCGCCCGGGCCGCGAGGCGCTTGGCCGCGGGTTCGCGGCGCAGCCGGGCCACAGCCCCCTGGTTGCCGTCTCGGCAGGTACCGTGATCGGCTTCGCCGCATTTGGCCCTGAACGGCTGCCGCGGACCGGCGTGGCCAGCGAGGATCCACAGGCCGAGTCGTACGCCATCCACGTGCCGCCACAGCACTGGTCGGCAGGCGCCGGCCGGGCGCTGCTGCGGCAAGTGGTGGCGGAGTGCCGCGCGAGCCGTTATGGGTCAATCGGGTTGTGGGTGCTGGAAGGGAACGCGCGCGCATGCCGGTTCTACTGACGGGCTGGCTTTGCCGCTGAGTTGCCCACTGTGGAGCGCAAGGTCGACGCGCAGCACGGCAACGCCGTCGAGATCCGCAACACCCCGAGTCTGCGTGCCTAGCGTGCCGCCGGGCAATGTCGTTAGCTGCCGTTACCAGCCGCGGTCGCGCCACTCCTTCAGGTGCGGCCGTTCGTTGCCGAGCGTCGTGTCGTTGCCGTGACCCGGGTAGACCCACGTGCCGTCGGGCAGCGGCATGAACACCCGCTGCTCAAGGTCGTCCATCAGCTGGTTGAACCGGGCCGCGTCGCCCTGTGTGTTGCCAGGACCCCCGGGGAACAGGCTGTCGCCGGTGAACAGATGCGGGGTCTGCGCGAGGTCACCTGCCGCGTCATAGCACAGCGCGACGCTGCCGGGAGTGTGGCCACGCAGGTGGATGACACCGAGCACCACGTCGCCGGCGCGTACCTCGTCGCCACCACGGACCAGCTCTGTTACCTCGACGGGGAGGGCCTGCGCGTCCGCGGGATGCGCTGCGACCGGCGCGCCCGTCGCCTGCTGTACCTCGCGCAGCGCCTCCCAGTGATCCTGGTGGCGGTGGGTGGTGACGATCCGCGACAGGCGTGCGTCGCCGATGAGCTCAAGCAGCCTGCCTGCCTCGTTGGCCGCGTCGATCAGCAGCATGTCGCCCGTCGCCGTGCATCGCAGCAGGTAGGCGTTGTTGTCGAAGGGACCTACGGCGACCTTGGTCACGGTAAGGCCGGGCAGTTCCCTGACATCGGGCGGGCCGCCGACGACGACGTCTCCGGTGTAACTCAAGCTGATCCTCCTGCCTCAATGGGCTCCGCCGCCGTGGGTTCCCCCGTCTTGGGTTCGCCACGCCGTCCGGGCCGCGAGCCGGCCGTGATCCCGCACGCCGCGGCTGTCTCTACTGATCGTAGGTTCCCCTTACTCGGCGTTGCCCGGCGGCTTGCCCAGACCTGAGTTCGGACCACGCGGGATGGCCGGGACCGCGCGTGGCGTGGACGGCAGCCTGCCATGCCTGCCAGGTCACCGTCGCCGCCTCGGCGCTGAACGCGGCAGCGGAGTCGCGTACATCGGCAAGCAGCTCTGCGGCACCCCGGCCCGCGCCCGCCTCGCTTCCCGCGTCACGAGCTTCCGCGCTCGGATACTGCGAGATCTTCGCACCACGCCCCGTGGTCATTTTCCGCGGCCGGGGCTGCGGGCCACGCGCCAGCGAGCGCGGATCCGCGATCACCGGGCGTGCACCCCGGGCGCCGTCCTCCGTACCCGGGGTCTCGTTCCCTAGCCAGGGAATGCGCCCCGTGGCCAGGGAATGCCCCCGCCACCAGCCGCGTTGATTTTCGCTGACCCTGGTCCCTCCCGAACCCCCCGGGTTTGTCACCCCCCGCGGATAGCATGACGAGGCACCCATGTGCTGGGAGGAATAGCGCCGTAAGGGAATCGGCAGACGAAGATCGGGAGCGTCGTGGCTGATCGTCTCATCGTTCGCGGGGCACGCGAGCACAACCTGAAAGACGTCTCGCTCGACCTGCCCAGAGACGCGCTCATCGTCTTCACCGGGTTGTCGGGCTCGGGGAAGTCGAGCCTCGCGTTCGACACGATTTTCGCCGAGGGTCAGCGTCGTTACGTGGAGTCGCTGTCGGCGTATGCCCGTCAGTTCCTCGGTCAGCTGGACAAGCCCGACGTGGACTTCATCGAAGGCCTGTCGCCCGCCGTATCCATCGACCAGAAGGGCACGAGCAGGAACCCGCGATCCACGGTAGGAACGATCACCGAGGTATACGACTACCTCCGGCTGCTGTATGCGCGCATCGGCAAGCCGCACTGCCCGGTCTGCGGCCGGCCGATCGCACGGCAGCAGCCGCAGCAGATCGTGGACCGGATGCTGGAACTCGATGCAGGGACCAGGTTCCAGGTGCTCGCGCCTGTCGTGCGGGGCCGCAAGGGCGAGTACACAGAACTATTCCGTGAACTGCAGACCAAGGGGTACTCACGGGCCCGCGTCGATGGCGTGATCGTGCGTCTCGACGAAGCCACGGCCGGTCAGTTGCCTGCGCTGAAGAAATACGAAAAGCATGACATCGAGGTGGTCGTCGACCGGCTCGCGGTGAAGGACAGCGCGCGGCGGCGGCTGACGGACTCGGTGGAGACCGCGCTGACCCTTTCTGGCGGCCTCGTCATTGCCGACCTGGTCGACCTGCCCGCCGGCGACCCGCACAGGGAGCGGATGTTCTCCGAGCACCTCGCCTGCCTCTACGACGACCTGTCGTTCGAGGAACTCGAGCCCCGCTCGTTCTCGTTCAACTCACCCTGGGGCGCCTGCCCGGACTGTACCGGTCTCGGCACCCGGATGGAGGTGGACCCCGAGCTTGTCGTCCCCGACCCGGCTAAATCCCTCGCCGAGGGCGCGATCTCGCCGTGGAGTGGCGGGCACGTCTCCGACTACTTCATCAGGCTTATCGAAGCGCTCGGGGCTGCGCTCGGATTCAGTCTCGACACGCCGTGGCAGCGGCTGCCCGCGGAGGCGAGGGACGCGCTGCTGCGCGGCTACGACGCTCAGGTGCACGTCCGCTACCGCAACCGCTATGGTCGCGAGCGCTCGTACTACACCTCGTTCGAGGGTGCCATCCCCTACATCGAGCGCCGTCACTCGGACGCGGAGAGCGATTCGAGCAGGGAGCGGTTCGCGAGTTTCATGCGCGAGGTGCCCTGCCCGGCGTGCCATGGCAGCAGGCTCAAGCCGGTCGCCCTTGCCGTCACCGTCGGCGGCAACTCGATCGCCGATATCTGCGCGATGCCGATTGGTGAGCTGGCGAAGTTCCTGCTCGCGCTGGACCTGTCTGAACGGGACAAGCACATCGCGGAACGCGTGCTCAAGGAGGTCAACGCGCGGCTGGGCTTCCTCTTGGACGTCGGGCTCGACTACCTGACCCTGGATCGTGCGTCAGCGACGCTGGCCGGAGGTGAGGCGCAGCGGATCCGGCTGGCCACCCAGATCGGGTCCGGGCTCGTGGGCGTGCTCTACGTGCTCGACGAGCCGTCCATCGGGCTGCATCAGCGCGACAACCACCGACTGCTCGAAACCCTGATCAGGCTCCGTGACCTGGGCAACACCCTGATCGTGGTTGAGCATGACGAGGACACCATCCGGACCGCCGACTGGGTGGTGGACATCGGCCCGGGCGCGGGGGAGCACGGCGGCACCATCGTGGTGTCCGGGCCCGTCGGTGAGCTGATCGCCAACGAGAATTCGCTGACCGGCGCGTATCTGTCGGGCCGTCGGGGCATTCACGTACCTGAGCAGCGGCGCCGCGTCGCCAAGAGCCGCCAGCTGGTGGTCAAGGGCGCACGCGAGCACAACCTGCAAGGCATCGACGTCGCGTTCCCGCTCGGCTGCCTCGTCGCGGTCACCGGTGTCTCAGGCTCAGGCAAGTCGACGCTGGTCAACGACATCTTGTACCTGGCGCTCGCCAGGGAGTTGCACGGCGCGCGCACCCAACCGGGAAAGCACGTGCGGATCACCGGAATGCAGCACCTGGACAAGGTCGTGCACGTCGACCAGAGCCCGATCGGCCGTACCCCGCGTTCCAATCCCGCAACCTACACCGGCGTGTTCGACCACATCCGCCGGCTGTTCGCGCAGACCACCGAGGCGAAAATCCGTGGCTACCAGCCCGGCCGATTCTCGTTCAACGTCAAGGGCGGCAGGTGCGAGGCGTGCTCTGGCGACGGCACGATCAAGATCGAGATGCAGTTCCTCCCTGATGTGTACGTGCCCTGTGAGGTGTGCAACGGCGCCCGCTACAACCGGGAAACCCTGGAGGTCCACTACAAGGGAAAAACGATCTCCGAGGTTCTCGACATGCCAATCGAGGAGGCCGCGGGCTTCTTCGCGGCTGTCCCGCCCATCCACCGGCACATGCAGACCCTCACCGACGTGGGCCTCGGCTACGTGCGGCTCGGTCAGCCCGCCCCAACCCTGTCCGGCGGCGAGGCGCAGCGGGTGAAGCTGGCGTCGGAGTTGCAGCGCCGCGCCACCGGCCGGACCGTTTACGTGCTTGACGAACCGACCACTGGCCTGCATTTCGAAGACATCGGCAAGCTGCTTGGCGTGCTCGGCCGCCTCGTCGACGCGGGCAATTCGGTGATCGTCATTGAGCACAATCTCGATGTGATCAAGACGGCTGACTGGATCATCGACATGGGCCCCGAGGGCGGCTCGCGCGGCGGATTGGTGATCGCCACCGGCACGCCGGAAGAGGTGGCGCGGACCAAGGAGAGCTACACCGGCCAGTTCCTGTCGAAGGCCATCGGCGGATGATCCGCGGCGCGGCTGCGGGTAGCCGTGATGTCGGCACGGCGGGCGAATTCACCGTCGCAACATCTCACGGCGACGCCGTCATGGTGCTCGACCGGGCGGCGGAGCCCGGGTTCCTGCTCGCGCTCACCCACGGCGCGGCGGGCGGCGTGGACGCAGCCGACCTGATTGCCGCGCGTGATGCCGCGCTGGCGCTTGGCGGCACTGTCGCCAGGGTCATCCAGGCCTACCGGCTTCGTGGCGGACGCGCGCCCGGCTCGGCCGCCCGGCAGGACGAGTCGTGGATCGAGGTCATGGCCGCCCTGCGGGCCTTGGTCGCCGGTGGGCAGGCCGGCGCAGGCCCGCCGCAACCTGGCCGGCGGGGCCGCGATCTGGCATTGATCCAGGGCGGCCGGAGCAACGGTGCGCGGCTCGCCTGCCGCACCGCGGCCGCGGCGGGGGCGGACGCGGTGATCGCCCTGGCCTTCCCGCTCCATCCGCCGGGTCATCCAGAGCGCTCGCGCCGCAGCGAACTGCTTGCGGCGTGCGCTGATGTGCTCGCGGTGAGCGGCAGCAGGGACCCGTTCGGCATCCCCGACGCGGCCGATGTTGCGCGCCTCGTCGTGCTTGCGGGCGAGGGACACGCGTTGTCCAAGAATCCGGCCGCGGTGGGCGCGGCAGTGTCTGCCTGGCTTCGCCCGCGGATGTCAGGCGGCCGGTGAGCGCTGCGACAAGTCGGCGGGCTGTGACCGGCCGTTGGGCCGTGACAAGTCGGCAGGCTGTGACCCGCCGTTGGGCTGTGACCGGCCGTTGGGCGTTGTCGGCATGGTGGGCAGCACCAGATCTGTGGGCCGGTGCGGAGCTATCACATGACCGTCTGGTAGCAATTCGCCCGTGTCGTCGAACAGCACAATCCCGTTGCAGAGCAGGCTCCAACCCTGCTCGGGGTGCGAGGCGAGAGTATGAGCCGCCTCGCGGTCCGGTGACGTGGGGTCCGGACACGGCGGCGTGTGCAAACACATCGCGGTGCCTCCTGGTCTTTACCTGGACGGGTTATGCTCGTCCAGCTTCCTCTGTATCCATAAACGGCGCCTGACGACACGCTGTTCCGCGCTAAAGGTCACAGCCCGGCCAACAACCGCTGAGGTGCCGCCGCATGTCACCAACGAGCAAGATTAGACCCTGTGCTGCCCGGTCCGTGCTGTTTTAATCCGAGGTTGCCGCACGTACGCGGCCCGCTCGCCCGTCCTGGGCTTAGGGCGTAGTACCTAGGTGCCCGCCAGCGACTCGGATGCCCAGTCCGCCGGGTGTGGCGGAACACGGACGATGCCCTTTAGCCGGTGTTCTTCACGCAAGGTCAGCAACCGTTCGGCTTCCGCCGTCCACCGCTTCACCTTGGGCTTCGCCCTGGCCTTACGGCGGTAGATCCAGTCGTCGTACCCGATCGCCCCGATCTCCACGCGTTCCGCCGCGTACGCCGAGCGCATGACCGCGGTCAGCGCATCGTCGAGGGCCAGCCCACGTTCGCGAAGCTCGACCAGCGGTGCGCGGCTCGCCTGTGCCTGCCTGAGCGCGTCCTCCGCGTCCCTGGCTGCCCGGAACGACTCAGCGAACTGCGCGGCCAGTGCGACATCGGCTGCATGCTTTGCCATCGCCTCGCGGCTCGGCTTGCGGCCAGTGATCATCGTGAACTCCCCCGTGGCGGGTCTGAGCTTCCCTGCGGTGTGCCTCAGCGTACTTGCCCCGCTCCAATCCGCGTCGGCGGGGCTGTCGTCGCGGCCGGTGCCGGCGTCAGCGTGCGAAGAAGTGCCAGCCAAGCCATCCCCACAGCACCAGGATCAGCACCCGGGTAGCCCGTGTCTGCATCAGGAGGCCGAGCAGCTGGCCCGCGGTGGGAATCCGCGAACCGCGGCGCCGTGCGAAGACTTCGAGGGCGATCAACCCGATCGCCATGACGGTGAAGCCGACGAGGGTGATCGTATGGGTGTTCACCGGCCGCTCACCGCCTGATCAGTCCCCACCCGGTCAGCAGCCAGGCTGCGAACAGGGCACTCTTGACGACATGCTGGTGGAGCAGGGGACCGGTGGCGGCGCTGAGGGTCGGATGCCACCAGTGCGAGCCGTCTCTGAAGGCCGACGCCTCCCACTCGAAGAACAGCATCGCCGCGATCGCCCAGTACGACGCGCCCGTGATGTCCAGGCGTTCTGGCGGCGGGATGCGTTCAGGCGGCCAGCGGAAGACGATCATTGCCAGCACGACGCAGGGAACGGCCACACTGATCGTCGCGACGCCCGTGAACGCGGAGATCCCGCCGGCCAGCCAGGAGTATCCAGCGACGCCGACGCCGACGGTGGCCGTCCGCACCGGGTGCTTACCCCAGTCGGGGTTCCGTTCAGTAGCCATATGTCTCCTGCTCAGGATCTCACCAGCGCCAGCTCACCTCAACCGCAACCAGCAAGGGCCGCGGGGCCTTCCCCATCGCCTCCCGCGCGCCGCGCTGGGCTCCGGCGCCAACGGCCAGCGGACAGGTGAGCCAGATTGACAGCCACGTCGCAGCATCTGGCGCTTTGGGCTGGACCTGGCCGGTGTCGGGATCGGTGGCCTGGCTCTGGCACATGATGGCTCATTGTGCGTCAGGTCGGACACACAATGAGCCATTGTGCGTCAAAGGCAAATGCTGCCTCGACGCCCTTGACGGAACCTGGCCTCAGGTCGCGCCGTAACACGGCAGTCACACGCGTGACGCCGATTCGAAACGATCGCCGGGCACGATCGAGATCGTGGGTCAGGGTCACAAGACGGGACAGGATCCGCGCCGTCGGGCGTGGGACATTTTCCCTGTTGGCTGACCGCGGCTGCGCTGCGGGAAGCTTTCGCATGCGACGCCATGGCGTGGCGGTGATGGTGGCGTGCGGACCGTCGAACCTTTGCTGGCGCGGCAGCTTGACGGCAGGGCTGCCGCGCCGGTGGCCGCGCCGCGCATCTGGGGCACACCCGTCGGCCCGGGTCCGGGGGCCTCCGGCTGCGGCAGGCTTCTTGGGCCTGCGGCCATGGCGCCGGGTGGCAAGGACGGGCGCAGCCCGTGGCGTGTGCCCGTCAGTGGCTACCCCTTCAGGCCGGGGAAATCCTGCTCCCAGAACTCGCGTGTACGGCGGCCAGGTTCGGTCTCGTGCTCGCCGCCGTGACGTGATTCTTCGTCTTCACGCAGCTCGACCCGGCGGATCTTTCCCGAGATCGTCTTCGGCAGCTCGGTGAACTCGATCCGCCTGACGCGCTTGTAGGGAGCGAGCCGTTCCCGCGTGTACCTCAGGATCGCTACCGCGGTGTCAGCCGAGGGCTGCCAGCCGGACGTCAGCATCACATACGCCTTGGGCACGGCCAGGCGGATCGCGTCGGGCGAAGGGACCACCGCGGCCTCGGCCACGGCCTCGTGCTCGATCAGCACATTCTCCAGCTCGAATGGCGAGATCAGGTAGTCCGATGCCTTGAAGACGTCGTCGGTGCGGCCGACGTAGGTGATGTAGCCGTCGGCGTCCCTGCTCGCGACGTCGCCCGTGTGGTAATAGCCGCCGCGGGTGGCCTCTGCGGTCAGCTCCGGATCGCCGCGGTAGCCGTTCATGAGGCCGAGCGGGCGCCGCGACAGGTCCAGGCCGATCTCGCCCTCCGCCGCGGGTGCGTCGGTGCTGCGATCGAGCATTGTCACCTCGTAGCCGGGCAGTGGCCGTCCCATCGACCCGGGCTTGACCGGCTGGCCGGGGGTGTTCCCGATCTGCGCGGTGGTCTCCGTCTGCCCGTAGCCGTCTCTGACCGTGATGCCCCACGCCTTCCGTACCCGCTCGATGACCTCGGGGTTCAACGGCTCGCCCGCGGACACACACTCGCGCAGCGCCGGCGGCGCCGCACCGAGATCGGACTGGATGAGGATCCGCCAGACCGTCGGCGGCGCGCAGAACGTCGTCACATCGCACCGCACCATCGCCTCGAGCATGGCCTCCGCGGAGAATCGCCGGTAGTCGCCGACCAGCGCGGTGGCTTGCGCGATCCACGGTGCGTAGACATTGCTCCAGGCGTGCTTCGCCCAGCCGGGCGAGGAGATGTTCAGGTGCACGTCACCCGGCTGCAGGCCCACCCAGTACATGGTGGAAAGGTGCCCCGCCGGGTAGGAGACATGGCTGTGCTCGACCAGTTTCGGCGTGGCGGTCGTGCCCGAGGTGAAGTAGAGCAGCAGCGGATCGGACCCGCGCGTCACCCCGTCGGGCTCGAAGCCGGCCGGAGCGGCGCGTGAGCCCACGTACGAATGCCATCCGGCCACGGCCGGTCCGACTGAAATCGGCGTCCAGCCGCCGCCGAGCCCCGCGAACTTCCCGGTCTCACCGGATTCGGTGATCACGTGCCGGACCCCGCCGCGCGAGATCCGGTCGGCGATATCCTCCGGCCGCAGCAGCGTAGCCGCCGGGATGATCACCGCGCCCAGCTTCATCGCGGCCAGGATCACCTCCCACAAGGGGGCCTGGTTGCCGAGCATCAGCAGCACGTGATCGCCGCGGCCGACGCCGAGGCCGCGCAGCCAATTCGCCAGCTGATCCGACCGCGCGCTCAGCTCGGCGTAGGTCAGCTTCGTGTCCGGCTTGTCCTCGGTGACGATCCACAGCGCCAGCCGGTCCGGGTGCTCACGTGCGATCACGTCGAACCAGTCGAGCGCCCAGTTGAACTCGTCGAGCCGCGGCCAGCCGAATTCTCGCCGCGCGGCTGCGTAGTCGGTGCGGTGCCGCAGCAGTGAATCCCGCGCTGACCGGAACACCTCGGTAACAGAATCCTGATCCGCCATAACGACATCCTGATACCCGGTGCGCGCCGGCACAACGGGCCGAAGGTCTGCTTGCGAACCCGCGCGACCCGGTGATTCGGCATGGATACTGAACGGCTGCGCGGTGACGGTTCAAGCAGGCCGGGACGAGGTGCGTTCCTGAGCCCCCGCGCCATTGACGCCCAGCTGCGTAACATATTCGCCAAACTGGGCGTGGCCTCAAGAAGCCAGCTACGGCATTTCGAGTTCGGCGGCGCCGGTCAGGGTGACCTGGCTGGCGCGCGGGTAAGCCCTGCCGAGCAGGGCCGGGCCGCCACCTGACCCGTACCCTCTACCTGCGGGGGGATCCCGCGGGGGTCGTCGCCGCGGCACACCACCGCCAGGGCCGGTGCTGCCCCACCATCGCGGCCAGGGCGGGTCCTGCCACCGTCCCGGCCACCGCACGCTGGAAAGGAAGCTGCCGCGCATGGCATTCGACATAAGTAAGGTCCGGGCGGATTACCCCGCGCTCGCCGATGGATACGCCTACCTCGACGGCGCGGCGGGCACCCAGGTGCCTGAGGCGGTCATCAGCGCGGTCGCGGATACCTACCGCACCGGGATTGGCAACGCGGGCGGCGCATTCCCGGCGAGCCACCGCGCGGGCGAGATCACTGCCAGGTGCCGCAGCGCCGTCGCCGACCTCACCGGCGGACACCCGGACGGAGTGATCCTTGGCCCGAACATGACCACGCTGACCTACCGGCTGGCGTATACCCTCGCAAGGAACTGGCTCCCCGGTGACGAGGTGGTCGTCTCCAGGCTCGACCACGATGCCAACATCAGGCCGTGGGTGCAGGTGGCAGCTCGAGCGGGCGCGGCCGTGCGCTGGGCCGAGGTGGACAAGGAAACCGGCGAGCTTCCTGCCGCGCAGTACGATCACCTGCTGACCGAGCGGACCAGGCTGGTCGCGGTCACTGCCGCGAGCAATGTGCTCGGCACCCGGCCGGACCTGGCCGCCATCACCGCCAAGGCGCACGACGCTGGGGTCCTTACCTATGTGGACGGCGTGCACGCCGCTCCGCACGGCCCCGTTGACGTCGCCGCGCTCGGCGCCGACTTCTTCGCCACGAGCGCGTACAAGTGGTCAGGGCCGCATGTCGGTGCCGTCGTCGCCGATCCGGGCCTGCTCGCCGGCCTGCACCCGGACAAGCTCGCGTCCTCGCCAGGCACGGTGCCCGAGCGGTTCGAAACCGGCACGCCACCGTACGCCGACCTGGCAGGCGTGGCCGCCGCGGTCGACCACCTCGCCGGGCTCGACAGCGCCGCGTCCGGCACCCGCCGTGACCGCGTGCTCACCTCGATGGCCGCCGCCGAGGCGCACGAGCTGGCGCTTTTCCAGCCGCTGCTGGACGGGCTCGCGTCCATGCGCCACGTCACCTGCTATGGCAAGGCGCCGGCCCGTACCGCCACCGCGTATTTCACCGTGTCCGGGCATACACCGCGCGAGGTCGCCCTGCATCTCGCGGCGCGGAAGGTGAACGTGTGGCACGGGCACAACTACGCGTGGGAACTCGCCGCAGTACTCGGCATCAGGGACAGCGGCAGCGCCGTAAGGGCGGGCCTGGTGCACTACAACGACCGCGGCGACGTGGACCGCCTCCTCGACGGCCTCGCGGAACTGACGCCCAGCTGACCGGTGCGGCCGGCCCGGTCAGCTGGCGAAGTCGAGCAGCGGCTGAGCCCGGCTCGGGTGCCGCAGCTTGGACAGCGACTGCTTCTCCAGCTGGCGGATCCGCTCCCTGGTGAGACCCAGGTGCTTACCGATCTCGTCGAGCGTGTGCGGGTTGCCGTCGAACAGGCCGAACCGCATCGACATGATGATGGCCTCACGGGGTGTGAGGTCCGCAAGGGCGCGGCGCAGCTGGTCGGCCATGAGCTGCCGGTCCACGAGCTCGGACGCCTCAGGCGCGTCGATGTCCTCGATCAGGTCGCCGATGCTCGTCTCGCCATCCTCGCCGATCGTGGAGTCGAGGCTGATCGGCTGGCGGCTCGTGCGCAGCAACTCCTCGATCTGGTCCGGCGTGCGGTCGAGTTCAATCGCGAGCTCTTCTGGCGTCGGCTCGCGGCCAAGCTGCTGGTGCATGTCGCGCTCGACCCTGCTCAGCTTGCTGAGCATCTCGAGTACGTGCACGGGCAGCCGGATCGTCCGCGCCGAGTCGGCGAAGCCGCGCTGTATCGCCTGCCGGATCCACCACATGGCGTACGTCGAGAACTTGTAGCCCTTCGTGTAGTCAAACTTCTCCACAGCGCGGATCAGGCCGAGGTTGCCCTCCTGCACGACGTCGAGCAGCGACAGGCCGCGATCGGAGTACTTCTTGGCTACCGACACAACGAGGCGCAGGTTCGCCTCCAGCATGTGCGCCTTAGCCCGGCGGCCGTCCGCGGCGACCGCCTCGAGCTCCGCGCGATGCGCCTCACCCTGGTCGGTCTCGGCCTCCAGCTTGTACTCGGCGTACAGCCCGGCCTCGATCCTCTTGGCGAGGTCGACCTCCTGCTCGGCGGTCAGCAGGCTGGTACGGCCGATCGCCTTGAGGTAGGTGTGAACGGAGTCACCCATGGTGGAGGTCTGGTCATCCAGGTCCACGTCGGCCCTGACCGCGACGTCGGCCTCGGCTCCGGCGGTAACGCCAGCCCTGCCGGGAGCCAGTGCTGCCTCCATGTCGCCGTCCGCCATGTCAAGGCCGGCGATGTCGCCCGCCATATCGGCATCGCTCACGCTAGCGCCAGTGAGGTCACCGCCGGTCACGTCGGCTGTGGCCGCGTCGCCGGCCTCGTCAGCCAGCCGGACACCGGCCTCGGTCAGCTCACGAAGGATGGACCTGCCCTCCGCGGCGGTAATGCCCGCCTGCTGGAAGGTGGCGCGGAGCTCGGCAAGGGACAGGTGACCCTGTGCCCGACCACGCTGGACCAGCTCATCCAGGCTCGCGGCCATCGCCTCGTCATGACTCGCGCTGTGTGTTGAGACACCTTGCTTTGAGACACCTTGCCTTGAGACACCGTGCTTTGATACACGGTGCGCTGGGACATCATGCGTGTGCGACTCCGCCATCGCAGTCCGCGGCATTAGACACCTCCCTCCAGCCACGCGCTCCGCCAGCACCAACACCAGGTAGATGGCGGTACGCTCGTCTTACAGCAACCTGCCCAAAAGCATCAGCAGCACTCCACGTCTGTTGCGCGGGCACTATGTACTAACGCTGCTGTCGCTCGATTGTTCCCGTACCCGGACCCGTAGCGCCGCGATGTCTGCTTTTCCCGACGGCAGCAAAGGTATGTCCGCGGCGATTATGAGCCGCCGCGGCGCGGCGAATGGCGGCAGCAGGCCCGCGACATGTATGCGCAGACTGGCCAGGTCAGGCGCGTTGCCCCGGTCGGCGGGCACGACGACCGCTGTCACCCGCTCGCCCCACTCGGGGTCGGGCAGGCCGAACACGACGGCCTCGCGCACCGCGGGATGCGCCTCAAGGCAGGCGGCCACCTCCGCTGGCGCCACCTTCTCCCCTCCGGTCGTGATGACGTCGTCGGCGCGCCCGCGTACGCGCACCCGGCCATCAGGGCCGATGCCGCCAAGGTCGGATGTGACGAACCAGCCATCCTCGAATGCCGCGGCGGTGAGGTCGTGGCGTAGCCGGTAACCGGAGAACAGGACGGGGCCGGCGATCCGGATGCGGCCGTCGGGTCCGGTGCCGACCTCGACGCCGTCGAGGGGAGTGCCATCGTAGACGCAGCCTCCGCAGGTCTCGGTCATCCCGTAAGTAGTGATCACGCGGGCGCCCGCCGCCCGCGCGTCGGCAAGCAGCCCAGCTGGCGGCGCCGCACCACCGACCAGGATGGTGCGCGGGCCGGTGAGGTCGCACCCGCGGTCCAGCAGCCGCCTGAGCTGTGTGGGCACCACCGACAGGTGCGCGCAGCCCGTCAGGCCCGCGGCCGCCGCCGCGATCGCCGAGGTGTCAGCGGGGGCGCAGATCAGCGGCACCGTATGGGCCACCAGCGAGCGGATAAGGACCTGCAGACCGGCGATGTGCCCGGTGGGCAGGCAGCACAGCCAGCGCTCGCCGGGCCGGGCGCCGATCCGTGCCAGGGTGGCGCGGGCCGAGGCGAGCAGCGCGGCGGCGCTCAGTTCGGCCGCCTTCGGCTCGCCCGTCGAACCCGATGTGACGATCACCAGTGCGGTACCCGCGCCGGTCGCGCGGCCACCGGCGCGTGGTGTCACGCCCTCGGCCGTGATCACGGCCGAGGGCGCGAGCACCTCAAGCAGCCCGCGCAGCCGTGCTGGCGGCAGATCCGGGTCGAGGGGCGACAGTGCAGGGCCGTCGCCGGCGAGGGCGTCGGCAAGCAGCCCCCGCAGCCGCTCACCAGGTGGCAGCACGGCCGCGTGCAGGGGGCGTCCGGTCACCGTCGTAAGGTTAGCGGTGGCCCTGTCAGTGCCCTTTGAGTGAGTGGCCCCGTGCGTGTCCGCCCGGCTGGGGCCGGTGCCACCGGCCTTGCCGCCGGGCGGTGCGGCCGGGCTGCGACCGAGTTGGGCAGAGCCGAGGAGGATGCGTGGTCGAGTGGAAACAGTCGGACGAGGCGTACACCGACATCCGTTACGAGACCGCGGAACTGCAGTCCAGAGGGGCTGTCGCAAAGATCACCATTAACCGGCCAGAGGTGCGCAACGCCTTCCGCCCCGCGACGCTGTTCGAGCTGCAGCACGCCTTCAATGCCGCACGCGACGACCCGGGCATCGGAGTGATCATCTTGACCGGCGCGGGGACCGAGGCGTTCTGCTCCGGCGGTGACCAGAAGATCCGCGGTGACGACGGGTACGTGGACGCGCACGGGATCGGCCGGCTGAACGTGCTCGACCTGCAGGTGCAGATCCGCCGTACGCCCAAGCCGGTGATCGCCATGGTGGCCGGTTACGCCATCGGCGGCGGGCATGTGCTGCACGTATGCTGTGACCTCAGCATTGCCGCGGACAACGCGGTATTCGGCCAGACCGGCCCGAAGGTCGGATCGTTCGACGGTGGTTACGGTTCGTGGCTGCTGGCAGCCACCGTCGGGCTCAAGAAGGCGCGCGAGATCTGGTATCTGTGCAGGCAGTACAGCGCGGCGCAGGCCCTTGACATGGGCCTGGTGAACGCCGTGGTGCCGCTGGCACGGCTGGAAGAAGCGACGCTGGACTGGGCCGCGGAACTGCTGCAAAAGTCGCCGCTCGCGCTGCGCATGCTGAAGGGCGCGTTGAACGCTGTGACCGATGGCGCCGCAGGCATGCAGCAGTTCGCAGGTGACGCGACACTGCTTTATTACATGAGCGAAGAGGCGCAGGAGGGCAGGGATGCCTTCAAGCAGAAGCGGACACCCGACTTCGCCAGGTTCCCCCGCCGACCTTGAGCCGCCGACCGTGCCCAGGTGCCGCGGTGCCGTCCGTGGCCAGCGCGGCAGCGGACCTGATCGGGAGCATGCGCGCGTTCGCGATCCCGATGCTCACCTCCTTCAGGGGCATCACCGTGCGCGAGGGCGCCCTGATCCACGGCCCCGCGGGCTGGGGCGAGTTCTCCCCGTTCGCCGAGTACGGCCCGAGGGAGAGCGCCCGCTGGCTCGCCTGCGCGATCGAGGCGGCTACGGCCGGCTGGCCGCCGCCGGTGCGGGATCAGATACCGGTGAACGCGATCATTCCCGCGGTCGTTCCTGAGCGCGCCTACGCCATGGCGGCGGCCGCGGGCTGCGCCACCGCGAAGGTGAAGGTGGCCGAGCGCGGACAGACGCCGGACGACGACGTCGCAAGGGTAGCGGCGGTCC
>DATIYI010000062.1:0-4453 GCA_035517695.1 Streptosporangiaceae bacterium
GCCCGTCGGTGACGCTGCTACTGCTGTGGAACGAGTACGTGGCGGCCTGCCGCGCCTCGGGCGGGGTGCCGTACCGGTACTCGTTCTTCAATGAACAGTACCGCCGGTGGGTGGCATCGACGGGGGCGTCGATGCACATCCAGCGCGAGCCTGGCGAGTCGATCGAGGTCGACTGGGCGGGCGATCCGATGGGCTTCGCCGATCCGGTGACCGGCGCCCCGGTGGATGCGTGGCTGTTCGTGGCCGCGCTGTCGTTCTCCGCGTACGCGTATGTGGAGGCATTCACCGACATGACGCTGGGCTCGTGGATCGAGGCGCACATCCACGCGTTCGAAACGTTTGAGGGATCGGCCCGGCTGCTCGTGCCCGACAACCTTCGCACCGGAGTGTCCCGGCCGGATCGTTACGAGCCGGCGCTGAACCCGGCATATGCCCGTCTGGCCGAGCATTACGACACCGCGATCGTCCCGGCCAGGGTCAGGAAACCTCGTGACTATCCCGAGGATTCGGTTATCCCGAGTCTGGCGTGTTGACGCCGGTCGGCGCGTCGCCGGTCGGTGATTCCTCGGGATAACGGTTCTATGTGATTCCGGCGAGTTGCAGGATCATGTCGTCGCTCCCCTGCCAAACCGGGGCGGGTTCGGGTGTGGTGCTGGCGGCTTTGCGGATCGCGTCGCGCACCATCTGGTTGTCGGCGGTGGCGTAGATGCTGGTGGTGGCGATGTTCGCGTGTCCGAGGAACTCCTTGATGTGCGGAAGCGGCACCCCGGACCGCAGCATCTGCATCGCCCGGGCATGACGGACCTGGTGGGCGTGGACCTTTTCGGGGATCTCGGGGCATCCGGCCCGGGCGGTGCCGGCGTGCTTGTTGAGCAGGTAGGTCACGTTGTCCTGGCTCATCGGATAGCGGCTGCCGCCGCGGGTCGTGAAGAACAACAGCGCGTCGCCGTCTTGCTGCCTGTCGGGGTGGAAGAGGTGCAAGTAGTTCTCGAGGTGCCGGCCGGTGGTGTCCATGATCGGAACCACGCGGGTCTTGCGGCCCTTGCCGGTCAGGGTCACGTGGCCGGCGCCGTGTGTGGTGTCGATGTCGCCGATCGCAAGGTCGAGGATCTCTTGGACGCGGGCGGCGGCGTCGAACATGAGCAGCATGATGACGGTGTCGCGGATGTTGCGCGGGCTGTCTTGGCCCGGGGCTTTGATGAGGGCTTCGACGGCGTTTTCGGTCAGTCCGTCCGGCGGCCGGGCGGGGGTCTTGACCGGCCGGATCTGTTTGATGTCCAGCCAGATCGCCACGAGAGCCGGGTCCTCGCCGGCGCAAAACGACAGGAACGATTTGATCGCTGCCAGCCGCTGGTTCGCTGATGCCGGGCTCATGGCCCGGGTGTCGAGCAGCCAGGTGATCATGCCGGTGATGGTGGCGCGGTCGATGGTGTCGAACGTGACGTCGGCCAGGGCCAGCCGTCTTGTTTCGGTGAGGTAGTCCAGCAGCGTTTTGATCGCGGTCTTGTAGGAGCGGATGGTGTGCGGCGAGAGCCTGCGGGCTCTGGGCAGGTGCACGGTCAGCCAGGATCGCACCAGCGGGAAGAAGTCACCGGACGCCATCGCGCACCTCCGGGAGCAGATGCTCGATGCCGGTGTTGGCCAGGCGGCGCAGGTCGGGGTGGAAGTCGGCGGCGAGATGGAAGTAGTACCAGGTGTCCTCGGGGTTGGCGTGGCCCAGGTGCAGGCTCAGATACGGCAGCAGCGCCTCCGGGTCACGGCCTTCGCGGGCGCACCGGTTGATCGTCTCGATGACATGCGCGTGGCGCAGGTCGTACGGGCGCGGCGCCGGCGCGCCCGCCGCGGGGCGTATCCCGGCGGCGTGCAGCAGCTCGCCGAACCATGCGTTGATGCTGTGGTGGCTGTAGAAATCGCCGCGGCGGTTCGGGAAGAACGGTGCCCGGCCCGGATGGTGCACGCCGATCGTCTGGTCGTAGGCGCGCAGGTAGTCGTGCAGATCGGCCGACAGGTAGACGCGCCGGTCCTTGTGTCCCTTCGATTCGCGGATGTAGACCGTCCCTGCGGCAAGGTCGACATCGTTGCGCTTCAGGCGTCTGGCCTCGCCCGGTCGCAGACCAAGGCAGTAGATCATGCGGAAGATCGCCGGGATGATCAGCTCTCGCCGGCCGCCGTAGGGGGATGGCCGGATGTGGTCGGCGGCGGCGAACAGGGCGCGCAGCTGATCGCTGGTGAAGATGTGCGGCCGGTAGCGGACCTGCCTGCCCGGGATCCCGGCCGGGATCACATACGCCTCGAGGCCGAGCCGGGCCATGTGCTTGGCCAGCTGCCGGATCGGGGTGATGCGCCTCATCTGCCCGTTGACGTGCTCGCCCGACCTGGCGGCCGCCCACGCCATCGCCATCTCGCGCGTGAGCACGCACCGGTCGGGGAAGTCCTGTGCGCACATGTCGTCAAAGGCGCGCAGGTGCGCTTCCCCGGTCTTGTAGGGCAGCCCGATCGCCCGCTTGAACTCGATCAGGGATCCGATCGGCCCGGCCAGGCCGCTGGCCAGCGCGGTCATGGGCGCGCCGCCGGTTCGATGCCCGCAAAATCCAGGCACAGGGCCCGCATCCGCTCACCGTCGCCGGCCAGGTAGTGCTTCGCCGATCCGGTGCCGCGGTGCCCCAGAGCGCCGGCTATCACCGGCAGCGGCGTGCCGGCTTCGAGCATCCTGGTCGCCAGCGACGTGCGCAGCACGCGGAACCCGCGGCCGGCGCCGTCGGGCGTGGCGATGCGCGCCCGGGCGAGGGCCTTGTCGGTCACATACCACAGATCCGATCCCGAAGCGAAACCGGTGAACGGGGCCTGGGTGCGCACAAAGACGTGATCATCCGCCGTGCCGGCAGGCCTGCCGTGCAAGAGGTAGTCGGCGATCGCGTCGCCGACATCCGCCAACAGCGGCAGTCGCAAAAGCGCCCCGGTCTTGTGCTGTGCGATCGTGAGATATCCGCTCCGCCAGTCGATGTCGCGCAGACATAGACCTGCGATGTCCACCGGGCGCAGCCCGGTTCGGGCCGCCAGCAACAGCATCGCCCGATCCCTGCGGCCCTTCGGCGTGGCCGCATCGGGCGAGCCGACGAGCTTGTCCACCTCGCTTGCGGGCAGGACGGATACCGGCCTGCCGCGCCGGGCGAACAGGGGCGGCACGGCCGCCGCCAGCCCGGCTCGAGCGCCCGCCTCCTCCAAGAAGCGACACAGCACCCGCAACGCGGTGGCGACCGTGCGCATGCTCGCCGGCCGGTACCGGCCGGCGAGGAATACCGCGGCGGCCGACACATCCGCGCCGCACAGTCGCCCGAGGTCGGTCGCGCCGCGCGTGGGAAGCCACGCGAACACGGTGCGGGACACGGTCGCATACAACTGCCTCGTCGCGTCGGCCAGGCGTCGATCATCCAGGTGCGCCTCGAACCGCTCCTGCACGAGCCGGAAGGCCGGGACGAGACCATCGTTGGCTTCCGCCCGGCGCGCTACCCGCCAGTGATAAGTGCCGGTCGCGGCGACCTCTCCGAGCACCAGCGCCGCCTTGCGCAGCAGCTTGCGTTTCCACTCCTTGATCCGGCCCTGCTCGAAGTCGCATCGAGCCAGATGCACGAATTCGTCGACGATCTCGCCGGTAACCTCGCCCACGCCGCGGCACGCGCAGAACTCGGCGAACCGCGACCAGGCCCACCGGTACTGCCACAGCGTCGACGGCGAATGCCCCAAACCGGCGATCGCAGCGTCCGCCCGCTCGATCGCACAACCCACCGCAATGCCCATCACGTGCTCCCCTCCGGGATCCAACAGAGACGAGCAGCGTAGAACCGTTATCCCGAGGAATCACCGACCGGCGACCCGCCGACCGGCGTCAACACGCCAGACTCGGGATAACCGAATCCTCGGGATAGTCACGATAATCACGAATTCGTGATTACCGCGACAAGCCCGTCGTCGAGGGCAGCGTCCGGTTCGTGGCCAACCAGGTCGCCGCGGTGCTGCGTGACCGCCGGTTCGTGGGTCTGGCGGAGTTGAACGAGGCCATCTTCGATGAGGTCGCCAAGATCAACGCCCGGCCGTTTCAGAAGCGCGAGGACTCCCGGCGGATCGTGTTCGTCCGGGATGAGAAACCGCTGCTGCGCCCGCTGCCTCCGGTGCGGTTTGAACTGGCAGACCTGCGGAAAGCCAAGCCAGGGCCGAACTATCACGTCCAGGTGGACCGCAACTTCTACTCCGTGCCATCCGCGCTGATCGGGCAGAGCCTGGATGTGCGGGTCACCTCACACACCATCGAGGTCTTCGCCGGGACCGAACGCGTCGCCTGCCACACCAGGCTCCGGGGCGTCCGCGGCCGCTATTCCACCCTCACCGAGCACATGCCCGCCGGACACCGGCACCGGCTGACCGACTGGACACCGCAGCGCTTCGAGCAGTGGGC
>DATIYI010000063.1:0-4785 GCA_035517695.1 Streptosporangiaceae bacterium
CGCCCGCCGCGCAGGCCTCGACGCCGCCCGTACCGCCCGGGTTGCGGCCCACCGCACGCTACGAGAGGATCACCCGTGAGCCCCCGCCGGTGGCTGGGTATTTCACCCGCGAACTGGTGCATTTTCTCAGACGCACCTCGCATCGACCCGGCCGAATGGCCGCAGTTCCGGCAGCACCAGCGACGACGGCGGCTCCAGGTCATGCAGCCAACGCAGCAGCATGGCCAGCTCCGCGACGGTCCCGAACTCCGTATGCTCCGACACCAGCTCCCAGAACGTCACGACCCGCTCGTCCGCCACAAGCGGCTGCTCAGCAGGCCCGGCCAGCCGGACAGCCGGGAACCCCGCCGACTCCAGCAGCCACCGCGCCGCCGCTACCTCGGTCCTGATGGCGGGCAGGTAGTCGACCGTCCGCGCGATCCTGGCCACGAGCGGAACCGAGCGCAGACGATAGATGGCGTTCTCGCCCAGCCGCAACAACTCCGCGCCGCCGGCATCCAGTCCCGCGGCAGAGCAGGCAATCTCCAGCGTCCGCCGCGTACCGGCCGCCGAGAAATCATTGCGCCCGCCCGGCTTCCCGGCCGCCCCGCCATCCTCGGTCGCCACGTCCCCGACGCTACAGCGCCAGGCCCTGACTGGCCGAGCGGTCAAGCAGTCAAATCTTTCCCATCCCCCTGATTCAGGCACACCCTCGATCACTGGTCCTGCTGCGCCGCGCTCATCAGCCCGATTACCGACGCCGAGTTCCAGACCTGCCCGTCAGCGATCAGGCCCGCCACCGACCCCAGCGGCACCCACTCCGCACGCTCAATGCCCTCCGCGCTGACCGGCTCGGCCACTCGCCGCGCATCCCGGCCCACGAACACGACCCGCTCACCGTCTGCGACCTCAGCGACCGGCTGAAAGGCAATCAGGCGCTCAAGCTGCCCAGCCCGGTAGCCTGTCTGCTCCTCCAGTTCGCGCACCGCCGCCTCAGCCGGTTCCTCGTCCTCGTCCACCAGGCCGCCCGGCAGTTCCCAGCCCCACCTGTCCTGCACGAACCGATGCCGCCACGTCAGCAGCACCCGGCCCTGCCCATCCAGTTAGACGACCGCCACCGCCCGGTGCAGCCGCACAACGTGCTGCCAGACCCGCTCCCGCGACGGCAGCCCGACGTCGACCTGCCCGAGCCAGGCCTCCGGGCTCTCGTAGAGGGCACGTTCGCCGAAGGTCCGCCACCGGCTCAGCCCATCACCCGCTGCCTGAGTCACGACCATGACGCTAGTGCAAGCAGGTCATAGCGCGCATAGCGACTCGCAGCCAGCGGCGCCCTGCGCAGCGAATTGCCGAATCAAGCCATAGTGGATCAAGGCGGCGCCTACGGCGCCGGGTCCGGCGCTCCCCGCGCCGGGCTCTGGCCCTGGGAGGCCCCGCCCGGCGCGCCCGCGCCGTCCCACCGCTAGCTGGGCTGCGGAATCATCCACGATCTGCCTGGCACGCAGGTCCGATGCCGCCCGCAGCCCTGTCCCTCGTCGGCCGATCATCCCGGCCGCGGGCATTCCGTACCGCGACACAATGGCGCAATATGATGGGCGCCAGCAGGGCGGACTGGGCTGGAAGGGGCAATCACAACAAGCATCGCGGCCGGTGACGGAGCCCAGCTCGACCCGTGGCCGAGAACCTGGGGCGGCGCCGCGCCGCCGGGATAACCGGCACCTGTCATCGCCGCGGCGATCCCCCGACACTGCCGGGGGCCGCGTGTCCACCGCTGCGCTGGGACTTTGCGAACCTTTCCCGATCCGGCGCGCTGGACGGGCCGGAGCCAGAACCGCCGCCTGGCTGATCGGGTTCGGCGTCAGTTTCGTTCCATCAGTACACGCGGGCCCACGCCTGCCCCGGCGCTAAGCGTGTTGCCAGCACGACGCAGGCCTGCGCTAACTGGCGGCGGGGGCAGCGGAAGAAGACGAACGAGGAGAAGTTAGGACGATGACTATGTAGGTGGTGCCGCTGTGAGAGACCACGGTGACGGAGCCCGTGTACGGTGCGGTGATCTTCGCCGACCCGGCGAAGCTCGCCCCAGCGCCCACCGTTTTCTGATCCGAGGTGGTGAGCTTCGGGTTGCCCGTGTAGAACCCGAACGCGTCCGGGGCCGACTGTGAGGTGGTATACGCCGCGACCAGCGTCGCCGAACTTGAACCACCCAAGGAACCCGAGCCAGCAGCCTTGGCCCCTGAAGGGACCGGGAACTGGCTGGGCCAGTTCGGGGGCAGCTTGCCGTCCAGGGAAAGCGATAGCTGGCCGCTGGGCGTGGAGACCTGGAAGTTCTTGGCCGTGCTGGCCGCGGTCGGGCTGGCCTTGGTAGTGGCCGGGCTGGCCGTCGATGAGTTGGTGCTGGAACAACCCGCCGCTGCCACTAGGCAGCCAAGCAGAAGGCCGACGGCCAGCCGTGACTTCATATTACCTCCCCGCTTCGGCATCACCCAGCCCGCTGCACGTGCCAACTAGGAAAATGTACACGCGAAGACGGGCTGAACAGAACTCCGGGTCATATCGGTGGCCTGGGGGCGAGAATCAGCAACATAACACCAATATGACCCCGCTGATGGCGACAAGAACCGTCCGGGCCGCGGATCAGCAGGCCGGACCGGCGCAACCGGCGATCTTCTAAGCAGTAGGTCATGCGCTGCACCAGCTCACCGTCGGGCCTCACCCGCACCGAGATCGTATTCCGCCGTCCGCTCCGGTCAAGCAGCGGCTAACGCATGATCCTTTGGCCCGCCCCCTCCCCACGAGCACAACCCGCTTGCGCGGAGCCTCTAGCAGTCCAAAGCATCAAGCAGCCGCAACTTGACCTCCACTCCCGGCTCCACAACCCCGGCACCTATCGGGTGAAGGCCCCAGGCCGTTCCCCTCTCCCGGCCGGGGCGGAAGGAGCAGGGCAGATGACCCCCATCACGGCGGACCACCCATCCAGCACGGGCGTCCGTGCTGGACGATCCAACGTCAAGGCCAGGTTGACACCAAACCGGCGACGGCGATCGGTCGAGAACGACAAGTACGCCTCGTTCATCCGCCGCGTCATCCGCGCCCACGCCCGCCGCGTCATCCGCGCCCACGCCCGCCGCGTCATCCGCGCCCACGCCCGCCGCGTGGCAGCGGGTGACATTGACGCCCTGGCCGACATGACCGGGCTCGCCACCGACCTGGACGACGCAATAAGCCAGGCCGTAACCGGACTTCGGCAGGCCGGGTACTCCTGGGCCGAGATCGCGTCCCGACTCGGCGTCACCCGTCAGGCAGGACAGCAACGATGGGGCCGCGCGTAGGGAGGTCACCCACCCGTCCGAAACTGTCGCGAAACAGCCACCCCAGCGGAAAGGGGCGAGACGGTCCAATCGCAGGTCAGAGACCACGACTAAGGAATGCTGCCGACTCTCTGTAAAACCGTTCCTTGTGACTGACTTGCTTGGCCGAATCTCCATTGTGTCGGCCGCAGGGTGACAGTTCAGCAGTCGTCCGTGGTTGCGCGCGGGTACATCCACAAAGATCCAGAGAGCAGCAGGCCGGGGCGCGCATCGAGCTAACGGATTTGCTAACGAGACTGGGCGGGACGGGGGAGAACGCTCGAGACACCAGCGACGCCCACCGACGCCCTTCGCCTGGTCAGCGAGACGCTCCGGAACGCTGGAGACGGCGGACACGTGCGTCGTGGTGCTCATAACCCAGAGGTCGCGGGTTCAAATCCCGCCCCCGCTACCACGAAGTTGCAGGTCAGGAGCCTGATCGCCGGAAGGCGGTCAGGCCTTTCTGATCGTTTGTCCGCGGTTCGTCCGTGGGATCTGGCCCCGCAGCGCGGCACCGGGCGGGTGGGATCGGGACAGAACAGCACAGCCGGCCGGGCTGCGCAGCGCACCCAGCGTCCGGGCGAGAACCGCAATTGCTTCCATGGCGACGGGGATGATGGTGGCCCCGCAGTGCGCCGTGTGCAGGTCTCCCGCGACCGGGTGGAGATCGTCGCTCCCGGGCGGGCGCCTGCGGAATGAGAGCAGCGGAAGACCGAGCGCAGGCAGGCCTTCGAAGAGCACGCGATCCCAGCAGATGGTGCCTGCTGTCCCAGGGGGTCGCTGCCGGGAACGGCAGGGTCGGCGACGCCATCGAGGAGACGAGGGCGGAACAGATCGAGGCCGCCTTCCACATACGCGCAGGTTCCCACAGCGGGGTTCTATGACGATGCGGGCTCCCGCGAGCAGTGCGACGCCGCGTGCTGCTGCCGGCACTGGCGTGTCTCTGAATCTGAGACCGGATTCGGTTATCGTCCGCAGGGCCACGGCAAGAGCCGTGACCCGCATTGGTGAGCCCTCCGTCCGCTGGCATCACGCGTATCCCTTGATCGTCTGTCGGCGGTCTGGAGCTCGCGGAGTCTTGAGCCGGGATCGTCGTTAGCATGGCATGCAAGAGGTCGGGGTTCGAATCCCCATAGCTCCACAGATTTTTTTCGAATCGGTGTTCGATGACTAGTGACTAATCAAGTGACTAACCATCTGCGGCCTGGTTCTCGCCGAACACGGTGTCCATGACAGTGGCGCCGCCGCGGATCGCCGGGACGATGACCTTGCGGTAGACAGTCTCGGTGACGTGGGTGCTCTTGTGGCCGACGGTGTCGGTGATGTCCTGGATGGGCACGCCGTTGGAGCTCATGATCGACACGGCGGTGTGCCGTCCCTCGTGCGGGTGCCAGTGGCCGACGCCTGCCTGCCGGGTGACCTTGCTGAAGCGCCAGCGGAGCGCGTCCCGGCTGTATTGGCG
>DATIYI010000064.1:0-7236 GCA_035517695.1 Streptosporangiaceae bacterium
GGCTCGGGGCGTCTAGGCGGCGGCGTCGCGGATCACGCGCTTCACCGACCCCGACGTCCGCACCGCCGCGTCCCGCGCCAACTTCTCCGCCCGCGCCACATCCGACAACCGGAACAACCGCCCGCGCGCCCGCGCCAGATAACCCTTACGCACCCACGTCGACACCGTCGACGGGGCCACACCGAACACCTTCGCCGCCTGCCCGTTCGTCAAATACGTCTCACCATCGGGGGCCTCGTCGGGCAGCAGCATGCCACCCCCGGACGGGCATAAAAAACGCCCCCGCAGCGGGCATCCCGCGCGAGGGCATAGCTTACCTAAGCGCAACCATTGTGGAACCGCAGGTGACAGCCTGTCAAGCCGTTCCCGCACATGTCATGCCGCAGACGCCCCAGCGGCGAGTTTCTCGTACTCGTCGTACTCGTCCAGCGACAGCAGACGCCCGCAATCCCGGTTCCCGCACCGCACATACGTGTCCCCCTCATTCCAGATCAGCCCCGGCTCATCACAACGCGGGCACGGCAACGGCTTACGACGCCGCCCCGACCCCGCCTTCGCCCGGCGCCGCAGCGACCGGTGCCACTGCCGCACCTCCTCACCGAACGGAACCCCAATATCCGGGTGCCGGATCATCCCATCGAAATGGGCCACCATCCACGCCACACACGTCGTCAAAGCCGACGCCAGATACCCGCGCCGCGCCACCGGGTCCGTCCCCCGGTACGCCGACTCCCAGCCATGCAACACCGAGTACAGCTCATCGAGGACGTCCGCCGACGGCGACGGCGACCGCCGTCCCGCGGTCCCGGTGACACGCTCCCCGGCGCCCGCGCCGCGGTGCCCGTCCGCTGCGGCGGCGAGGAGGCATGCAAGGTCGTCTAGTTCGGCGAGCTCGGCGCGGATCGCGGCGGCGCACCGGCCGCACCAGACGGGTTCGCCGGGGACCGGGAACACTTGCGGGGGGACCGGGCGGCGTTCGTCCGGGTTGAGGGGGTCGTAGGCGGCGAGAGCCTGCCGGAATGCTGTCTGGGCTTCGCGCCAGTGGTGGTTGCAGGGCCCGGCGCATGCGATCTCGGCCACCATTGGTCCCCCTTGCAGCGCGCATGGATCGGCTCTAGGTCAGTGTGACGGGAGAGGCGAGAGCGCGCCAAACCGGGAGCCGGAACGCTGCGTCCCAGCGCAGCCGGTCCTTCTACTGCTTGTCGCGCTTCACCTGGTCGAGCAGGAACCTGTGCCACGCCGCCGGAGACACCGTCAGGACCGGCCCGTCCGGGTCCTTGGAATCCCGCACCTGAACCCGGCCGCCCGCGGCGCGGACCTCGACGCAATTGGAGAAACTGTTGCTTTTCGACGCCTTGCACCACTCGCCAGTCACCATGCCTGTCCTTCCGGGTCAACTTCCGTGATGCCTTCACCAGCGGCGGCGAGGACACGCCGCTGAAACTCGGGGAGTACCGCAGCCAGTACCACGGCTACTGCGGGTTTCGTGACCGCGTGTCCTTTGCGGAGCGCTGCGCGTAGGCCCAGGAGCACGAGGTCCGGGTCAGGCTCCAGCGGGCACACACTGCCACCATCCCACACCGGTCCGACGAAATCGGGTTTCACGCGGCGTTCCTGTCGCCCAGTCCCGCGCGGCGCAGCTTCGCCCGCACATTCCACACACCCCGGCCATCCGTCGGCGTCGCCGGCGTGAACACGCACCTGCCGTCCGGGGGCGCCCACCGCAGGTGCCCTGACCCGCACCGGGTGATCGTCCAGCCCGACGCGGTCGCTAACCGTGCCAGTTCCCGGTACGCCTCCGGGATCTTGATCCCGCTCACGCGGCCTCCTCGCTGACACGGCCCGGATGCCCGGCCTGCGCGCACGGACACATCCACGTCCGGTCCCCGTTCACGTCGGGCGCCGTCGCGTTCTTAATCGACCCGGGGCATCTGTCGCAGGATCCGCCCGAGCAGAACCCGCACGGCATCGGCTTCCTCATCGCGCCCCCTCCTTCTTGCCCACAAGATGCGGGCGCGTCAACTCGGTTCTCCACCGCTGCGCTGTCCGGTCGCTGACACCGCATTTGGCGGCCAGGGCTGGCGCCGCGATGGCCGGGTCGTCGGCGACAAGACGGGCTGCTTTGGCGCGTTTGGCGGCGCCGGTTTGGCGGGTGTTCTGTCGCGGCTTCTGTCGCGTCGGCTGGCGCTGTTTTGTCGCGTCGCCTGTCGCCGGTTCTGTCGCCGGTTCTGTCGCCGCTGCTGTCGGCTCCGCCGCGACAGGAACCGCGACAGGAACCGGCTCCGCTGGCCGCACCACAGCGGGCTCCAGTGTCGCATCAGGAACCGCCGCAGCCGCGCCATCTGGCGCCGCCTTGTCTGCGTTCAGCCGCGCCTGTAGATGCGCCACAAGAGCCAGCATCAACGGCGCCAGGCCCGACACCGCGACCACCACCGGCCACGGCGCACGCCGCCACCCCAGCGAATCCATCAAGTGGTACGCCGCGTTCGCCGCGACCGACAGCACCACCGCGAACACCGTGGAGAATGCGGCGAACCGGCGCGTCCGCTGCGACGCCCACGCCACCCGCAGCCAAACCCGCATCGACGTGACCACGTACACGTCGACGGCGATCGGCAGCAGCCACGCCAGCCGGCTCGACCAGCCGCACATGGCGGCCAGGAGGAACCATCCGGTCCACGACATCGCCGCGGCCGCCGCGCCGACAATGTAGGTACCCGCTGTCGTGCAGCGGTCACGGGCCGCCGTGCCATGCCGCAGGTACTCCCGGTGCCGTGTCACAAGCGCCTCCCCGGTGCTGTCGTACGCGGTCGTGTCCGGCATCATTCGCCCACCTCGTGATCGTCTCGGCCGGTTAGGGCCGCGTTTCGCGCACCGTGACTCAAATGTGACGGCCGATCCGCGTGCCGAACGGCCCCGGCACCGAAATCCACGGCCCCCGCACCGACGACCAGTAAAGGTTGATCCCACGCTTCCCCCGGGCGCGGCCGTGGCGGTAGTTCGAGTGCGCGTGCCCGGCGTGGAACGCCACATACAGCAGCACGGCGGCGACAACAACAGCAGTGACCATCGGATCCTCCTAGTTGATATGCGGTGCCATACGGCCTGTACGTACGCCGGTTCACGCGGCACGCTCACCGGCATTACCCGGCCGCGACTGCGGCCTATGCGCCTGCGGCAAGTGGCGGCACCGCTTCCTGCTCCTGCCACCGCGCGATCGCATCCTCGCGTGAAGTGACACCCAGCCTTGCGTAGGCCGTACTGATGTGCATGCCGACCGTGCTCAGGCTTATCGACAGAGCTTCGGCGATCTCAGGATTCCCCTGCCCGGCAGCGACAAGCGCCATGATCTGCGCCTGGCGCGGAGTCAGGGAAACCGCGCCAGAGGCCGCAGCGGCTTTCCTGGCCTGTTGCTTCGCTGCCCCTGATCGCCGTCTGGGCTTGGCGAACGCCCACCGCATGCCGCGGTAGTTGTTACCCCGCCTCACCATCACGCCTCCCAAGGTGTAGTTGGCCTCGACAGGCTGTTCCTTCACGAACGCCACAGCCTTAGCCTTCGCTTCGCCGATGGACTCGGCGACGACAAAAACGGCAGTAACCATCAGATCCTCCTAGTGGTGTTCATGCGGCGGCCTTCCTGTCCCGCACCCTCGCGCGGCGCCGCCGCTCCGACGCGGCGCTCTGCTCCCGGCGCGCCACATCACGGCAGCCGTCCGAGCAGTACGCCCGGTTCTGCGGGCTCGCCGGCACAAACGTGGCGCCGCACGTGAAGCAAGGCCGTGGCCGCGTGCGGGCCGCAGCGACCTGGCGGACCTGCACGTGCGTCAGGCCCGCCCAGATCCCGTCCAGCGGCAACGGCTCGAGCGTCACCGCGTAGTCGAGG
Organism: Streptosporangiaceae bacterium; assembly: GCA_035517695.1. Classification (GTDB taxonomy): domain Bacteria; phylum Actinomycetota; class Actinomycetes; order Streptosporangiales; family Streptosporangiaceae; genus DATFVJ01. The sequence goes on from DATIYI010000064.1 coordinate 3,884, forward strand.
CACTCCGCCCGCACCGGGCATCCGGCGCAGATCCGCCGCGCCGTCGCTGCGGTGGCGCTGGAGCCGTCTGCCGGGAACCACAGGTCGGGGTCCACTTGGGCGCACAGCGCGGCGTCCTTCCACCTGGTGCCGCTCATCCGCGCCTCGCAGCGTTGAACTCGACGACCTGCGCCGGATCGAACAACTCCTTCTGCCCCACCGTCCTCTGCGGTTCCGGGAACCGCAGGCCGCCCGGCAACTGCTCGTGGTCGGACCGCCACCGGTCCTGCCGCAGCACATCCGCGAGCTTCTGCTGATCCTCCCTGCTGCCACCAGGCAGCAAAAAGGCCCGGACGATGTCCAGCAGGCCCATCTCCGTAACGGGTGACAGCGTGCCGGCCGTTTGCGCCCCTGACCTGCCGTTTCCGCCCGTGTAACCACCCACAGTCACAGGTTCCGTAGCAGGCTCGGTCCCGTCGAGGCGACGCCCGTTGCGGGCGTAGTCCCGCCAGATCGCAGCCGACTTGTTCGCGTCCAGATCAGCGATCAGCGCCTGCACCCACGTCTGCGAAGACCCGTTGACCATGCACCAGCGGCCCTTCTGCGGGGGCGCCGCAGGCACCGGGGTGGTACCGACCAGCGCCTTCCAGTTCTGCGGCTGGTAGCCGCCGAGCAGCCGCATCCCGATGCTGTTCCGCACCCCCCGAACGGTCTGCGCCTCAATGTTCTGCCCGGCGATCAGGACGTTCTGCTTCGCGAACGCGCCCTCCCACACGCCCTTCTTCACCACACGCCAGATCGGCGGGGTCCGCTTCGCTCTGCGCGGCTTCCACAGCACCGTCCCCCGGTAGTCCTCGTCCTCCTCCGGCCACGTCTCCCAGAACTCGTCACACATCTCGCTGAACTGGTTGACCTCCTCAAGCACCAGCAAGTTCCGGGGGAACTCCGCCGTCGGGTCCTTCGTGCGGGCGTCGATCCGCCGGTCCAACTCACGGCCCCACTTCTCGATCGTTTTCCAGATCCCGGGCATGTCCCGCGGGTTGTCACACAGCGTCAGATCCGGCAGGCCCTTCAAGCCCTGGATCGACACCCGCTTCACGTCGATGTACGTCACGGTGCCGCCCTTGCGGAGCACCTGGGCGACCATGCCTTCCTCAGTCTCAGTCTTGCCATGCCTTGAACCGGCGTTCAGTAGCCCGTGCGGCGACTCACTGTTCCAGTCCCAGCACACCAGGCCGCCCTGATCATCAAGGCCGACCGCGGTCTTGTCCTCCGGCAGCGCCTCAACCCGGTCCAGCACCTCATGCAGGTACACGATCTGCGGCAGCTCGTGAGCCCGCGTCATCTCCAGCACCGGCCGCTCATCGGCGACCCGCCACTGGAACACCAACTCGAACCCGATCCGCGACGTCAACAGATGCTCCACCGCGGCCCGGTCCTTCGGCGACGCCTTGAACGCCGGGAACGCCGACAGGTCAAGCACAGCGACACTGTCACCAGGTGCCGCGTTGGCGTAGTCCTCGTTCCAGCTCAGCGCCGCCGCGACCGTCTTCGGCGACGCGGACACCTGCTCGCCGAGCGCCTGCGACATCGGCTGCTTACGGTGACTACGGTGCCGGACGCGCGCCCGGAGCCCGCAGACGGCCCGCACAGCCCGCACCGCCCCGTACGCCACCCCAGCGGCGACGGCGGCCGCCAGGGCCGCCACGGTCAGCGTGCGCGCCACCAGGCAGCCGTACAGGACCAGCGCCGGCACCACAACGGCCGCGTATCGCACGCCTACCAGCTTCACCCGCGCCAGGTGGTGGAACTTAGGCGCGTGCCCGGTCTGCGTGAACGGCGGCTTCGTCGCGTCCCGCCAGAACGTCGCGTTGGTGACCGTCTTGCCGTTCATCGGCCGGCCGGCGAGGAACCGGTGCGGCAGCCAGCACCGGCAGCGCCGGTCGTCACACTTCACAACGTGCCGCAGGCCGCCTGCGGTGTGGTGCGCGGCCAGGGCGAACAGGATCAGCAGCGGCAGCATCAGGCCACCCGCCTTTCGTCATCACACACAGTCACGGTCACTCTCTGTAACGTGCCATTCGGCGCTTCCAAGCCCCACCCCGTCACCCGCCGTAACCGGTTTGGCGCGAATGCGCCGCGACACCGCGCGCCGGAGGCGCGCAAAATGCTTGCCGGCTGCCGCGCCGGTGGCAGGCTGGCCTGCGGCTTCCGGCCTGCGATAACTGTCTGTAATAGGTGACTGTGTGTGACTGTCATGGGTCTTATGCGATTCACGCTCCGTCACCGCCTTCGCTCTCACTTGAGGTGACTAGCGAGCTTCCGTGCCAACGACGGCAACGCCCGCCCTGGCCTTTGGAGGAGTTGCACAGGCGGCAAAGCGTCTGAAATCCGTCGGGGAACCCGCTCCTGACCAGCCAGCGGTAAAAAGCCGCAGGCTGGGCCTTCGTCGAGCCGAACAGTTCCTTGCGGTGCTCCTGGCCGTCACCGTTGATGTGATCGATGGTGAGGTCGTCCGTAGTGCCGCAGCATGCGCAGACGGTGCCGTAATGCTCAAGGACCTGAGCGCGGCATGCCTCGCTGCGCCTTCGGACAGAGGCGTTCTCGCAAGCCCGGCACCGGCGCGTGCGCTTGAACTCGTCGTGCGGCTTTACTTGGCGGCACTTACTGCAGCGGCGCTCCTGCTCGCCGAGCTTCGCGTCGGCCCCGGTACCGAGGCAAATAGGGCAGCTAACCAGCCGCCTGAGGTAACCCAGCCAAATGAACCCAGTGGCGGTGCAGTTCAAGCACCTCTCATCTCTCATTGCCGCCGCCGGAGAATGTCACGTGGCGCGAAGCGCCATCGCGACTGACGCGGGGGCGCCGCCGCTCCGTTGGAGCTTTCGGTTACCGGGAGTGAGATGAGCCAGGTGCAGCCGAGGTCGCGGCGGGCGAACTTCAGCGTCTCCAGGCCGATGCCGCGGGCCTGCGCGTCCTGCTCGACCTGCCGGACCGGGCGGGGGCCGTCGGCGAGGACCTCGGCGAGGTAGGCGCGGGCTGCGGCTGGGCTGTTCGCGAGTTGGGTCGCGCGGGACCGCCGCGCATGGTCTGACCTGCGGGCGCGGGCGCCGGCGAGGTGGTAGGCGGCTTGGCGTGCCTTGTCGGCGGCGTTGCCGTCGGGCCAGTCGTGGCGGAGGTTGGTCCGGCAGTTGTGGTCGGGGATGTCGTCGGCGTGGCAGGACTCCTGCCCGGGTGGGCATTCGCCGGCCCAGGCGAGGAGGACGATTTGGTGGACGAATCTGGTGGCGCGGGGGCGGCCGGGGGCGGAGAGGTCGGCTTTCTGGTAGTAGGGGGGGCCGTTTTCGGGGCGGTTGCTGTCGCGGTGGGCGATGAGC
>DATIYI010000065.1:0-11793 GCA_035517695.1 Streptosporangiaceae bacterium
TACGGCCAGGCCCGGCAGATCACCCTGTTCGAGCACGGCAAGGTGGCCCTGCAGATCCTGACCTCAGACTTCGGCGCCTGCCCGGCGGAGATCCTGTCCTGGCTGAAATCCCGGTGGCGGGAAGAGAACTTCCTCAAGTACGCCAGCGAGAACTATGGCATAGACAAGATCTGCGACTACCTGGCCAGCATCGAGACGAACACCAAGCTGATCCGCAACCCCGCCCGCGACCAGGCGAACACCGCCGTCCGCAACGCGGACAAGACCCTGGCCGCCGCCGAGCGCGGCCTCGCCGCCCTGCTCGCCGACCCGGGCCTTGCCCCCGCCGCCAAGAACGCCCGCATCCCGGGCCTGCAGGAGGACATCACCCGCGCCCGCGCCGCGGCGGCCGCCGCCGTCACGGCCCGCAAGCCCATCCCCGCGAAACTGCCCGCCTGCGACATCAGCCCCGACGCCAAAACCGCGCTGCTGCGCGCCGGCCGGCGCGGCCTGCAGATGGTCCTGCGGCTGCTCGCCCACAACGCCGAGCACTGGCTGTCAGGCCACCTCAACGCCTACCTGCGCGACGACGACGAGTACCGCGCCATCACCCGCCAGACCATCATCCGCGGCCTGGCCGGCACCATCACCTGGACCCCCGCCGCGATCACCGTCCAGCTCGACCAGCCAGGCTCCGCCCGCGTCGCCCACGCCCTGAACCTGCTGATCGAGGAGATCAACGCCACCCCGCCCGCGATGACCGGCGACAGCCGCCCCATCACCTACCACCTCGCACCCCGGCCCGGCATTTAACCCCAGACGCACAGCCTTCGCCGGAGATCTGAGACTCCACCAGTCTGGCCGAGGGTCCTGCCGCGGCCACCGCGGAACCGTGCTTGACAGCGCTAAGCATCTCAATCGCCTCCCTTCCACCATGGCGTACGAGGCGGGAGCCGCGCAGCGCCGGAGCTGAGCAACGCCGCATGCGGCTAGCTCCCGTTGAGCACGTTCCTGATCAAGTCTGCAAGCTCAGCGGGCCAGACCACCTCCACGACCCCGTCCAGTTCTGCCAGCGTCCACCATCGCCAGGCGGCGATGCCGTCAGCGGCGTGCATCGCACCAACCCCCCGGATTTCACGCCAGGCCTCGTCAGTCCGCGCCAAGTAAAGACGCTCACGCTGGCGCACTAGCCCGCCCCCGTAATCCATGATCAGGGTGTGCCGGTGAACTTCCCCGAGCAGGACGACATCGCTCCAGCCCGTCTCCTCGGCCAGTTCACGGATAGCAGCCGCAGGATAGTCCTCGCCCGCATTCAGGCCCCGCCGGGAGTCGACCAGTGGCTTCCGTTAGGCGGGGCGTCGTCGTATCGCATCAGCAGAACACGGTCCTCCGGATCAAGCAGGATGACCCGGCCGGCACGCCGCAAAGGAAACTCGCTCATCTCCGGCAGCCCAGAGTCAGGTCCCGGCACAGGATCGGGCGTCACCATGCCTCCAATTGTGAGCGCGGCCAGGTACGGCGAGCATGACAGGTCAAACCGTCGCGCAGACGCCCGTGCCAGTTCATGCCGCTGAGCGGGCGTCAGCCGCCAGAATCCTGGCGATATGGCCTCAGCCCCCAGGATCCTGGCGGTCGGGCGTCAGCTCCAGCTAGGTGGACATAGACCGTTTCTGCCCCGGTGACGACCATTGACCATCCGGTCAACGGATTCCGGTCGAGCCGGCTGCTGGCCCGTAATGGCAGATAGTTGCAGGGTTCCCCGCCCGGTGTCCCTGGCCGGGCTGGCTCGCCTTGTTGCTCATGGCAGCGAGAAGTTGTCACTGGCGGTTTTCACGTCGGCCACGAAATAGCAGGCCAGAACAGCGCAACTGAATTTTCGCAGCCCCACCGGATAGCGGCGTTGTACGTGCACCCGAACAAGGCCACCAACGGCATGCCGCGTGGTCCTTGGGTAGTGACGGCGGCAGGTTTGGCCGAGGGTAAAGACGACTTGGCCACGTGGCGACGCCGGGCGCCGCCGCTCGATCCGCAGGAGGACGATGGCCCTATAGTGACGCTATGTCCGCTCATCCGCCAGACCCGTACGTGCCCGTCACGTCGGTCGCGGAAACGATAGCTCGCATGGAGGCCATCGATGCGGTGACTCCCCCAGACGATGGTCTGGCCTGCTTCAGTCGCATGTATCTCGAGGTGACCTGTGAGGTGAACAACGAACTTGGGCAGCGGTTCTACGCCGATCAGGTTTTGACGACCATGCTCGATGTGGAATTCGCCAATCTCTACTTTGACGCCGTCGGCGCCGCGGACAAGCCAGCGACGGCACCGTTGGCCTGGCGCCCCCTTGTCGAACAGCGCGCCGAGACAGGGATCGAACCGATCCAGTTCGCCCTCGCCGGCATGAACGCCAACATTAACCACGACTTACCGCCCGCGGTCGTCGGCACGTGCACCGATCTGGCCACCCCACCGACCGCGGGCGCGCATCTCGCCGACCACCAGAAGGTGGACAGGTTGCTGGACACGGCGGAGCAGTCCATCCGGCAGTCTTTCGAGTCCGTGCTCGAGCTTGAGCTCGATCTTCGCTTGAAGACGGCCGACAACATCGTCGCCAGCCGGATTATCAACAGCTGCCGGGATCTCGCCCGGAGGAACGCTCTTCTCCCCTGTCAGTTGCGCCACAGTGCTGTCGCGCGCGAACTGCTCCTTGACCGCCTGGCGACTTCGGTGGCGCTCGCAAGCCGCTTGCTGCTGGTGGCGGTGTGAGACCTCTGCGGGCAGGGCGGGATCGTTGTTGCGCCGGGGAGTACACGGTGTAGGGGCCGGCCTGCGGAGGATCAACGAGATCGGCGTGGTGGTGGCGATGCTGAGCTATGACGACAGGACGCCTGAGCGGCTGGGTATCACGCACCGGTCGGCCTGGTTCCTAGCGGCGGAGCGTGGCCGCGCTCAGCGTGCCGCTGACATGCCGCCGCCGGCGCGGTGGCCCTCCCATCTGTGGGCCCGGGGCCGACCCGCAGGATTCCGCCGAGCGCCCGGGACCCGCTATGGGCCTATTAAACCCACAACAGACGGTAACGCCAGGTTCCTGACGAGGGGTCACATGGGGAAGCTTGGTCGCCCGGCCAGCACCGTGTGCCGACAAACGAACTACCTGCACGGGTGCGCCTGTGCAGCCGTTGCTCGTGGTCTCGCTGTTCAGCGGGCTTACCGTCATGGCCGCTGCCCTAGGTCAGCTGGCTGTTATCGTGCTCACCGAGGGCCAAGCAGGTCAGCCTGTTCCACTACGGCGGTCACCCCCACACTCGCCCGGTTTTGCGTCGCCACCTACGCGGACCTGGCCGTCAGCAACGTCCGGTGGCCGGGTGAGGTCCTGCCCCTGACCGCACCGCGGGAGTGAGCAATGATACAAGGCGCCCACCGGTACCGGCGGCTGCGGGTGCTGTGGCGCCAGTACCGCTGGGCGGCGACGGGGGCCATGGTGACCGCGGTACTGATCCTCGGCATCGTCGGCTTCGGCGAGTACCGGCGTAGCCCTGGGACTGCCACCGCGCCGCTACCCTACCTGGACCGGCTCTACGACACGGTCGGACTGTTCTCCTTCAGCACGGCCGTGACCCCGCCGCTGCCTCCCATGCTGGAGGTCGCGCGCTGGCTCGCGCCCCTCGCCGTCGCGTACGTAGGCTTCCGTGCGCTCGCCGCGATCTTCGCGGAGCAGTGGCTCCGGCTGCGCGTGCGGATCATGTTCCGCAACCACGTCATCGTGCTCGGGCTCGGGCGCTGCGGCATGCGCCTGGCCGTCAGCTTCTACGAACGTGGGGACCGGGTCGTCGCCGTCGATAGGGATCCTTCCGGCGCAGAGGCGACGGCATGTGCCGATTGCGGCATCCCACTGCTGCGCGGCGATGCGACCGACGCGGCGGTTCTCGCCCGCACCGGGCTGAGCCGTTCGCGGCTGGCGCTCGTCGTCTGCGGTGACGAGGGCACCAACGCCGAGGTCGCCATCCTCCTCACCCGGGTGTCAACCCGGCGGAGACAGGTTCAGCGGGTCCTCGTACATATCGGCGACCTGAACCTCTGCCAGCTGCTGGAGGAGGCAGCGCTCAGCACCCTTGGCAGGGGCCGCGTGCGGCTCGAATTCTTCAACGTATACCGTCTCGGGCCGAGCGCGCTCCTCGACGCCTGGCAGGCTCGGAGTGCGGCGGCGGGCAGCGCCCCGCCTCATATAATTGTCGCCGGGTCCGGGCCGGTCGCCCTCAACCTGGTCACCGAGGCCGTCCGCCGGTGGCGGCTCGATCACCGTGACAGCGCGAGGCAGATGCGGGTCACGCTGATCGCTCCCGACGCGGCAGACCGGCTCGCTGCCCTGCGGGCGCGGCTCCCCGCGCTCGGCGGCAGCGCGGACCTGACGGCGGTGACGGCCGATCTGGCTGACCCGGCCGCGCCGCCACTTTCCCTCCCCCCATCACCGGTGGCGGCCGACGGCGGTCCCGACAGCGGGCGGCCGGACATCGCCTTCGCTTGCCTCGAGACGGACGCTGAGAACGTCCAGGCAGTAATCCGGCTCCGCCATGCGCTGCCCGACGAGACGCCTGTCGTGGCCTGCGCGGCCGGGCTCGCGGGCGCTAGCCTGGTCACGCTGCTGGACCGGTCGGCAAGCGGCTACCTCGCGAATGTCTACGCGTTCGGGCTGCTCGACCAGATCTGCCGAGCGGACGTCGTCCTCAACCTGGAAAGCGAGTCCATCGCGCGCGCGGTCCACCAGGACTACGTGCGCAGGCGCCTCGCGCAAGGGGGAATGCCCGGCAGCGATCCGGCGCTCGCCGCGTGGGAGGACCTCCCCGAAGACCTGCGCGAGTCGAACCGGCTTCAGGTCGCCGACATCCGCGCCAAGCTCGGCGCGATCGGATATGAGTTCACGCCGGAAGCGGACTGGGATGCCGCACCGTTCGAACTGAGTGCCGAGCAGGTGGAGCAACTCGCCCAAGCCGAGCACGACAGATGGCAAGACGAGCGGCGGCAGGCCGGCTGGCGGTACGGCCCGGTCCGCGACGCGTCCGCCAGGTTCTCGCCCCATCTGGTGCCCTGGGAGGAGCTAAGCGAGGACGTCCGCGACCTCGACCGCGACGCGGTCCGGCTGATCCCGTCCGTCCTGTCCATGGCGGGATACGCGATCGTTCCGCTGAATAGACGAGGCGGACCGCCACGAGCCACCCCCGTGAGAGCCGAGAAAAGCCCTGCCGGCAGTGGTCAGTCGGTGAACCAAACATGAGGGGACGAAGCCTTGGGCGGCGACCGCCCGTCCCATGAGGACTCCTGGCCTGGGTGACGTGGAGCGGGGCCGACCGGCCAGAGCCAGTGGCAGGCCTTGACGTGCCTCGTTATGGGTGGACGCTCAGCGATGCAGATCCACCGAGCCCGTAAGGACCCGCTGCCCCGATGACGCTTGGCCGCGCCCCACCTGCTGCTCGGTGACGGTCAGCGTCGGGAAGTCTGTCGGTGGGACGCCCGCCCACAACGTGACGCTCGGGCCCTGGTTGAATGTGCCGACAGGCACCAAGATCCCGGCGGCGTTCTTCAGCCATGCCTGGTAGTACCGTCCGTTGTCGAGGCGGGGCAGCCCCGTGGCGTTCAGCGCAATCCGCCAGCCAGCAGCGGTCTGGGTCAGGGTGGCGTCGCCCGCGGCGCGCGGCGCCGCGGGCGCGCCGCCCTGCGCCCCGGCAGTGTTAGGGGCTGCCAGCGCCGCTTTGAACTGCGTCGGCGAGTTGCCTGTGCCGCGCAAGGTCACTACAGCCACCGCGATCACGACGGCTGCCGCCGCGAATGCCGTGTAGAGAAGTCCAGGTCGGAACCTACGTGACCGGGCGCCTGGCGCTGGACTCGGACGGGCGCCCGATGCTACGGCGACGGTCGCCATTACGCGGTCTTCGAGCGCCGGGGATGGCTCCTCCCACGTCGACGGATCGGCCAGCAACGCACGCAGCCCGTCCAGTTCCTCCCGATCCCCCGGGTCGACAGGACGGGCGGTATCGCCCGCCAGGTAGGCGATCCGATCGTCATCGCTGGTCACTGACTTATCTCTTTCCGCTTGGCTCTACGGCGCCTGGCCGGACCCCGGTTCACCCGCGCCCGTCCCGAGGATGTCCGAGCTGGCCGACCAGACTGCGAAGGGCCCGTAACGAGCGCGACTTGACCGTACCAATCGGAACTCCCAACCGCTCAGCGATTTCGGCGTCGGTGAGCCCGTCGAAGTGTTGAAGACGGATGACCTGCTGCTCATCGGCGGACATGCCAGCGACGGCTCGGCGCGCCTTCCATTCGTCGTAGACCGATTCCGTCAACGGCGGCCGGATACCGATGGCCACCGAGCGGGCGATCACGGCCAGCCGGGGACCGAGGTCCCGGGTCAGGTCGTACTCGCCAGCTGTACGCCACGCCTGGACGAACGCTTGCCGCGTCGCCTCCTCGGCGAGTCCCCGGTCGCCCAGGACCTTGTGCGCTACCGCGAAGACCAGCCCTCCGTAGGCCCGGTACACGGCACGCACCACGTCGGGATCACCATCGCGAAAGCGCCTCGCCTCACTCTGGTTCAGCACTGCGCCAACGCTATCAATCGGGCCGTGCCAGCTGAACGTGGAGATCTCTGCAGTCGGGTTCATGCACCGCGGCTTCCGGTCGGCTGCGGGATCGATACGGCTCCCGTCGCGGCGCCGACACGGGTCCCGGCGGCTGGCTGAAAACCGCCAGCACCCGCAGCTCCAGCGGCCATGGAACACAAGCCCGGCCGTCGGCACCTCAGCGGCACGCCGGTGATCGGCTGGGCGACCTGCTCGCGCCGCTGCCTCGAACTGGCCGCCCACTCGGGCCAGGGCCACCTGGTGATCGGCTAGCGGCTGGCCTGTCTCCTCGTCGGCAGCGCGAGCCTCAATTTACGCGGTGTCTAGTGGTTCTCGGCGCGATGTCTAGTGGCGCTCGGCGCGATGTCTAGTGGTGCTCGGCGCGATGTCTAGTGGTGCTCGGTGAGAGTACGCCGGATATCTGTCAGCAGCCCTCCGGCGTCGGCGGCGGCCAGAAGGTCTAGCTGCCGGAGGGTCCGCACACGGACGCCGGGCAGCAGGGCGAGGCTCAGTGCCTGTTCGAAGGTGCGACGTGCAGCTTGCGCTGCATCGCGCTTGCCGACCACGGCCTGACCTGCGCTCGCGATCCCCTTTGCGTACAGTACATAGATCATCCCATGGGTACCTGGCAGCAGACTATTTGCCGCTGATAACGCAGCAGAAAAGGCCTGTTCCGCGTTCGTGCGATCACCCTCGCGCAGATGGGCCGTCCCGAGCGCAGCGAACACCTGCGGCAATAGCTGTCCGGATCCGTGACGGCGAGCGGCTTCCGCGGCCCGCCGGGCTCCGGGCCACTCTTCGCGGTACAAGCGGGCCTGTGCCAGGCCGAGGCATGCCTCGGCCTCGACCTGCGCGTTCCCGGTGGCGTCACCGATCTTGGCGGCGTGTTGGTAGTGCTCGATCGCCTGCACTGTCTGCCCCAGGTCCCGGTAACTGTTGCCGAGGGCAACCAGCCAGGAGCCTTCGCTGGCGCGGTCACCAACCTCGCGGGCGATGGCAAGAGCCTGCTGATAGTGCTCCACCGCCCGTCCCGTCTGCCCCAGGGTCGCGGACCGGCTGCCGAGGTTGCCCAGCGCAGTGCCTTCGATGCCGCGGTCACCGATCTCGTGGGCGATGGCAAGAGCCTGCTGGTAGTGCTCGATCGCCCGCCCAGTCTGCCCAAGGTCGGCATAACAGCCGCCCAGGCCGCCCAGCCAAAGGCCCTCGCTGCTGCGGTAGCCGGTCTCACGGGCGATAGCAAGAGCCTGCTGGTAGCGCTCGATCGCCTGCCTGGTCTGCCCTAGGCCGGCGTGACAGTTGCCGAGGCTGCCGAGCGCACTGCCCTCGATGCCGCGGTCGCCGGTCTCACGTGCGATGGCAAGGGCCTGCTGGTAGTGCTCGACCGCCCGCTTGATCTGCCCTAAAGTCGAGTAGCTGTTGCCGAGGTTGCCCAGCGCGCTGCTTTCGACGCCGCGGTCACGCGTCTGGCGGGCGATCGCAAGAGCCTGCTGGAAGTGCTCTACCGCACGCCCGGTCTGCCCGAGTGTCGCGTAGCTGGTGCCGAGCGCGTTCGCCGTGGCCATCTGCCAGTACGGGCGGGTGAGCCTGGCACTAAGGTGTTCATGCATATCGACGGCCAGCCGGTAGTGTCCCCACCGCTGCAGGCACTCGCCTATGTCGGCGAGGATGGCTGCGGCGGTTTCGTACTCGGCGTTGGCGCATCGCAACTCGAACTCGGCCAACTGTGGGCCGAGATCGTCCAGGCTCCGCCAGCTGTCCCGGGGGGTGCGGGTCTGCTCAAAGTAGCCGGCGGCCCTGGCCCGCAGCGCATACAGGTTGAACGGGCCCGGCTCGACGTCTGCACACTGCCCTGGCGGAATGCGGCTGACAGCATAGTCACGGTCCACCTGATGGAGGTAGTAGCGGCCCGTGTCGCGGCGGACGAAATGCATGTTGACCAGCCGGGCCAGCACGGGGCCGCTGTCGATGGCCGGCTCGAACGGCTGCAGCAGATAGTCCACGCCCACCGGCGGCACCGGTGCTGGGTAGACGGCCAGCGCCTGCATAACTTGTCGGCCGAGCGGGTCGAGGCGATCAAACGCCTCCCCGACCAGGACCTCCACGATCTGACCCGGCAGGATCTTCTCCGCCGCGGCGAGCAGGCCGGGCAGACTGGTGTCACGGTCGGCGGCAAGGATCGCTGCCAGGGCCTCCAGCGCCCGCGGGAAACCCCGCGTCCGCTCGCACGCGGTCGCCAGCAGCTCTGGGGATGCATCGCGCAACCCCAGCGCGCCGGCCGGGTCCATACTGTGCAGCACCTCGATCGCCTCGGGTGCTGGCAGGCCTGCGTCAAGGTCGACGCGCTGGTGCCGCCCGGGATGCTGTAGCAGGAGCTCGCGGGGCACCAGGCGGCTGGTCGCGATGACCTTGATGCTGTGCTGGGGGGCGGTCAGCAGCTCGCTCAGAGCAGCGTGCAGCCCGGCGTCGCTCAGCGCCAGGGTAACCGGGTCGATCACGTCTTCGAGGTTGTCGAGCAGCACGATGCTGCGCCCGCTCGGGAACGCCTCTAGCAACGTGAGCACCAGTCGGCCGGGAGGCTGCTGCGGGTCGCGGTAAAGCTGCAGCAGCCGCTGCGCCGCCGCGTCGGGAAGCAGCCGGGTCAAGTCGGCGAACAAGTTCGGGAAGCTGATCGGATGAATGCCGACGGGGCTGAGATACACGATCGCATCGACCGGTAACTCGCCCCCGTCGTCGGGCAGCCGGCCGGCTTCCAGCGCCTTTAACAGCCGGCAGACCATGGCGGTCTTGCCCACCCCGCCACGGCCGACCACAGTCAACAGCCGCAGCGCGTCATCGCGGAGGAACTCGCCGATGAGCCGCGTTTCCACATGCCGGTCCTGAAACCAGCTGGGCGCGGTCATCGGCGGCGGATTGACAAACCTGGCCCGGCGAACTGCCGGGTTTTCCCCGGCCTCACGCTCCTGCCGCAGCCCGGTCTCGATCCGCTGCTCGGTTTGCTGCCGCAGCTCCTTGAGCGCCTGGAACACCAGCAGCTCCAACTGGTCCGGTGACCCGACCCTCCGAACCGTCACCCCCGCGTCCGTGGCCCGCGTACGGAACCCGCGCTGCCGCTCCTCATACTCGGGATCCGACAGGTACTTTCGGGGCAGAGGCAGAACCGCATCCTCATCCAGCAGGAAAACTAGCCGCGGCAGGCCCTGCTCGGTAGCGACCGCAAACTCCAGCTCGGTGTGGGACAGGTCCGGCTGGTCCTTGACGGGCGAGCCGTAGCGGAAGCCGATGATGCCGACGTAAACGCTGGCGCGCTGCAACTCCTGCCGGCAGTATGCCGCCGGCCGGTCTTCCCGCGCGGTGAAGTAAGCCATGTGCATGACCGTTTCTCCGGCCCGGATCACTGCCCGCTCCGCAGCGGCCACGAACGACCGATCCTGCGGGTGCTGCCGCAACTCGGAAGTATGGCTCAAGAACACGCGCAGCGCGGTCGGCTCCACGCTGGTCACGCTACCGCCTCAAAGGACAGGTGGCTCAGCGCGGCCGTGCGCGTCATGGCCGCAGCTGCGTGGCGCCGGGCCGCCTGAGGTACACGCGCTGGCGTAGCTAGCGACGTCGGGGGCGGCTGCCGCGGGTGGGCCGCAATCATCTGGCCAGCTTGTGCGGCCACCAGCTCGGCGCCTGTTCCCGCGGTCAACCTGGTCACTCAAGATCACGGCCGCTAGCAAACTGTCTACGTTGGGATCTGGCCGCTACTCGGCCGGCTGGGCACCACGGTGACCACCGGCCGGGCCGGGCAGCAGCACGCACCGCCCGCAAGCCCCACCCGCGCGGCCTCACCAGCCGGATCGTCCGCTCGCCTTGCCCGAACCGCCGCGGCGCGGCACCGGAACCTCACCCTCACAACAACAGCCTCACCCGCAGGCGACCGGCCCGAAAGGGACGTAGTTCCCACCCCCTACCGGGCCAAGGACCCCGCCCCGGGGCCCACGGCTGGTGCATGTAGCCGCGGCGCGGCGATGATCCTTCGGACCGCGGTGACGAACTGACCGGGCTGCTGGCGGCGTTAGATGAGCTCGGCCTATCCGCGCGTAACGCAGGTCTGCAGCGAGTCGGCTATCCAGCCGGACCCGCACGCCAGCCGCCGCCGGGCGGACTTCCGCGATCAGGTCACGGTAGTCCCGTCAGGGCCCGACGTCCCGCCGGGACGCGTGCCCACAGAGAAGACTGACGGGGAGGGCTCCGCATCGTGCGGATCGCCATTGCACGGTGCACGGACTCGCTCCGCTGCTCCGCGCCTGCTGGTCATGCCCTACCCGCCGTTTTCATTGTATCTCGGCCGAGCTGCGCCCGGACCCGCGGACGATACTGCTTCCCGCCGGCGACAGCGTTGCCACCGCATCGGCATCGGTTTATGTGTCATCCCACCGTGCGTCCCGGGGGGCCATTGCGCGGAAACACAATGCGGCAGCCGTTTGGTATCAATCTCCTCAACGGCAGCCGCGCATGCGCCACGGCCTATCAGCGCTGCGATCGCTCCGTATCGCGACATCGGCTCCGTAGCAGCCCATGCGCGCGCTCCGGCGCGTGCCTGGGCGTCTGCCGAAGGTGACGATGGTCCCTGGTGGCGCTCGCGCAGCCGGGGAAACGTGGGCGTTGACAGGAGGTAGCCATGATTCTCGCCGATCGGGCCGATGCGGGACGGCGGCTGGCCGCCAGGCTGCAGGACCTGCGCGATAGGCGTGTCGTGGTCCTTGGCCTGCCGCGGGGCGGTGTCCCGGTCGCGTTCGAGGTCGCCCGCGCCCTCGGCGCGCCGCTGGACGTCATCATCGTCCGCAAGCTCGGGGTGCCGTTCCAGCCCGAGCTGGCCATGGGCGCCGTCGGCGAGGACGGGGGTGCGGGTCATCAACCGCGAGGTCGTCCGCGCCACCGCGGTCTCCGCCGGCGAGCTCGCCGCGGCCGAGGCACGAGAACGCGCCGAGGTCCAGCGCCGCGCCCGGCGCTTCCGCCGCGGCCGGCCCCGTCAGCCGCTGGCCGGCCGGATCGCGGTGGTGGTCGACGACGGTGTCCGCCCAGCCCGGCGCCGCGGGCCTGCCGGTCGGATACTTCGGCGCCAGCACCGGCGCCGCCGCCGCGCTATGGGCCGCGGCGCAGCCCGGCACCGGCATCGCGGCGGTGGTGTCCCGCGGCGGACGCCCCGACCTCGCCA
>DATIYI010000066.1:0-10600 GCA_035517695.1 Streptosporangiaceae bacterium
TGGCGAGGTTGTGGGACACGTCATAAACGAGGCGCAGCCCGGCGTCAGCCGTTCGGGAAAAGACACGGCGCGCCGCTTCGGTGAGCAGCTGCCGGTTCGCCCGGCCGTAATTCGCCGCTGCCGCCATCGCCCCGAGGTAACGGCGCCCTTCCGGTGACTCGGCCGGCGCGCGGGCCAGCTGCCGGTCGGGCACCGCGATGCCGTAAGCTGCAGATCTGGTGCCCCAGCCCACGCTAGCCGCAGTGGATCATCACGCACATCTGTCCCGCGGCCAGCCCGAGAGCCGCAGTTACCGGTAAGATCGAGTACCAGCAGGCGCGGAGTTCGCCGAGGCGTTCCTGAAGGGCCAGCCGCCCCCGTCGACGGTCGTGACCATAGTGTTCAAGGACAAGATCGATCAGCTGAGGTCCTGAGCCATGCGAGGGAAGACAGCGACCAAGGGCATGCTGACGGGCCCGTGGTGCCGCGCTGCGCGGTGGCGGCGAGCTGCGCCCGCTCACCGAAGCCCAGAACGAGCAGCTGACTGGTGCCCCGACCAGCCGCGTGGTAACCGAGCAGGGCAAAAACCGTGATCTCGCAGCGCGCCGCGTCGATCTGGCCGAGGCCTTCTCCCGGTTGCGGACCTCCGCCCGCAATCCCGACATCCGCCTTACCGATATCGGCGAAGACCGCCCTCGAAGGCCTGTCCCCGCCGACGGAGAACCAAGCACGTGGACGGCCCGGCGTTCCGCCATCAGGGCGGCGCGTGCGGTCCGCTACTTCGACGAGCCGGGAGCGGTCTTGGACTGGGCCAACGCGTCACTGGTTGCCTTCAGGATCTTCTCCGCGACCTGGTTCCATGAACCGACCAGCTGCTCCGTCATCTCGAATGCCGAATCGATGATCTTGCGGCGGGGCCGGTCCTCGCCCACGTCGGGGAAGACGCTGTCGACCGTGTCCACGAACTTCCGCACCGCCTCCAGCGCGGACTCCTCGGCCTCGCGTGCCGACTCGATGATCTTGCTGGCGCCCTCGCTCATACCGCCTTGCTCTGTGCTGGTCATGATGCCGTCCTTTCCCTGAGTGCTACGGTTTGCCCTTCGTGGTCTGCCCATCACATTGGCGGGGACGGCCCGGCGGAAATAGAGTCCTTTGTCCCATGCGCAGGCTGGCGGTAAGGCCACCAGTTACCGCACCTGGCTTGCCGCGCGGCTGGCCGGGCTCCCTGCCTCGGCACCTGGATCTTCGGCCGGGCCTACCCCGCCCACATGACTCCAACACCAGCCCACCGGGCCGCACGACCCGGCGCGCCTCGGTCAGCGCGGCCACGCATCCTTTCCAAGATCCCGCTGAAGCTCGCCCCCACGTCGAAGCTGCCGTCAGCGAATCCACGCTGTTACGAGAAGACGCAGGTCACCACCCTGATCGAGTATTCGAGCCCAACAGGATCGACGGCGCCACCTGGCCGTCGAGAACGCTTTGTGGGTACCAGCGGATCCAGGGCAAGCGGCTCAAGCTCGGCTGCCGGGTCAGCGCATCCGTGATCCGCCGAGTTCTCAAGGCGCGGAGTTCAATTCCGGGGGCGCCCTGGTCCAACCGGTGGGGCGGGTGGCCGGGAAGATGCCGTGCTGCATGAGCGAAGCGTGGACGGCCTGAAGCAGGTGCGGGTCATTACCCGGGCGAGCTTTGTCTGCCTCTATGGGCTACAGGGCTTCCCGCCACCGGAAGCATTGCCACCGCATCCGCACCGACTTCATGGCTAATCCCGCTGGGCCTGCCGGGGTGAATTGCGCGGACGTTCATTTTAATTCTCCTGAACGGCTGCCGCGCATGCGTCACGGCCTCTCGGCGCCGCGATCGTTCCGTGCAACGACATCGGCTCTCGTGGGCCGCCGATGCATCGCCCGGAACCTACGACGGGCTCGCCGGGCGCTCCCCCCACTCGGGCGATCAGCGACATCGTCGACGGCATCCTGTTCCTCGAATCATCGCCCTTCATCACCGGCGAAATCCTGCACACCGACGGCGGCCAGATCGCCGGTCACTGATCGGGCGCCCGCCTTAGTGGCCGTCTAACCACTGTTAGCTCACGGCGACCCGCTACTTCGTGACGGCATGCCGACCGCGGCGACCGCCGCCTCCACGAACTGGTGCATCAGCGACTCACGCACATGTCGTAAGAACGACAGCCCCAGCCACGTCTTGCCGCCTCTGCAAGAACTAGCGCGCTGAGCAGGCCAGCCGCTACTGGGCTACCTGACCGTCAGCCTTGCCCGGGGCAGGGGTACGTGGATCGGGGACGCATTGCCGATCTTTGGCCGCCTTCCATCATGATCAAGTGGGACACTGGGCGCATGCGACGAAGCATGTGCATTTTTCCGGACAATGACCCAAGGCGGCACGCGCGCAGATGAGTCATCATGATCGTCACGCCCAGAGAAGAGTGAGCCGTCGCTCCGTGGGCTTTGTCGTGTTCGGCCTCGCACTCTCGATTACGGCGAGTGGTATAGCTTTCTTGGTCGGACGATCAGTTGTGCATCTCTCCGCGCCGCAGCTGCAACAATGTGCTCGCCCGTCCGCACGGTCACCACAGTGCACCTACCAGAGCGGTATTCTTGAAGATAGACGTGCGCTCTTTCCGGGTTACATTTACATTAACAACGCTGTGCGTGTTACTGTCGGCCAGCCGTACGTATTCGAAGCAGCTGTTTGCGGCTCAGCTGCTTCGTCCTGCGATATCCCAGGTGGCAGTGCGCGATCCGAACCATCGAGATTCCAGAGCAAGCTTCTCGTCGGCGCCCGGATTATCGCGACATTCGAGGGTGACGTGCCGGGGACAGTTCAGAGTACGTCCGCAAAGGTCCAACCTGTCATCGCACCTACGGACATGGCTCGCTGGACGTGGCTTATTCAGCCGTCCCATCCTGGCACTTTTGCGCTTACTTTGACGCTTACGCCACTGCAAACCAAAACCGACTCGCCGCTTGTTGCGTCCGTGCCGTTTCAGATCAAGCTAGAAGTTGCGCCGCCGAAAGCAGATCGGCTCCCCACGTCGACGCGCAGGTGAGCGCGGATCTCAAGGCCCGGATCGGCCGGAACACATTAGCAAGATATGGCCATTCGAACGCCTGAACCAGACGACGGCCCAAGACGCCGGGCCCGACCCAGGCACCCCACGCGAGTTCGTCCGCTTGAGCGGAGGGGAGCGCGCCCATGTTGCGCAGCTTGTCCCGGGCGCGCATGTCGGCCACCACTTTCGAGACGTCCCCGCCGGCATTCAAGCTGGCGCAGGTCAGCCGTGGCTGGGTAGGCGTTACCGGGGCTGTGGTTGCCGCCGGGGTGGCGGGTGCCTGAGTGTGACTTGCTGCCACCGGCGCGTGGCGGCCGCAACCGACCAACCAATACCGTCAACGCCGCGACGGACCTGCGCTCATAGTTCCGCAGGCTGAGGCCGGCAAGGCCGGGCTCCGTAACACCGCGTGCCGACCGCTGTGATCTCCGACCGGCCATCCCGGCAGGATGACACTTTCGTCCCATCGCCGGGGCGGAAAGATTCCACCGCATGCACACCTTCGGGTGACGACCTGGCCGGGGGCCCGTTCGTAGCGTGGCCGGGTGAGGACACACCTGCTGGTGAACGGAGGAATGGCAATGACTGCTCTCAGGACCTACCGCTCTGCCACGGACACCGGCCGGCTGCCCGGGTGGACCGTCGGCCGGATCGTCTCCGCGCTCGCCGGCGCGCTGCTTGCCGTGTGCTCGCTCGGGCTCTTGGGGGCCGGTGGTGTGGCCGTGTGGGCCAGCGCGACCCAGCGGCACGGCGGCGGCATCGATCTGGGCACCTGGAGTTACCGCAGCACGGGCTATGCGGTGACCAGCACCACGGCGGACCCATTCGGGGCGACGGGCGGCTGGTCCGCGTTGGGATCGCTGCTCGGGACGGTCCGGATCCATGCTACGTCCGGCGGCGCGAGCCCGGTGTTCGTCGGGGTCGCCCCGGCTGGCGCGGCGGGCCACTACCTGGACGGGGTCGCCTACGACACCGTCCGCGGCTTGGCACAGCACCACGCCCTGTACACCGGGCACAGCGGTGGCGCTCCCGTGACCGCGCCCGCACGGGCGGGCATCTGGGCCGCCCGTGCGGCCGGGCCCGGCACCCAAACCCTGACCTGGCCGGGCAGGAGCGGCAGCGGGACCGTGGTAGCCATGAACGCCGATGGGTCACGGCCGGTGGCCGTGCGTATCGGCGTCACCGCCACGGTGCCGGCGCTGCCCTGGATCGCCACCGGGCTGCTGGCCGGCGGCGTTCTCATCCTCGCCGCTGGCGTCATCCTCATCGTGGTTCCCGCCCGCCGTGCGGCGCAGACGCTGCGCTGATAACCAAGCCGAACTCGTCGATCTGCAACAGCTCCAGCCGCTTCGGCTGCCACGTGCGATCATAGCCGCTGAGGGCCTCGTCGATGGCGTGGATCTGGTCGTCGACCCCGGTCACCATCGGCGGCGTCGGCGCGAGGTGATGGATGAGGTTCACCGGCGCCAACAGCAGCGTGTGTTCCACCGACTTCAGCGTCATCTGGTTCTTGAAGGTCGGGAACAGCTCCTCCGCCTGCGCCACATAACCGGCGAGCGTGGGGTCGTCCGAGGGGATCGCGGGGATGTGGCACCTTCACCGGCCTGCAGCCGCCGCTCGAAGTCCTGCTGCAGGACGCGGCGCAGGGCGTCGAGGAGGGGGGTGGGCAGGGCGGCGAGGGCGGCCATCGGCCGGGCGTCCTTACCGGCCAGGTAGCGGGAGTGCGGCCGGCGCGTGGTTAGCGCACGCGCCACTAGCTGCGCGACGACTTGCGGCGGGCTGCCGTTGCGCTCGCGGGCCAGGCCGACGCGCACAAAGCTCCGGAAGGCGTCCTCATAAAGGGCCCGGGCGCAGGTGTTGGACTCGCGCAGCAGCTGTTCGGCGTCCCACTCGAGCTTATCGACGGCCTCGGTGTGGATGCTGGCCGGCTCGATCAGGACGACGCGGATGTCCCAGGGCGCGAGTTCCTGCCGCAGCGCTTCGGCCATGGTGGCGATGGCGCTCTTGGACGCCGAGACGGGGCCGGTGAAGGGGGGCGTGAACCGGGTGCCGATCGAGCCGATTATCACGATCCGGCCGCATGCCTCGCGCAGCAGCGGCAGCAGCGCCTGGGTGGCGGCGAGCTGCCCGGTCACGTTGACCTCCAGCTGGCGGCGGAACTGCTCGATCGGGATGATCTCGAGCGGACCGAACACGCCGATACCGGCGTTGTTCACCAGCCCGGTCAGCCCGGCGCCGCCGATGTGGCCGGCCACGGCGCCGGCGGCCGCGCCGATCTGGGCGGGATCGGTGACATCCAGCAGCAGGGGCGTGATCTCGCCCGAGCCGGCAGCGGGTGGCGCCGGGGCGTCCCTGAGCTGGCGGACCCCGGTGTACTTTGACATGGAAACTGTGAGGCGATTTCCTGGAATGGCTGAGGCGGCAGCAAAGGCTAAGACTCAGCACCCAGCAGCAGTTTCTCATTCGAGCCGAAGTAATAGTGAACAAGGCCGTGGTTGATCCCCGCCTCCTCGGCCAGCCGCCGCGTCGTGACGCCCGCGTAACCGACGGCGGCCAGCAGCCGCTCCGCCGCGTCCAGCAGCGCGTCCTCGGCGGCGGCACGCGCCGCCGTCTTCGGCACGGGCTGGCTCAACTCTTGATCCGTAGCCATCGTCGGTCCTTCCGGGCGGCCGCACCCTTAGCCAACTGGATTAGTCAATTGACTAAAGTAATCCACCAAACTCTTCGGTCGCTGTCAAGGCTGCACCCCCACAGAATGACCACTTCCGGACCGGAACCGTCGCGGGCAGCTTCAGATCCGGGCCTCGGGGCCCGCCCGGTGATCGGCGCCGGCCGGGTGCCTGTTACCCTCAGCTGATGGCTGGCCAGGCTGCGCAGATGAGCGGTGGCGGCCCGCCCGACGAGCCGCCCGCGGATTACGCCAGTTTGTTCACCGTAGAGCGGGACCGGCTCCATGAGCTGCTGGTCGGCCTGCAAGCGGCGGACTGGCTGCTACCCTCTCCGTGCCCGGGATGGACCGTGCTGGGCTTGTGTTGCCACCTGGTCGGTGACGACTTCAGCCTGCTGGCCCGCCACCGCGACCGGCACCACGGCACGCCCGCCCCCGAGGGGGCGACGGAGGGCGAGTTCGTGGCCTGGCTCGATGAGCTGCAATCCGACTGGGTCCGCGCCGCCCGTCGGCTCAGCCCCCGGCTGGTCACCGACTTGCTGGCGTGGGCCGGGCCGCAGATCGCCGACACGTTCCGCCGGGAAGACCCGCGGGCGCGCACCGCCTCGGTGTCGTGGGCGGGCCCCGGCCCGCTGTCGGCCTGGCTCGACCAGGCGCGCGAGCTGTCAGAGTACTGGATTCACCGCCAGCAACTCCTCCAGGCGCTCAGCCGCCCCAGCGACCTGCGCGCCGACCTGGCCGGGCCGCTGCTCGACGGGCTTGCCTGGGCGTGGCCCTACCGCCTCACCCAGGTCCCGGCCCGGCCTGGCGACACCGTGACAATCCGCCTCACCGGCCCGGTCACCAAGACCTGGTACCTGGTCGCCGCCGCATCTGGATGGCAGTTCGGTGACCGGCCCGGCTCCCGCCTTGCCGCCAGCCTGACGATGAGCACCGAGCAGGCCTGGCGGCTGCTGACCAACAACCTGCCAGCCGCCAGCCAAGCAGACATCGCGGCAGCCGGTGACGACGCGATCGCTCGCATCCTGCTCCGCACCCGTGCGATCATCGGCATGCCCAAATGGGCCTGACCACGCACGCCAACCCGCCTTACCTGCATCCCTCAGGTGACCGCAAGGTTTGATGTGGAGCTTGTGCGGTCATGGATGCCCTGGTCCGGGGCATAGCTGAGGTCTTCTCCCTGTTCCCGGTAGCTGCCGGTTCTGCGAGCGGGCGGGCGCGGTCACGGGGCGCTCAGCGCCCCCGTAGCGCCACGAAAAGGGTAGAAGCCCGCAGTCGCGGCTTAGCCCGCCTCGCCCGCCGCGAAGCTGACCTCCGCCGTGTCGACATCCCCGGCGCGGCGCCCGGGTGCGGTCTGCTGCTTCCAGTACAGGTTGGTCAGTTCGGCGGCCTCCGGAGTGGTGAACCGCAGGTCAGCCGCGCCCACCTCGGCGACCTGCCCGCGTGCCTGGAGCCGGGCGAGCGGCAGCGGCGGCTCGCTCCGGCTGGCCAGCACCAGCCGCAGTCCCGGCGGCAGGTGCGAGACCAGGAAGCCCATCGCGTCGTGCAGCTGCCGCGAAAGCGATTGCCGGGCGGCCCGGGCGGGCAAGATGTTTGCCTGCGGACCTGTGCCCGCCAGTCGCTGCGCCTGCGCTAGCGCGTGAGGTAGACGGTTATGAAGATGACGATGAGGATGAGCAGCGCGGTCGTCAGGCCGATCGCGGCCGTCCTGCCGCGACTCGCGCCGATGAGCGCCACCTTTCCCGCCGCTCCCGGGTGGGCATCCTCAAGCGCCCGCGTGCTGTCGTACCCCTCGCGGATGACGCGGATGCCGACGGCCGCGAGCGGCTCGAATACCTCCGGTGGGAAGAGCCGCAACACTTGCGGGTAATCTCGCGGAATGCCCGCCCGGACCAGTCGGCCTTCCCGGTCGAGCAGCAGCATCCGCCAGGTGGTGCCGGACCTCGGCCGGATCTCCCAGTGGTGGGTAGCGAGGCACACGGTGGTGACCGCGTCGGCGCGGCCAGTCGCGGGCAGCTGGAAGACACGGGATCCCCTGCCGCCGGGGAACTTGTCGCCGGACAGGGTCAGCGTGCCACTGCCGGTGTCAGCCGTCAGCCGCCAGTTGCCCAAGGTCCATGGCTCACGCGGCAGCAGCTTCCCGGCAGGGCGGACGGGCCGGATCTCGATGAGGCAGTCGGAGGAGGCGGCCTGCCCGGGAACGTCCGGGCTCACTGTGATTCGCCTTCGCCAGGATACCGCTGCAGCCATACCCCGGCGGCCAGCTCGTCCAGAGCGGGCAGCCAGCGGGCCGCCTCGAGGATGCCGGGGAACGATATGGTCATCATGACGGCGGCACCGTAGTCCCTGAAGACCCACGTGCTCGCCGACCGGCCGCTCGGGTCCCTCACCGGCCGCGTAGCGCAGCCGCAGGCGGCGGCACTCGCCCGCCTTGGTCTGCATAGGGGTGACGTCCGGTGGATAGTCAGTCACCGGGAAGCTCAGGAGCGAGCTCTTCCAGCAGGTCGTCCCACGCCTCGGCGGCGTCCCGGCCCGCGAGGTCCACCGGGGAGAAGGCCGCCATCCCCCTGATCCCCTCCTCGGGCGACGGGATGAGGATGAATCCCATCGAGGCGGAGTCGCCCGCCTGCTTGCGGGCGATGACCGCCGCCTGCCGCATGAGCGCGGTGAGCCGCTTCTCGCCCTCCGGGGTCCGGTACGCCGCCCACTGCGGGCGGGACAGCAGTTCGGCGGCCGCCTGGCCCGCCCAGTCCCCGCCATCGCCGCGCACGTCGGCCTGAAGCCAGAGCTGGTTGAAGTCCACCACCAAGGGTGGCAGCCGGAACTCAGTCATGACGGCTCCGTCATCAGGACCGCCACCTTAGCGACCGCGCGATCGCGTCGAAGAGTGTCACCAGCGCGTCGGCGAGCGGCTGCATTGGCGTCCCGAACGACACGACCAGGAACCCGGTGGGCCGACCGGGCATCGGCAGGAAGTAGTCGACCCTGGTGATGCTGTCTTCGGCGTACCGCCGCCGCACCGCCGGGCCGCCGCCGACCTCCGTCAGTGAGATGTCGCCACCGGCCCCGCCGTCCTCGGCGGATAGCTCGGCCGCCAGCATGTTGAGCGGGACCTCCTGGCCGCGATCCAGGTAGCTGATCAAACCGGACGCGGCGAGCGGTATCCCGTCGCGCTCGGCGAGGCTCAGCAGCACGTCAGTGCCGCCGGCCGACCGGGCATCCCGTAGCGCACGGTGGATCATCCGGGCGAACTTGTCTCTCACCGCGGATCGCTGGGGTTCCTCCAGGTCGGCGGTCTTGTTCGCCACCAACGTCGTGGCCCGCGCGGTTTCCCGGCCGTCCAGCGCGATCCGCGCCCAGCCGGGCGGCAGCAGCACGGCGAAGTCGCGCGGATGTGAACGTGGATCTAACCGTGGCCGTGAACGCGGATCTGAAGCGGCGCCCGTCATGGCACCGGCACGTTGCCGACCACCTGGCGGAAGGCCCCGATCGGCTGGTTAATCGCCGCCAAGTCGTCGTACTGGACCCACGAGTGGATTTGGTACGCGTTGCCGCCGATGAACGACGCCCACTGGGTGCCGCCCTCGAGCGCGGGCGGCCGGCTCCTACCACCGAGCGGCCCGCACCCCCTGCGGCCGCATCCCCGGCGGCGCACCCCCGGCGGTGATGGGCTCCGCACCGCCGCTTGGGTGCTGGCGCTTGACTGGCACGATGACAGGTGACATGCCGCTGGCGGCGGTCACGCTCATCGCTAACCTGGTTGCGCTCGCGGTCGCCGTCGCCGAGCGGCGCCAGGCCCAACAGCACGCCGCGCAAGCAGCCGCGGCCTGCGCCACGGCCGAACACCCGCACACGGCTGTTGCCGCGGCCCGGTCCCGCGTTCCGCGCGCCGGCCGGGCCCAGGCGCCCCGCCGCGCCCGGCCGGTCACGGCCGCCGAGTGCGCTCTTTGCCCGCCCCGCCCTGCTGGGGGCCAACGGCTCCATCGCAACGTTCTCTACTGGCCGACCTGTGAGGCGTGTTGGCCAAAATGGTTAGCGGAGGCGCAGACGAGGCGATCGGCGCGCCTGATCGGCATTGGCTAAGGCTGACTGGAACGACTGCCGCTCAACAGGAGAAGAACCGCAGGTCGTTCAGCCCGGCCCAGATGTTGAAACGTCACCGTTCCCGGTGCCGTGGGCCTGCCGCATACTGGTCCGGTGGAACCGGCAGCTGATTCCGTCGGGGGGCAGGTCCAGCCCCCCGCGGGCCGCTTCAGACGGGCACGCCGCCCGCGGTTAGCAGGGCCATCCGACCAGGCCCTGCACCGGCTGGCCGGCTGGTATGCGATCGCCCTGCGCCTCGGCGGCGCGGTCTTGTTCACCGCGGTAGCCGTGCTGGCCGCAACGAAGCAGATCTCCGGCTGGCGGCTGGGCGCGCCGCTGACTGCGCTGTGCTTGTGGTCAGCCTTCTTCACTTGGCGGGTCCGGCGGTCCGGGTTGACGCCGACCGTGGTACTGGCCGACGCCGCGGTTATCTCGGCGCTGGCGCTGGCGCAGCAGCACCTGGTCCCGGTCGTGCTGATCAAGGACAGCACGACCTGGATGCTCCCGCTGGCCTGCACGTCGGTGTACATCCTGCAGATCGCGCTGCGGCCGTGGCTCGGGCTGCCCGGAGCCGCGATCGTGGTCATCGCCTACGGGCTCGGCGCCGGCCACCCGGCCGATGCCTGGCTGCTGGTGGTGGAGACGATCGTCGCCGCCGGGCTGGTGGCGGTGATCCGCGGCGGCGCCCGGCAAGCGGACGCGATCGTCGCCGCCGGCCTGGAGACCGAGCGGCAGATCCGGGCCGAGGAGGCGCGGCGCGCTGACGAGCGAGAGCAGCACCGCCAGCTGCACGACACCGT
>DATIYI010000067.1:0-27648 GCA_035517695.1 Streptosporangiaceae bacterium
CTTTGAGACCCTCGTCGAGTTTGCAAGAGCTTCGCCATGACCGCGTCGGATGACATAGCGCGGTCTAGCTGACCGGAGATCTTCGCTCTCCCTAACAGCTGCTGGCTACCGCTGCCGACTGCTACGGCTGCGGGCTGCTACGGCTGCCGGCTGCTACGAGGGCGTGCGCTGGTTCGCGCTCGCGGGTGGAGGCCACGTCTGCCCGGCGGCCGTGCGGCGCTTCACTTCGTGATCTCCCGGTTCGCCACTTTGGCGGCTACCCGAACAACGACCGGCCGGTCCAGCGGCGCAGCGGGCGACTGACACCACCCACGGGTTCGCGCCGCTGGCCCGTGTCGCCATCACAAAACTCGCGGGCTGCAGCTAGCCGAACGCGCTCAGAACCCCAGCCGCAAGCACTGCGACCACGACCAGACCGATCACCGCAGCGAACAGCCTTGCGCCGCGCCGTCGGCGGGCGGGCGGTGTGCCCGACGCGTGCACGGTGGTGAGCTGGGAATGGTGCACGTGTGCCGCGTTCGGCAGGGCGTGCCGGGATTGGATGCGGAATTTCCAGGGGTTCGGCGGAGGGGCATCGGGGAATGGCGCAGGATTGGTGTCCAGGATTTGCTGAGCCTCGGCGGTAATGGCCGCAGCCTGGTCGAGGCTCTGAATCGCGGCGGCGCGAATCGCCCGGCCTGGCGAGTGCAGATTCTCCGGTCCAGGCAACAGAACCGAAGCCTGATCGAGGATCGTTGTGGCCTTCTGCATACCCACATACACGACGTGCTGCCCATCGTGGAGCGCCTGCTCGCCGAGATCCAGCTGGCACTGGGCATCCTTGGCGGCCGCCCCTGATGCTCGGGTTTCCGCACGGGCCTGATCGCAAAGCTCACTGGCGAGGAATCGGCTCTCGTCCATAAGGGCCCCGTACTCACGAAGCTGGTCACCAAGCTTGTTGCCCCGCGACCACCACCAGGCCAGGACTATCATTGCCCCGGCGGCGAAGGCGGTGATGAGTCCCGCCGCCAGCAGCACGAACGCCAACGGCCAACCCAGGCCGACCGCCAGCCGCGTCACGCGTGTGAACATAACCGCCGCGTAGATCGTGACGACGACCCACAGCGCTGCGCGGAATACAACCATCCTGCGCCTGGTATGTGCGACGTGCCGCTCATCGACCTGGCCCGCGGCCTCGCGGCCCTTGTCGCGGTCGCCGGCCTTCCCAGCGGCGATGGCCAGCTGGGTGAGTTCCTTTGCGCCGTGGTCGGCCACACGCGCTTCACGGGCGGTGACACCGGCCCACTTCGGCAGGAACTCGTTGCCAAGCAGGAACAAGATCACCAAGCCGATCGCGTAGGCAACGCTCTTGGGGTCGGCCCAGGAGGCATTGGTGACCGGCCAGATAAGCAGGAACACCTCGATCAGGGCAAGGACCGGCACGACCAGCAGCCGAATCGCCGAGCCCGGCTGCCTGGCATCGTGCTCGACGTCTCCGCGCGCCTCCCGCTGTGCAGCCGTGACTAGCCATTCGTCATGGCTCGCCTGCACTTGACGGCGGGTCCTGGCCGACCCGTCGGACAGCTGAACCGACTCCGCCGGCAAGTCTGACCGCCGCCGGGCGGTGTCGAGCGAGTCCCGGGCGAGTTCGACCGCCTCGGCGGCGTGCTGCTGAGCCGACTTGTCGTAGTCGACCGCCGTCTCGACGAATGGCTTGAGCGTGGCCTGGATCGCCGTAGCAGCGGCTGGGCCCGTCAGAGTCCGGGTCGCGGCGTCCGGGTTCCCGGGGTGCCCGGCGGCCATGGCCTGTTGCACGATCATGATGGCCATGGTGGTGCTCGGCACATCACTGTCGAGGGCGTGAACATGCTCAAAGCGATGCAGGTTAGGATCGTCCAGCGGCACTTGTGGGAAGAGGCCAGTCAGGTGGGACCTCCGCAAGTTAGCTCCTAGGGATTGCGGTAATAACAACGACCCGGTTGGACGGGTCCTGCGGGTTCGGCGGCAGCGGCTGGCTAAAGCCGACGCCGATCGCGGTGACATTGCTGACATCGTTGCCGCGGAGCAGGTCGGCCACCTCGTCCGCTCGCTCCTGGCTGAGCTGAACCGCGGTATTGGCCGGGCCGAATTGAGCGCAGTGCCCGACCACGGTGACGCGGGAGTACAAGCCGCTGCGCCAAGCGCTGATGAGGGGCCGAAGCCGCGCCACGATCTGGCTCTCGGCGGTTAGAAACGCCGCCGAGTCAGGACGGAAGAGCGTGGAGGTGTCCAGCTCCGCCGTCAACACGTTGCCTGGCTTCGGACGTGGCTTCAGCCGCGGTGTCGGGTCCGGCAAGTTGGTGACGATCGGCGCGGCCGGGGCGTGCGGCGCGGGCTGCTCGATGGACTCCTCCTCGCTGACCGAGACCACGTCGGCACCTGCCCGTCGCAGCAGCGCTACCATGAATTCGCGTCGCCAGGCGTCAGTGATGATGTTGAGCCTCGGCTGGTCGCCAGCGGGGGGCGACAGGACGAGATGCACACGAGCACCTCGCAGCGCCGGCAACGACGCGGCGATAGATGCGACTGCCTGCGAAGGGTCGGCGGCCACCAGCAGCCGTGCGTTCGCGGGGTCGACAGTGGCCAGGCCAAGGGTCCGCACCCACACGTCGTTCTGCCCACTGCCCAACTCGTGCAAGACCGCGTCGAGCAGACCGATGACGTCTCGTCCGGCGCCGGGCACTGGGCTGGTGCGGGCCGCTCCGAACGCCTTCGCGATAAGACGCGTAACCGCGAATTGGCGTGCGGTGGCGTCGTGTTCGACCTGACCGGGCTCGCGTTCGATGCGCAACGAAACGGGCTGGCCTGTTTGGACGCCGCCCTGTCCCGCCGCCTCGACCAACACGAGCTGGCCGCCGCCGCACGAGGCGAACTTGGCCGCTTGTGTCACGAGGCCCGCAGGCGGGTTCGGGTCGTCGCCTTCCTCAGCCGTCACCTGGTTGGCAAAAATGATCTTGCCCTGCGCGGCCGTGCACGCGGCCGCGCGCGCTCGAGCCACCAGCACGGTCCCGAACGCAAGCGCGGCGAGCACGGCCAGTGCACTCGCAATGGGTAGCAGCCATGATCCAGACCGCGGGACCCGATGGGGACGGATCGACCACGGGCGGCCTCGACTGGCGACACCGTAGGAGCCGTGCCGACGCCCGCTCATCCGGCGGTTGGTCGCGGTCCGGGTCGCGGGCCGTGACCGGGTCGATCGAACGCGTCCGACGGGGCCGCGCCGGGCCGGCCGGTAACGCATCAGAGCCTCCCCGCTGATTGTCGCCGAGAACTGGGTGCGAAGAAGGTAAGCCGCTGCAGAACGAGATCCGTCACGTTGACCTCCTCCGCGGACGCTTAGTCCCGCTGTAACTCAACCCGGGATACTGACTCAGCAGTACCAGGCAAACCTCGATCCGCCCGGATAGGTGCTGATCATTTGGTCGCTGGTCTTGGCTGCGGAGACCGCGGCACAGATCGCAGGGCCCCTTGAAGGCCCAAACGAGGCTCCGCCGGTCGCCATAATGATGACGATCGCAATCACTGGGATTTCTCCTGACTCTTAGGCTCAGTCTGCGACGTGGCCGCCGGGTTCGAGAGTTGCACGGAGGCTCCTTCGCGATCCTTTTCGAAGGTCTTGGGCCAGGGCCGGATCAGCGTCAGGACGCGGCTGGGGATGGCGTACGCGCGTCGCCGCCAGCGGCGTGTCGTGCGGATGCTCAGCTTGAGGGTCAATATGGCTCGGCTAGCTGATGCGGCTTCGCGCGGTCTGGGCATCGACCCCCGATGAGATTACGCCTACAGTGGCTCGCATGATCGTCGGCTGCGGCCGCTCTCGTGCGGGTGGGAGTGTGTTTTTGAGATATGGCTAGCCAACAGGTGGGTCTGTTCGACGGTATCGACGATTCCGAGCGCGACGAGATACTCACTGAGTACTTCGCAGCGGACACAAACGTCCGCGGGCAAATTAGCGTTCGTGGGTTCACTTGGATTGCCCAGGGTGAAGTTAGAGTATGCGTCCGCATTCAACGTGAACGCAGCAAGGACCAACTGACGGAAGTTGTTCTGGATAGATTGGGCGAGGGGACATTCTTCGGCGAGATCGTAGCGCTCGCCCCCAAAGCCGGTCCAAGTGCTTATACCCTTGCTGCCAAGCAATGTACCCTACGGTACCTTCGAGGACCGCGGCAGGACCACCGCGAAATGACGTCAACCGACGTTCTCCGTAACCTGATCGGCGAGCATCCCCAGGTAGCAATAAACGTGATTGCAGAGATGGGAAGGAAGCTTCGACGAACGAATCGACTGATTCCGGTTCATCCTGACGGCCGCGTAGCCTTGTACTTGCGGGAAGCGACCTACCAGCGAGAGGCGCTTAGCAGCGAAGAGTCCAGGGTGGATTCGATACAAGAATCGGTTGCTATTTCAGAAACGGCGGTAAGGAACGCACTCAGCAATCTGGAGGCGGCTGGAGCAATCCGCAAGGATAATCATGGAGTGATCACTATCAAAGATCGTTCTGTGCTTGAGTCGCACCTCGTGCTGTAGCGACCTATTAAGAGCGCAGCAACGCGACCTGCACGACGAACGTATTCATGGCTCCGGAGTCAGGCCCATTTTGGCCAGGGCGCCGGCGGGGCGTCGGCTCTGGGCGGCGGAACAGCGGGTGAGCGGGTGAGCGAATCAGCAGGCTCGGCGGAAGCATGTCGTGGCGGGCGATGAGGTGGACCACGATGCCGAACGCGCCTCCGGCGGCGCAGTTCCTCCGGTGAGGAGTCGACCAGCTCGATCTGGTTAGCCTTGCGCACCACCCAGTCCGGTACCCGTTCGCGGACCTTCGCCCCGCATCTGCTCGACCTCATCGGCCATCTCCTCGCGGCGGGTTCCCCGGTAGCCGACGGCCTTGCGGGCGATGACCTCGAGGCCGTTGATCAGCTCCTCGGTGAGTGGCCGCCCGCAGGCCTCGACGAACCCGGCGATGACGTCGGCGCCCCGCTCGCGGCGGCGTTGGCCTCGGTGAGCAGGGCGTAGGTTTTGCCGACGCCTGGGGCCGCGCCCAGGTGGAAGCGGAACTGGCCGACGGCCTCGACCAGGTAGGCAGACGGGGAATCCGGCCGCGCGGCCGCAGCCGGGAGTTGCAGCACAAAGGGATTCCGGCCGTAACGAGACGCGCTCATTCCGCCGGATGCGTTCCTGCGGGCTGGCGAGATCAAGCTCGCCGACCTGGCGCCTGCGGCGCTTCGCCGCCGACTGGCCCAGGGCCTTGGTTGTTCCCCAAGTGCACGCGGATGCTGCGTTGTCGCACTATTTCCGCTTCGCGAATGCCCTGCTCATGAAGGAAGATGATGGCCTGGTAGCCGTCCAGGCCGGCCTGCCTCGCGATCGGGTTCGCCAGCGGGGCCGGGCCCGGCGCCTGGGTAGAGCTGTACCTCCGGTCCACGTAGACGATGCCGCACGGCCCGCGAGCCGGTGCACGGCAGGCCAGCGGTTGGACCCGTCGCCGAGGTAGCCGCAGACGCCCTTATCGCGCGCGATACTGTGGCTGGCCATCCTCGACATCGAGGAGAAAAGAGCCGAGCCCCAGCTTGGCCCGGCGGATCAGCAGCGAGGTGTTCGCCGGCCACCAGTCGGCGGTGGTGGAGCTCAGCCTCGGCACCGGCGCCAGCAGCTGTCCCGCCGCGCTGGCGGTCCAGCCCCACCAGGAAGTCCTCCCCCGCCAGCTGCGCCGCCGCGATCCCGGCCAGCAGCTCCCCGGCCCGTAGCAGCGATCACGGTGCTTGATCGGGCGACCGCCGCGTCCAGCGCCTCGATCACGCCCAGCCGACCAGCCACACAGCTCGCAGATCGCGGCCATCCCAGCGTTCGGGGTCAAAGCCGAATCTGGCGCGCCGACCCGCGCCTGGCGGCGCTTCCGCCTCCCCCCGCGTATTGACCCAGGACCTCTGTGGCGTAGACATGTCGCCGCAGAAACTTCCCCTG
The DNA here is from genome assembly GCA_035517695.1 of Streptosporangiaceae bacterium. GTDB lineage: Bacteria > Actinomycetota > Actinomycetes > Streptosporangiales > Streptosporangiaceae > DATFVJ01. Next base: position 5,977 of record DATIYI010000067.1, read on the forward strand.
CGAGACAGGGCAAGAAAGAAGCGGCAACGACAAGGGGTCTTGATCGGTCGGTCACGGCGTGGATACCGCTGTACATTACAACAGAGACTTCATCCAAATTCGGGCTTGTGATAACGGTGGTGACACGCGCCTGCCGACGTTGGGAAAGAGATGCGGTCCGGTCGTCGTCGACATGAGCATGACGGTCCACATACGCCGGATCGCGCCAGATGACGGCGCGCGGTTGCGTGGCGTCCGCCTGGCGGCGCTGAGGGATGCGCCCGAGTCCTTCTGGCAGACCGTCGCGGCCGAGAGCGCCCGTCCGCCCGAGGACTGGACGGCTCGCGCGCTGCGTAACTCGGCGGGTGACGCGCACGCGACGTTCCTGCTGGAAACGGGCGGTGATCCGATCGGCATGGTCGAGGTCCACCAGCCGTCGCTGGCGCCCGAGTTCCGTGAACTGGCCGGAATGTGGGTCGGGCCGGCCGTGCGGGGGACGGGGGCGGCGGACGCGCTGCTCGACACCGCGGTGAACTGGGCGCGAACGGCGGGCGCGATCGGCATCCGGCTGTGGGTCATACCCACCAACACGGCCGCGGTGCGCCTCTACACCCGTCACGGCTTCGAACTGGTCGGCGACCTCCAACGCGACACCGACGACCCGGCTGGCAAGGTCTACATGCCGATGCTGCTCACGCTGGACAAGGAGGCGGCGGCCTCGCCCACCTTCACCACCCGTGCGCGGGCTCCCTGGACCGACGAGTCAGGCTGACTGACCGGCCGCCACGCGCAACCGGCATGCGGATTATCAAGACGCCGATCCACGCACCGCGCGCGAACCCGGTCTGCGAGCGCTGCCCCTGTATACACGCATGAAGTGACGGACTTATCGGCACGCATACGCGTGGCGATCACGGAACCATGCCCCGCGCTGTCGCCTCTTTCAGTTGGCAAATGAGCACGGGCGGCTCGGGGATTCTCGGTCCCGCCTCGCTGTCTGGCGGCGAGATCTCGTGCCGGAAACACATCCTCTCGGCGGAGTTCACCAGCCCGGTGCTGCGGCAGAATTCGACGCAGTGCCTCATGCCGCTTGGCCTCCCGCAGCGCAGCCTTGGGGTCAGCAGCGAACTGCACCGCGTTCAGGACGTCACCACGTCGAACGAGCCATCCGGGTAAGGCAGCTTCTCCAGGTCACCGTAGCGAAGGTCGGCCTCGGGAAGTCGCCGGCGAGCTACCGTCAGCAGGGCCTCGGCCGCATCGATACCCGTCACCGATGCTCCGCGTTCGACGGCCATCTGCGTCGCCAGACCGGCGCCGCAGCCTTTTCGACGGCCTTCGGGATGATGCTGCACGCGAGGTGGGCCGCCGACGCCACGGCCGAATGGATGCGCGGCGCGCGTTAGTCAGCGCCGCGGGATCAGTCGTCGACTCTCACCGCCAGGGCCGCGCCGGTGTCGCCGGCTGCGCAGCCGGCGAACAGCCCGACTCCGCCTCCTCGTTGCCTGAGTTCTTCGATAAGTTCGGTGACCGAGCGCAGGCCGGTCGGCCCCTGCGGGTGCCCGAAGATGAGGCTGCTTCCGTATGCATTCATCTGGTCGAGCGGGTAGCCGGTCTCGCTGGAAAAGTAAACGTCGTTCACGGCGAACGGATTGTGGGTCGTGACGGCGTCGAGCTGGTCGAACGTCAATCCGGCATGGTCGAGCGCAGCCCTCGCAGCGGGCACGGGTGCTTCCGGCATATGTGTCTTCGCCACTCGGGAGAAGCCCGTGGACAGGATCATCACAACTCCGCCGCCGCTCATCTCCCGCGCCTTCTCCGTGGTGGTGACGATCGCCCCGGCGCAGCCGTCCGCAGGATGTGTCTGAGTGGCGAATGTGTGCAGCCCATCGCGGCCGGCAGGTCTCATGGCGGCGATCTCCTCCAGCACGATGGGCCGCACCCCCTCGTCAGCATCAACGACGATCGGCTCCAGCCGCCGTCGCGGTATCTGAACCTCGACCATGTAGCGGCGCTGGAACGCTCGGTTATCAGCGAGCGACTTCTGGTATTGCTCCGACCGCATGGCCGCGAGCTCGTCCAGTTGGGTTCGAGACACGGATGCTTGTGCTGCGACCATGTCCCCGGCTGCTAGCATCGAGGTCGCGGCCCAGGGGTCACGAGCGAAGCTGTCGAGGACCCAATGCGTCGATAGCGGCGCACCGCCTTGCGCGCTCGGCTCGGGATACAGGATTTGGGGTCCGTTGCTGGTTCGGTCCGTGGTAACTACGAGCGTCGTTCCTCCACCCGCGCTGACCCGTCCCGCCGCAGCGTCCAGGCAGGCCACCGATGTCGCGCATGCTTGGCTGATCATGGGACCGGTGACACCGACCGCGCCAAGTCGCGCGGCCAGCAGCGGCGCGCCGTAGAAGATGTCGGCCTGGGGAATCGTCCAGCCTAGGACGATCTCTTCGACTGCTGACGCGTCAAATCCGCGCTGCGCAAGTGCCCGGGCAGTCACGTCGGCGGCCAAGTCGATGCTAGGTATTTCGGCCAATGAGCCTTGCCATTTGGCAAACGGCGAGCTCCAGGCGAAACCTGCGGGGATTGCGACGTTGTCGTATTTCATTCGATCTCCTGAGTGCTTGGCCTGATGAAGTTGCCTGGCGCCCCGCGCAAGCGGAACAGCGAGAGCCGGCCCCGGCGTCCACGCGCGCGGCGGCCGCTCGGATCCGGTATTCGGCTGGCCGCAAGCCGTCTCGTCGCCGGAAAGTGTGGCGCGGGCGAGCGCCTCGACGAACCCGGGCGCGGACACGGCGCCGGCGCACAGGGATCGCTGCCGGTCGGCCCCGGTCCCCCGGTCCCCCGGTCGTCCGGCCGGCGCAGCAGCCCGGTGACGGTCTCGGCGTCGCCCCGGTCGCTGAGCGCGGCGCGGACATGATCGAGGAGGCGGGACCGCAGGCTGCGCGCATCGACGGTCTGCCCCGTGAACGGGTCGGCTCCGGCCCCGGAGAGCCCGTGCCGTGCCGCGGCGGCGAGCGACGCGTCGACCCACCGGGCCGGCGCGGCTGCATCCGCACCAGATCCGGCCCGACCAGGGCAGCGTCCCCGGTGCACGGCTCCAGCACGAACTCATCCGCTACGCCCACGGTGACCCCGCCGACCGCACGCGCCACCGCCGACGGGCCGCGAGCCGCCTTCGCGGCCCGTCCCGCACGGCCCGACTGGACATCACCGCGGCCACCCAGCCCCCTCCTCTACTTCGGCTCCTACGTCCAACCCGGACAGCCGCGCAGATCCGCACCTAGCCCACGCCACGGGCTGGCCAGCCCGATCCATTGCGACGCCGGGGCGCCTGTCAACAACCGTCGGCCGGTCCGTCAGCGGCCTGGCGGCGGCCTGTCAGCCGGCCCTCGAGGTCGGCCCAGGTCCTGCTCCACTCCGTCAGTGGGTCGAGGATCCGCTGGAGAATCGCGAGCTGCTGGTCGAATACCGTCAGGTCGGTTTTCAATGTCTGGATGCTGCGTCGCTGCTCGGTGATGTTGGCGGCAAGGGCATTCAGCTGCGCCGCGGACAGGGCACCAGGCGCCAGCAAGTTCCGCAGGCTCGACAACGACAGCGCCGGGGGCAGAGAGGGAAGGGACTCGCCGACCCTGGTCAGGCCGTCGAGCCGCTCGGTGATTCCGCGGACCTGAGCGATGAATTCCTGTATCAATCGGGGGATTGCACCCGACTTGTCCTCTTCCGCGTCGGACATCGCCCCTCCCTTCCGAGGAAATTCGGCAAGTGTCCTCGAAGGCGACCTGGCAGGTTGCCTTTAGACCTCGGGACGGGTGCTGACAGCTTGTGCCAGCGGCAGGCTAGCAGCCTTGCCTGGGTGTGAGGTCGCTGGCGCCGGGGTCGAATCCGGTGAGGGACATCACCCGCTGACGGATCCCATTGACGCCGATCACGCCGATCCAGGACAGACCGCGTAAGGCTCCGTTCTAGTTCTGACGCTGGCGTTCCTGTGCACGTCCTCCGGAACATCGCCCGCCATGGCTCGTCCATTACCAGCATCGGTACTCGCACCCGGAGTCCAAGATCCTTGGATTGCCGCGACTAAGTTTACCGCGTGACCGGCGGCAGCCGCGGCCTTGGGTCGCTGCGGCCCAGGCACTCATGGCAGACGTCTTGCGGCAGATCTGGACGGCGAAAGCCGGGGTGGCGCCGTGACCGCCGCCATCGACGGGACGGGCAGCTCCGTCATCTTCGTGCTGGCTTCGTCGGTGCGCGTGCCGCCCACGGACCTTGCCATCTCTAATGGGCCATTCCGAGGCCTCGCCGGTGTGGTGAAGACGTTCGCCGGCGAACTCGGCCCGGCCGGGATCCGCGTGAAAAGGCTGGTGCTCGTCAGGATCGCCACCGACAGGGTCCGTGAGCTAGATGCCCTCAGCGGCGATCTCCGATAGGGTGCGTGCCCGCCAGTCTGAGCACATCCCGCTGCGCAGGCAGCGTGTTAATGAGCGGCAATCCGCCGCATCGGCCTCAGCCAGCGCGCGGCGGCCGAATTGGCTGTCCCGGGCTCGCCGGCGTCCGCCACCTCAAGGAAGAGATCACGGTGCTGCTGATCGGGTACATCGCCACCTGGGCGGGAACACGACGCGGTGGTCGGCGCCGCGCGGACGGCCAGCGCCTGACCCCGGCTTCGCAGGTGCGCTCGTCCGGGCGACCCCGGACCGTCTTGGACGTGCGCGACGGCTATCCCGGGGTCGCTCTGCTGAGATCGACCTGGAAGAGCGGTCCGGCGCCAGCGGTGACCGCAGGGAGCAGTCCGGCGGCTTGCGGAAGCAGTTGCTCGGCGTAGAAACGTGCGGTGCCAATCTTCTCTTTGAGAAAGACCGCGTCGGCACCGACCGCGTTGTGCAGCAGCCGCGACGCGGTAAGCGCCGACCGTGCCAGCAACCAGCCACCAATGACCAGGCCAAACAACCGTAGGTAGGGCGTCGCCCCGGCCAGGGCATCGTTGCGCTCTGGCTGGCCGCGTGACATGATCCATCCGGTCCCTTGGCCCAGCACGCTCACCCCATTGGCCAGTGCCACCCGCACCCCGGCGAGCTCCGGGCCAGCGGCGGCCAGCTCCCAGTCGAGCGCCTCCATCTGGGCGAGAAGTTCTCCTACCACCCCTCCGTCACGCATGGGCAGCTTGCGGATTACCAGATCGATGGACTGGATGCCGTTGGTGCCTTCGTAAATCGGGGCGATCCGGCTATCACACAGATACTGGGCCACGCCGGTCTCCGCCACGTAGCCCATGCCGCCGTGGACCTGCAGGCTGATCGAGGTCAGCTCGAAACCGAGGTCGGTGCACCACGCGTTCGAGACGGGCGTCAGCAGGTCGGCCAGTTCCCGCCAAGCCGCACGATCCGCCGGTTCGTGGTGGTGGCGGGCCAGGTCAATCGACATGGCGTTGGTGTACAGCAGGGCGCGCATCGCCTCTATAAAGGCCTTCATGGTGAGCAGCATGCGTCGCACGTCAGGATGCTCGACGATGGGCGACGACTCGCCCGCCGGGGCGCCGATGGCCCTGCCCTGCTTGCGCTGCTGCGCATAGCGCAGGGCATCCTGGTAGGCACGCTCGGCAATACCAAGGCCCTGGACGCCGACAGAAAGCCGGGCATTGTTCATCATGGTGAACATGTAGCGGACGCCATGGTTGGCCTCCCCGATCAGATAGCCGACCGCCCCACCGGCATCTCCGTACGACATGACACACGTCGGGCTGGCGTGAATCCCGAGCTTGCGCTCGATCGACACGCAATGCAGGTCGTTGCGCGCGCCCAGCGACCCGTCCGCATTGATCAAATATTTGGGAACGATGAAGCAGGAGACGCCCTTTGTACCCGGGGGCGCGCCAGGAACCCTCGCCAGGACCAGATGGATGATGTTGTCGGCCAGGTCGTGCTCACCGAAGGTGATGAAGATCTTCTGGCCGGTAATGCGCCAGCTGCCATCGCCGGCAGGCACCGCCCTGGCGCGCACCGCGCCGAGGTCGGACCCGGCCTGCGGCTCGGTCAGGTTCATGGTGCCGGCCCACTCGCCGCTCACCATCTTCTCCAGGAAGGTGGACCGCTGCTCACGGCTGCCGTGATGGGTGAGCATGTCGATGGCGCCCTGGGTCAGCAGCGGGCAAAGGGAGAATGCCATGTTGGCGGAGGCCATCATTTCCTGCATCACGATCGTGACCAGCCACGGGAACCCGCCGCCGCCAAACTCGGGCGAAAAGGGCACTGCCCCCCAGCCGACGTCAACGTAGCGCCGGTACGCCTCTTTGAACCCGGGCGGGGTCGTCACCTCGCCAGCGCCGTCAAATGTGCAGCCGACGGCATCTCCAGCCCGGTTAAGCGGGCCCAGCACGTCGGCCATGAACCGGCCGCTCTCCTCGATCACCCCGAACACCGAGTCCGGGTCAGCGTGGTCGTAGGCTTCAAGCTTGCACAAGCCGGGAAGGTCCACGAGCTGCTCGAGGACGAACCTGATGTCCCGGAGCGGCGGGACATAGTCCGCCATGACTCCAGAATAAGCCCGGCCGATCTCTTGCGGGCGCTTGTTACACGGTCAACGTCAATGGCAGAAGCGCAGCGGGCTTGGCCCTGCCCTAGTGGGTTCGTCACCCCCGTAGGTGATGTCAGACGGTGGCCTGGCTGACGAACAGCTGCGGGGCGATGTCGCGGTTGCGGTGCCCCTCGCCGACCAGCCGGGCGATCTGCACCTGTGGCGAAGTCAGCACATCGGCGGTCTGGACGCCGCGCTTAGGGCGTGCTCACGGTGCGTTCAGCTCGCTGCCGGCCGCGCAGCGAAAATTCTCGCGTTCGGTTCGTGCTGCGAGCAGGTGCCGGTACAGGTTCTCCGCGTCGGTTCGTGCTGCGAGCGGGGAACCAGCAGCTCGGCGGCCGCAACCGCAGACCAGGGCACCGACCAGGGCCTGCCACGGTCGCGGCGGGCCCGCCGTGGGCCCGCCTGCAGCGCGACCGTGGTTGCAGTGGCATTGACAGATGCAACTTCACTTGTCCAGAACGAGAGTGGAAGGCCGGCGATGACCACGTACTTGATCAACCACTTGCGCTGTGGCTCGTGCCGACGCCGGCACGGTCACCGGGTTGGGGGTCATGATCTGCCACACGGCCTGCGTGCGCAACCGGGATTGCGGCATCGCCCGCTAGCTTTCCGTGGTGGCCGCGCCGATCAGGAACCAGCCGACGAGGGCGAACCACAGCCAGCTGTACTCGCGCCGTGCCAGGACGAGGAACGCTCCCACCGCGACGAGGGCCCACCCGAACACCTGCCCGGACCAGGCGGACCAGACAGCTAAAGCTCTGTTCCATGGCATCTCTGTTCCATGGCATCTCTGTTCCATGGCATCCCCCCAGGCATAAATGACCCTGTTCCCATACTCCAGCCCGCTCGTCACTCCAGCCCGCTCGTCACTCCAGCCCGCTCGTCGCAGCGCAGGCCCGCGCGGCGCCACCAGCGCCCGCAGGATGACTACCTCGTGGCCGGTGCCCTCAACATTGCGTCGCAAAGACCGCATCGAATCCCCGCAGCCGTGGTGGCGCAGGCTCCGCCCAACAACGGTCGTGGCGGCGCCGTCCGCGCCGGTGTCACCCAGCGGAGCCGTTCGGGATAAATAGCCCATAACTACGGCTGCCGCGTGGTGCGCCGCCCAGGGCGCGTGCGAGCGTGGGTCAATCTGCTGGGCCCAGTTCGGTAACCGCATGGGGTACCGGTGAGATCAGGTCAGATGCGATCCCGCTTGGTCCAGAAAGTCGGTGGCCAAGTCGAGGTCGTCGTGGCAACGGTGCAGCCAGGCCTCGCCCCAGAAGAAGTTGCAGCTGGTCTCGGCCCGCAGGACCCGCCAGTAGGCTTGCTCGAGCAGCCGGTACACATCGGGGTCGCGGGCCGAGATGCCGACTGCGTTGCGACGGGCGGCGTGGATGGCCTGGCTGATCTCGTCGAGGCGGGTCAGGGCCTTTTGCTGGGCCGGCAAGCCGATCCATTGGGTAAAACCGGAGCCGTCGTGCGGGCCGGTGTTCCATGCGCCCGGGCGCACGGTGACCTCGCCGCGGGCGCCATGGCGGTCGAGGTAGTCGTCGATGAAGCAAGGGCGGATGCCGTCGCTTCGATTGTCCCGTGCCCGCTGCAGCAGGTTCTCGTAGAAGAAGTGCCAGAAGTCGGCTCCCGCCGAGGTGTTACGGAACCAGCCGCCGTTCTCCCCATCTGTGCAGGTGGTCACGAGGGGCGCGAACTGGCAGTGTCTGGTCCGTTGGGACACCTCATGAATGAACCAGCCGGGCTCCATCCCTGCCTCTTGGGCGTTGGAGAGGTCCCGGTCCCGTACCACGACGATGATTTCTTCGCCCCCGAACCGTGCGACATGCGGGCGGTAGCGGAGTTCCTCCCAGCCCATGGGAGTGACCGCTTCGACGTGTGCGCTGTCGACGAGCACGTAGCGGTAGCCCTGGCGTTTGAGGGTGGGGATGAGCTCCATGCAAAAGCCCAGCTCCGGGGGCCAGAACCCAGGGAACCTGGTTCGCGCAAAAAGGTGCTGGCCGATCCCCCGCCAGCGCTCGAGCTGCTCGTCCCAGTCGGCTCGGGGGATGAGCGGGAGGACGGGATGGTAGTAGGCGGTCGCCAGGATGTGGATGATCTTGGTGTTTTGCAGGTACCACAGCAGCGATCCACAGTCGACGATGCCACAGACCCGGCGCTGGAAGTGGGGACTGGCCAGGGTCTCGAGCAGGGTTCCAGAAAGCGACAGGTGCACCCGGCCGACATCCTCGAAGGCCCACAGCGACCGGGGGATACGGTCCATGGCCCACAGGATCTCTTTGGCCTCCCATTCGTGCCGCTCGAGGAGGTCCTCAAGGTTGCCGGCGGGCTGATGCAAGTTGAGGACCAGGGCGAAGGCCACGTCGGCCATCGGGGGCTCCTTCGCGGTTACAGGTCGTGGGTCAAGGTGTCGATGGTGCGCCGTGCCAGTTCGGCGCCGTAGTCGGTCCAGATGCCCTCGCCCCAGTAGCGTTAGCAGCTGGTCTCGGCGGTGAGCTGGTAAAGTAGGGCGTTGTGGGGGCAGGGGTCGCAGGCGGGGACGGCTTTGGGCCAGGACCTCAACGCGGAAAAGCGAGCTGGCTTCGTCCAGCGGGGCCAGCACCCGGCCGTAGCCGCGTACCCAGCAGATGTGCAGATGCTGGGAACGCTATCGATATACCGAGGAAACTGGTGCATTGCATCGGCTCCATTGTCTGGCATGTGCGCGGATCCTATTTGTGCCGAATATGATCATAGATGTTCAGGTAGTTCTGAGCGGGCCCGGTCCAGGAGTGATCCTGTCGCATTCCGTTCAACATAAGCTGGCGGAAGTCGCCCGGGTAGGAGAACCAAAGCCCGATGGCCCGTAGCATCGCGGACTCCAGCGCTGGGTTGTCGAGCTGGTGGAACACGTAACCGTTCCGGTCGTCAGGGGCGCGTGCGGAGTAATCGCGATCGAATACCGTGTCCACCAGGCCGCCGACAGCCCGCACAATGGGAACGGTGCCGTACTTGAGGGCGATCATCTGGCTCAGGCCGCACGGCTCGAACAGGCTGGGCATCACCAGCATGTCGGCACCTGCGTAGATCAGATGGGCCAGGCCTTCGTTGAACCCAATTTCCAGGTGACAGTCAGGGTTGTCATTCAGGTCGTGCTTCAACTGCCAGAATTGAGCATTGATGGCCGGGTCGGGACAAGAACCCAGCAAGACAAATTGCGCGCCCTGGGACAAGGCGTAAAAAAGGGCGTGACGGATAAGATTGACGCCTTTCTGACGGTCGATGCGACCGACGCAAGCGATGACCGGCTTGTACCCCTTCCGCAACAGCAATCGGTCACGCAGAGCATCTTTGTTCGCATATTTTCGCTCTACCGTGCCGACCGTGTAGTTCGACGGGATCAGGATATCGATCTCCGGGTTCCAGACATTGTAGTCGATTCCGTTCAGGACACCACCGAACTTCTCCCGGTGGATCTCGAGCGTGTGTCCAAGCCCCATCCCCTGATCGGCATAGGTTGCCTCCCAGGCATGTTGCGGGGACACCGTAGTGATGAAGTTCGAATAAACGATGCCGCCTTTCATCAGGTTGATTGCACTGTGGTTGAAGTTATCGCGGAGCCGATCGTAATCGAAGAAGTGCGCTGGGCGAGTGAGGCCCGTCGCCCACAGGATGTACTCACCGCAGATACCCTGGTGCGCGAAATTGTGGATGGTATAGCAAACACGCTGATTGGGCATGCCAATGTGCTGGTAGATCTCGTAGAGCAGCACCGGCACGGCCGCCGTCTGCCAGTCGTGACAGTGGATCACGTCGGGCCGTTTGTTGGACTTCCACATGAACTCAAGCGCCGCCTTCGACAAAAAGGCGAATCTGGTCACGTCGTCGGCTGAACCGTACAAGTGGCCCCGGTTGAAGAAGTGGTCCTGAGAGTGCGGTTCGATGAAGAAGCACCGCCTGCCGTGGACGAACCCGAACCACACCGTGCAGGGCACGACACCGTTGTACCAAGGCACCCGTAGGTCATGATAGGTGATCGAGAGCCCGGAGATCTGGTCGTAGCGCATGCAATCGTATTTCGGCATGATTATCTCGACGGCGTGGCCCCGCAGCTCCAGCTCCCGGCTCAGCCCGAAGACGACCTCTCCCAGCCCACCCGCCTGTGCCACCGGCGCACATTCCGTCGCAACCATCACCACGAACACGGGCTGTCTCACCGTTCCTGTCGCGTCTGCGCCACCGTCAGCGGGCCGGTGCCAAGGACCGGCGGGATCACGGCGAACTGGTCAGTGGGAGGGGCGTGTCGAAGACAAGAGGGCCTCTTGGCCAAAGCTGTCCGATCCCTCCGCGTGATCAGAAGCACCGGGTCGGCGGAGGGCAACAGCATCAGCGAAGACTCCTCGAAGAAGATGGGCTGGCTCCGCTTTCAGCTCGCTGACCGCGGTGACGAGCTGGCAGCGGCCGACTGAGGGTATCTACAGTCCTGCGAGCGAGTGGCGACGCGCGGGGGCGCCGGAACCCGGATTGGAAGCCGACCTGCATCAGACCACAGAACAGGACAACACCGTCAATAAGTACCACGAGTCCAAAGGTAAACACTCAGCCCTAGGAGGCCAACCAACCGGGGGTCCGATAGCGGGTGTGACCTGGCCCCACACGACTGCCGTTGACCGCAGCTCCGCCAGGTGCGCTCGCCATGCCGATCGGCCGCCGTACCCCCCTTGCTGCCCCGTCTTCGTGATGATCGATTCCAGGGGTCAGTGGTTACAGGCGGGCTGCAGCCCACCGTCGCGCCCGAAATCGAGCTGGCCTGGGGGCGGCGGCTTGAAGAACCGGGCACCTGCCCGTTCGGGCTCGCCCTCGCGGGCCGCGCGCAGCCGAGACGGGCCGCCTGTACCGCTCCAAAACTCTTCGGGTGCTATCTGACCGTCGGGCTCGTGCGTAGCCGCTTACCCGGCTCTGCGGTACTCGTTGATCACTCCGCCGAGTCCGTGCCCGGACGGGTTCGCCGGGCGGCACAACAACCGGAGTCTGTGGTCGGGCGGCCGTTGCTAGCGGGACTGGTACGGGCGGTGGCCGTCGCAGTGGCCGACGCGCCCTTGCGAGCATCCGTCCGCAGTTGCCGTTCGCCGCAGATCAGCATCCGGTCATCAGCCGTAACCGATTGAACCGTAACAGCCGCGAGCTGATCATGGTGCGCCGCGAGTGGTTCCAGCATCCGAAGGTGGGGCCTCCTGCGGACAAGTCAGCGAGAAGGCGCACGATGTTCCCGATGTCTGCCTGCAGCCCCGCCGCGGCGCGGGCGCCGTCGCTGCCGCCGACCTGGCGTCCGGTCGTGGCAGCGAGCTAGGCGTGTCCGCGACGGATCGATCCTGTGAGAGCACCAGGTCAGAGCCACCGGGCGGACGAGCGTCACGGAGCGTGAGCCGTTATGGATCGGTCAGGGGAATGGCGCCAAGCGCGGTCAGGCGGTCGGCTGCGCACGGCGGCCGACGTATCGCTGGCCGGTCCATGTGCGATCCGCGTCCGGATCGACGCTCTAGACGCCAGCTCCGCCGAGGAGCCGATACGCGAACGCACGTTCGTGGACGGCCACCTGGTCGGAGAGCCGACGACCACGAGGTCGTGCTCTCGTTCGGTCACGACCGAGGGGATACGGATCTTCCCGGGGCGCCTGCGGAGTTCCGAGGTTCACATCCCCTCGCCACGACCAGCCCTTCGCGGGATTTGAGCGGCGGCGTCGACCGTCACATACGGATACTTCCCCTGGATCAAGGCGTTCAAGTGGTCCCGGTCCGGGGCGAGCAGGGCCTTGACGCCCTCCGCGCTCACATCCGCGACGATGACTTCGCCAACCTCGTCGTGGACGTCGCTGAAGAGGCCGTGCGCCCTCATCTTCTGGGCCTGGTAACGATTGTCGTCGGTCGGGCTGACGTAGTGGACCGTCGAGATCTTATAGCGGTGGATCAGGAACAGGTGGGTCAGCGTCATCAGGCGCTTTTTTCGCAGGGCGAGGTCGAAGGTCCTCTGGTCGCGAACCGAAAGGATGTTGTGCCCCCGCCGATCCACGATCACGTCGAAGACGATGTTGGCGACCTTTTCCCCGCTTGTCTTGGACAGGGTGAGATCCAGCAACTCCGAGCCCGCCGTGTGCGGCCGCAGCCCGACCCGCAGCGAGCCCGGGACTTGGTGGTGCTTCGCCCACATCGCGAGCCATTCCTCAAGCAGCTTGTTCGGCACCTCGGTCTGGACCAGGTGCTGGTGCTGCGTCGAGCCCTTGCCCATCGCCTTGGTGGCCGCCGTACCGCCCGAAGAAGCCATGAGCGCCGCATCCAGCCGTGGCCCGCCCACGAGCGTCTGGGGCGTCCGGTAGGGCGATTCGACCAGGCGGAACTTTCGCTGCAGCCGGGCCAGGGAGAGCATGCCGTCCTGCTTGAGCGCGGTGGCGAACTCCTCCGCCGCTAGGCCGTCGATCTGATGTCCGCCGTAGGTAATGAAGTTGAAGACGAATCCCAGCTTGCCCAGCTCCTCCGGGAATCGCCGCATTTCCTCGTCGCTCATCCCAGTCGTGTCCCAGTTGAACGATGGTGACAAGTTGTACGCGAGCATCTTGGCGGGGAACTCGCCGTGGATGGCCTCGGCGAAACGCTGGGCGTCCGCCAGGTTCGCGGTCTTGGTCTCCATCCACAGGAGGTCGGCGAACGGGGCGGCAGCCAGCGACCTGGCGACCGCGTACTCGATTCCGCCCTGTATCTGGTAGTAGCCCTCGGCAGTCTTGGAGACCTCGCAATCCCAGATGATGTCGATGCCCATCGATCTGGCCCTGGCCCGGGCGGCGTGGAACGACGTCCGGTTCGCGCAGGCCAGCCACTCCTCAGGGCTCACGTCGAAGCGCTCACCCTCGTTGGCGCGGAACTCGATCACGTCCGCGACCGCTTGGGGATAGGTCTTCAGGTTAGCCTCGGACTGCCACGCCTCCAGGTACCGCGTCTCGACCCTGTCCAGCAGCGCCTCACCCGAGGACCCGTTCTGCTGGAACGCCTTCGTGCCCGCTTCGAGCATTGGCATCACGCCCGCCCGCTCGAGCCAGGCGGTGGCCTCGTCGTACTCCGCGGCGGAGATCTTGAACAGCAGATGACCGCGCGCGTCGTTGACGCCCAGCTCGCGGAGCTTCCTCAAGATGGCGAGGTAGCCGACCTTGTAGGTCGGCAGCTCATTGTTGGTGGCGCCCAGGATGAACGGCTGATCGCGCTCGTCCCCGCGCCCCTCCAGGAATGTGGCCGCTTCGGCGTCGGTTCGGGCCACGATGACACCAGGCACCTTCATGACATCGAGCTGGAAGCGCGCGGCGCTCAGCCGCTTGATCTGCTCGTCCACGCCGACGAGCACCTTCCCCCCCTGGTGCCCGCACTTCTTGGCGCCGGGCTTCTGGTCCTCGATGTGGTAGCCCGGGACCCCGACCTCGACGAAACGGCGAATCAGGTTCCGTACATGCGCGTCGCCGCCGTGTCCGGTGTCGGCGTCGGCGATGATGAATGGCCGATAGTCGATCTCAGGGGAGGCAGCACGCTGCGCATCGCTCAGGCGCGAGCGGGCGAACCGCTGATTCCGGTCCGCCGTGAGCAGGGCGCGCACGATCGGCGCTGCCTCGTCCGGCACCTGGGAGAGCGGATAGCTGGCCAGGTCAGGTCCCGGGTCCTCAGTGACGGATCCCTTGGCCGACGTGGCCCAGCCGCCCAGGTAGATGCCCTCGATGCCCATCCGCTTCAGAGCCACCGCCTGACCGGGTGAATAGGGACCGAAGGTGGTGATCTGCTTGCGCTCCGCGAAGAGCTGCCGGAGCCGATCGTAGAACTGCTCGGCCGCTATTCTCGCCACGGTGTAGTCGGCGGGGATGGTGCCCCGTTGCTCGACCACCTGACGCGCAGAATACAAACGCGTCATGCCATCGAACCGAGGACTGGCAAACCATCGTGCGGTCTCGCCGATTTCCGACTCGAACGAACTCATGGCTGGCTTCTCGGCGACTTCCGGATCGAATGACCTCATGACTGCTTCCTGCCGCTCCTACACTGCGGCTCTTCTGGCGACCTAGAAATCCAGGTTCTGTGTGATGCGGGTGGCGACCATGACTCCCTCGCGGTGCAGCGGTGATCACGAACTCCCCGATCGCGCCGGGCGGTGACCGCATCGATATCCGAGACGACAGCAACACCCCGCGGGTACGCGGAGCACACCGACCTGGGCTCGCATGATGCCGTCATGCCTGCCTCCAGACACGGAAAAACAGCTGCCACGGCCATTCCCCCACCGCGACGCGGCAGCCGTCAGAGGCGAAAGTCCCCCGCTCGGCCACCATCACCGAGGACCCTCCAGTTCCGGGGAATTTCACTGACACGGCCAGCCGGGCACGTCGCTCCGGGCCACCGCGTCGTGGTCCCGCGCCCCGGCCAAGCGTGACGATCACGCCGGAAGGTGTCTGAGAATCATTCGATTCCGGGCAGGCCGGGCGGCCGCCTGCGAATTGTCATTGCCGGCCCTGGGAGCATGAACGCTGCCGCCGTCCCGCCGGGCTGTCCCGCGTCGATGACCGGGCTGTCCGAGGTGCGGCGGGACCGGGCGCTGGCCCGATGGCAGTTCCTGCGGCCTCACGTGGGGACGGGGTTGCGGCGCGGTGTCGGATTCGAACGCGGTCGGGGTCGCAGTTGCCTTCCGTTAGTTAGTCCCAGGAGGGGTCGTAGCCGAAGATCTCCTGGACTGTGCGGGACCCGAGGTGCCCGTCGAGTATCTCGACGCGGTGTCGACCGACCAGCCTGGGATGGGTGACTGCGCAGGCGTGGCTGAGCTCGAGCAGCTCGTGGCGGAGCATCGAGATGTAGTTGGCTAGGCGTACTGATTTGAGCGCAGGGTCGAGCCCGCGGGTGCGCCAGGCGGAGTGGGTGGTGATCCCGACCGGGCAGCGCCCGGTGTGGCACCGTTGCGCCTGGATGCAGCCGATAGCCAGCATCGCTTCTCTTGCGACGTTGATCATGTCGCATCCGAGGGCCATGGCGAGAAGAGCGGATTCGGGCATGCCGAGCCGTCCTGAGCCGATGAACACGACGTCGTCGGTGAGTCCCCTTTCGGCGAAGGCGCGGTATACGCGGCTGATCGCCAGCTTGAAGGGCAGTGAGACGTGGTCGCTGAAGGCCAGCGGGGCGTCACCGGTGCCTCCCTCCCCGCCGTCTACCGTGATGAAGTCCACACCCCGGCCCGTGCCGCCCATGCTCTCGGCCAGCCTGTCCCAGAAGGTGACGCTGCCTACGGCCGATTTGATGCCGACAGGCAGGCCGGTGCGTCCGGCGATGGTCTCGACGAAATCGAGCAGGCTGTCGACGTCTGAGAAAGCGCTGTGCCGGGACGGGCTGCGGCAGTCTCGCCCCGTCTCGACGCCTCTTGCCGAGGCGATCTCTAGTGTGACTTTCGCGGCTGGGAGCATCCCGCCCAGACCCGGCTTGGCGCCCTGGCTGAGCTTGATCTCGATCGCCCGTACCGGGTGTTCAGCGCACAGGTCCGCCAGCCGGTCGAGGTCGAAGCGCCCATTACGGTCGCGGCATCCGAAGTAGCCGGTGCCGATCTGGAACACCAGCTCGCCTCCGTGCAGGTGGTGGGGCGTCAGGCCGCCCTCCCCGGTGTTGTGCAGGCAATCGGCCAGGGCGCAGCCCCGGTTGATGGCCTCGACGGCTATCCCGCTCAGGGCTCCAAAGCTCATGGCGGACACGTTGACCACCGAGGCCGGGCGGAACATGCCGGGTCGCTGCCTGGCCGAGCCGAGCACCTTTATGCAGGCGACCGTATCCTCCTGCGGGTCCGGGCGCGGCAGGGGGAACATGCTCTGGTCGATGATTATGTGGCCCGATGCGGCGTCGAGGTCCTCGTCGGAGCCGAAGCCGAAGTTGTTGTTGATGCCTTTGGCCGAGGTGTAGATCCACCGGCGCTGGTCCCGGTCGAAGGGCCGTTCTTGGCGGTTGTCAGTGACTATGTACTGGCGCAACTCGGGCCCGACCGATTCGAGGAGGTAGCGCAGATGACCGATTACCGGAAAGTTACGGAGGATGGCGTGTCGGTGCTGGGTCAAGTCGTAGGCGACTACCACAACCAGGATCAAGCCTACGGCCGACCCGAACCACGCCCATCCAGACACAGGGCAACGATCGCCTCCTGACGCGGACGCTGGTCAGGGCCGTTCGGCTCGTTATTGCGGGACGCTTGTCATGACAACGGGGACAATTCCGGACTGCCCGGGTGCTCGCTAGGTTCGGGCTGACCAGTCACGGCTCGAAGGAGCTTTCATGGACGGTGCTCGGCGCGCCATAGCAAGGGCTGGCGCATTTGTTTGGGGACAAGTGGACGGAGAAACGGAGATGACGACCTACCGGGTGTGAGCTGTTACCAGCGATGACGACGTGTGGGCTGCAGTCATCGACGGCCTCCCGCCGCACGTGATCGGCGCCACTGACGTTGAGCGTTTTTCCGACCTGGAACCCGAGGCAGGGGATCTCGTCGCCGCCCTGACCGACGCCGGTCTTGACAGCTTCGGCCTGCAGTGGCGCCTCCTAGCGGGAACGGGGACGTGACCGCAGAAGTGGTCGCGCTCAGTCGAGCGGAAACTGCGCTGGAGGACGCTTGCCGCGCGGGACGAGGCCCGCGGCACCGTTCCGCGGCCTGGTGCTTCGTCGCGCCCGCGACAATCCGGGGTGAGGTTACCGCACGATTCTTGGTGAGCTGGCCGACCTTGCCTGTTATGCCGAGAGGTGGATACGCACCGCACGAGCTGAATGCACCGACCGGATGCTGATCTTCGGAAGTCCGGCGCCTTCGATCGGTGCTCGGCGAGTACACCGATCACTACTTTACCGACCGGCACAGGCCTCACCAGTCCCGCCAGCGACGACCGCCCGACCAGGACGACCAAGCCAGCGCTGGCTGGACTTGCCCGGTTCAGCGGCGGGAGGTCCTCGGCGGCGTCATCAACGAGTACTACCAGGCCGCAAGGCCGATCTCATGAACCCAAGGTCAGACGCCGCGCGATGGGCTTTGAAGCGGTACACCCCGCCGGAGGCGTTATGAGAGCCGGGCGACGCTTTTCTCTGACGTGCCGACGGATCTGCCATGGCTACGGCAACCTCGTCATATCCGGCGAGACGGGGCAGACCCACGAGCCACCATCCGGTAATCCTCCAAGAACCGGTGCGAAACATTGGTGAAACACACGAAATATTGGTGAAACAAAAAGGGCCTAGGTTCAAATGGTGGCAGAGATCCAGAAAGTCCAACATGGATCTTTCGCACGGAGACGTTATTCACATCTTTCTTACGTGTCTGCGCCTCCCTGGTCGTTCTACTGACCGGTAATATAGCTGGCAGGAGGTGAGAGTAATGGCCATTAATAAAGCTCGAATGAGCAGCACGGCACGCGACTACTGGGACAAACCCGAGGAACTGGCGTACGCCCGTGCGGTCGTTGGCAAGGAGCGCCAGGATGACCCGGCGCACAGGTGGTATCGCCTGCCGGGCCTGGAGATCTTCACCGCCGGGTGCTCGTGCGGCTGGGTGTCGCCTCAGCGCGATACGTTCGACGAGTTGACCGACGATGTCGATCGGCACCTTGACGCTGTGCGGCAAGCGGGGATGGGACCCGCCTAGCTTCAATCGCCTGGTCCTGAAAGCGTTCACGGCAAGCAATCCGGGTGCTGCTCGCCGGGGCCAGGGGCTTTGCATGACCGTAACGTGTTCGCCCCTGGCCTGCCGCGGGAGTTCCGTAGCGGTGAGCTGGGGATCGGAAACGAGTAGGGCAGCCGCAGCGCCCCGGGTGTGCTCGGGCGGCGGGACGCCCCACAGCCAGACGTACAGGCCGTGGACCACGTCCCGGGTGGCGGCGGACCACGTCCCGGGTGGCGGCGGTCACCCGACCGGTACGACCCGAGAAAATGTTGCGCCCGGAATGCTCACCCATGCCGAGCAGAGCGTTGGCGGGGCGGCCGGTCCACGGCCGGTCCCCGTTCGTGGTCAAGGTAGCCATTCGCCGGCCGCTTCCCGGGTCTTCCCGGGTGGGGCCGCAATTGAGGCCAATCCCGCCGGCGGCCCAGATCCCAGGAACGCGAAGATCTTAGGCCCGAGTTTCACCACCACATCGCCTTCCCATGGGGCGGCCAAAAGATCTTCCCGCGCTTGACGGCGCCCGACGTGTAAAGGCCGATGCTCCTTGTGCCCGGGCGAAGGTCCTACTTGAAAGGCGGAAGGTCGGCGACTCGACCCTGCCCCTGCCCACCACATTCTCAGAGTGGTGAACTGCGGAAATGCCTGCTATCGGCTCTTACGATCCGTGGCCGTGAGTGACCGGCATTGTCCGTTTCTAACCGCGGGCAGCCGCACGTTATCGCACGCGAATCGCACGCCGCCGAGATCACCAGCCTGGAAGATCGGTAACCCTGACACCCCGCAGTGCTGGCCAGGGTCTGTTGGTGCGACGATGCTGCTACTTGCCTAGCGGACATGGGGACCAGCATTGAGTGATGACCCGGCGGCGCTTGCCGCTGACGCCTACGTGTACGGCTTTCCGCTGATCTTCGACTTGCAGGCGGTTGGCGGCGACGTCGATATGGGGTTGCTCGCGCCAGCTCCTTTCAACAGCTTCAGCCACGCGTCGAAGCTGGCCGGGCCGGAGGACCGGTTCGTGTCGGTCAACAACGACACCATCTACTCCATCGCTCAGGTCGATGTGAGCGGCGGGCCTGTGCTGCTGCGCGTGCCGGACACGGCCGGGCGGTATCACGTGCTGCAGTTCGTCGATGCATGGACCAATAACTTCGCGTATGTGGGCCGCCGGGCGACCGGGACCGCGGCCGGGTCCTTCCTGCTGGTCCCGCCGGGATGGAAGTCGGATGCGACCGATGGAACCCCGGTGATTGAGTTCCCGACGGATGTGGCCACGATCGTGGGCCGCTGGGCCTGCGATGGCCCGGCTGATCTCGTTGCCGTCCGGGCGCTGCAAAGCGGGCTGTCACTGGAGCCGTACGCCACCATGGCGCCCCCGAAGGGCCTCCCGGCACCGGCTGCCGTCCCCGCCGAGCTGGCGTTCTTCGAGCAGCTGCGGACCTGGATGCAGGCGTTCCCCCCGTCCGGGCCGGACCGCGCCTACCAGCAGCGATTCGCCCCGCTCGGCCTGCTCGACCCGGCCTTGCCCTATGCAGACTGCCCGCCCGGCCTGGCCCGGGCACTGACGGGGGGCGCGGACGCCGCGAAGCAGAAGATAGAAGCGACCCTCAAGGAAGGCGGCCTGGCGCCGGTCGTCAATGGCTGGACGCTCACCTTCCACATGTTCGACTACAACCTCGATCACCTTGGCCCGGGCACCGTCGATGACCCGGCATGGAAGATGCGTGACCGTGGCGCCAGCTACCTGGCCCGGGCGCTGGCCGCCCGCGGCGGCCTGTGGGGCAACCACGGGTATGAAGCGGCCTACCCGATGACCTACACCGACGCCGACGGCGACCAGCTCGACGGGCACCACCGGTACGTCCTGCGGTTGGAGAAGGACCCGCCGGTCGATGCCTTCTGGTCTCTCACGATGTACGACCTGCCGGACTTCTACCTGGTCGCCAACCCGATCGACCGGTACTCCATCGGCGACCGCACGCCCGGCCTGCGCCGTGACAGCGACGGGTCGCTCACGATCGTCATCCAGCATGAGCAGCCGGCCGACACCAGCAACTGGCTGCCCGCCCCGGCCGCGCCGTTCCGGCCGCTCATGCGCCTGTACCAGCCGCAAGCCGCCGTGCTGGACGGCACCTACAAGATCCCGCCCATCACGAAGGCCACGAGCTGGACCTGATCGGTCGGCGGAGCCGATCGCATGCGACGGCCCGGAGGTCCGTCCTAGGCGCGGTGGCCGCGAGCTGGACAATCGGGAGGACGAACACAGGGATTTCCTCGGCCCGCCGGTGCCAGAGACTGTAGTACCGGCGGATGCGAGGTTTCCGGTGCGCTCATAGCCGGTGTAGTTTTCCGGTGATCTGAGGGCGTCCCAGTCGGCCGGGGCTTCCACGCCGCGCGCGTCGACCGAGACCAGGTCATCACCCGTCCGATTGGCAGAAAATTCTTGGCGCAAAGCCATCAGGAAGCGGGCCACCGCCTGAGCATGTCTTCCCGTTGAGTTACCGGGTCAACTGGGAGATCCGGGCTCTGGACCTGGCGGCAGGCTTCCTCCGTGACGATCCTGCTGGTGTCGCCGCGCTCTGATTGAGTTTCCGATGATCATGGTTTTCTGACGCCCGGCGGCGGGCTGGCGTGATGCGGTTTGCCTGACGACACACCGGTTCTGGTTGTTGACTGCGCGGCGGCTAATTTGTATGACCTAAATTTGTGGCGAGCCTGTACCCGAAGAAGATCAGCGGCAGAACGTACTCGGTGGCGCTGGACATGACAAATCTCGCGGCCTTCATCGCCACGGCCAACCAGAAGGCCCCGGTCACGCAGCGGGGCAAGGTCAAGCAGAAACGCTCCGACCTGCGGATTGCCGGCTAGCTAGCGCCTTGCGAGAAGGGTGCGGACTGGGTGGTCGGCGAGCACGTAGCGGATGATCCGGCCATCGCGCTGGGTGCTGACGATCTGGGCGGCGCGCAGGTGGCGGAGGGCCTGCGAGACGGTCGTATCGAGCAGGCCGGTCGCTGCGGCCAGGTCCGAAACGCTGATCGGCCCGGCGGCGCTGATGCAGGTCAGCAGGGCGAGCCGGGTGGGATCGGCGAGCACGGCATGGTGCTGAGCCTGGGTGCGGATCAATTGCGGGTCGCCGAGGGAGGCGATGGCGCGGCAGACCCCTTCGGAGTCGATGACCCGGTGGTCGGCCCGGTCGGCGGGTAGAAGGTGCATCCCCGCAGTCTGCCAGAAGACCAGGTCAATAGCTGATCATCCAATCAGCCTTGACGTCGAGCCGCCGGCTCGGTAATTTCCGGATTGCCCTGTCCGCGCGCCAGGGCGGCAGGCAGCACAGCGAAGCCCGGTGAGATTCCGGCACTGTCCCGCAACGGTGAAGCCCCCGGCAGGGGGATAAGTCCGGTCGCCTGAGCTGCCTGGCAACGACACCAGTCCTCGGACGAAGGGCAGCTCGTG
>DATIYI010000068.1:0-2136 GCA_035517695.1 Streptosporangiaceae bacterium
GGCGGGCATCCGGCAGATCATCGACATCGGCTCCGGGCTGCCGGCACAGGACAACGTGCACCAGGTGGCGCAGCGGATAGCGCCTGATACCCGCGTGGTGTATGTCGATAACGACCTGTAGGTGCCGAAAACCTGTGCCACATGGTCGGATGCGACCACTGGCTGCTGGCTGTTCGCCCCCGGGGCTGCTAGGGGTGGGATGATCTTCGGCTTGTGGGACTGAGGCTAATCTTCTTGATTGTCAGCCGTGCCGTGTCGCTGCTGGGGTTGTCGCGGCGGGAGTCGTGGTGGAAGGACGTCGAGATCCTTATGCTGCGCCATCAGCTCGCGGTGGCGCAGCGCGAGCGGCCTCGTGCTCATGCGCGTCTGACGTGGCCGGACCGGGCGTGGCTGGCGCTGCTTGCGAGGATGGTACCGACCGAGCGCCTGGCGGCGATGCGGCTGATCGTCACTCCCGGCACGATCGTGCGCTGGCAGCGCGACATTGTCCGCCGCCGGTGGGCACGCCGGTCGCGCCGGGGCCGGTCCGGGCGCCCGGCGACGCACCACAAGGTGCGGTCGGTGGTGCTGCGACTGGCCCGGGAGAATGAGTCATGGGGATACCGCCGGATCCACGGCCAGCTCGCGGTGCTCGGCGTCACCGTGGCGCCGTCCACAGTCTGGCAGATCCTCAAGAACGCTGGCATCAGCCCGGCACCTCGCCGGGACGGAACGGGCTGGGCCGAATTCCTGCGGTCCCAGGCGCAGGGGATCCTGGCGCTGGACTTCTTCACCGCCGATCTTCTCAACGGCGCGAAGGTCTACGTCCTAGCCGTCATCGAGCACGGCACCCGCCGCATCCGGATCCTCGGAGCAACCGGGCATCCGGTCCAGTCGTGGGTAGTGCAGCAGGCCAGGAACCTGCTGATGGACCTGGACGAGGCAGGGATGAGCGTGAAGTTCGTCCTGCATGACCGCGACGCCAGCTTCTCCGCCGCGTTCGACGCCGTCTTCCAGGCCGCTGGCGCCAGGGTCGTCCGCTCCGCTATTCAGGCGCCGCGAATGAACTCGATCATGGAACGCTGGATCGGCAGCTGCCGGCGCGAGCTGCTGGACCGGACCTTGATCTGGAACCAGCGCCACCTGATGGCGGCCCTGCGCGAGTACGAGGACTTCTACAACACCCACCGGCCGCATCGCGCCCTGAACCAGGCCGCGCCGCTCCGCCCGCTGCCAGATGGCGTGAGCGACCTAGACTCTTTCCGCGTTCGGCGGCGCGATCGCGCCGGAGGGGTGATTCATGAATATCGCCTGGTGGCATAGGTTTTCGGCACGCACAGGTTCGTGACACACCCGAGAGGTAAGGTCTGGCAAGTGCGTGATTCAGGCGTTACCGTGTCGTTACAGGAAGGAGGCGAAAGCGCCTCGCGTCTTCCCTCGCTGTGTTTGCACGAACACTAGGCGAGGCGCTTTCGCCTCTGTATTCTATTCCCGTATTTGAACAGGTTAAACCGGATGATGACTTGTTCACGTCGACGCGTGCTTACTGCCCCGCACTGCGGCTTCCGCAGTTACCGCGGCACCCTCGCACGGTCACCGGACCCGCTCGTACTCGTCGTCCGCGTCCCATCCGGCATCCCGCTCGCCGCCATCGAGCAGGTCGTTCACCTTGTCCTCGGTGAATTCCGTCTCGTCCATGGCCCCTCATAATGCCGGCCGCTGGCGGCCGCTTCAAGCGGCCTCGCCGAGCCGGCCACGGTCAATTCCCCTGCGGCAGTACCGCCGCCCAGTCCCAGGTCCAGAACTTCCAGGTAGAGAGGCCCGGGTCGGGCGCGACTCGTCCCGGTGAGCCCCTTGCCGAGATAGATCCGGTCGGCGGGGACGCCGAACGCAGTGAGCTGCTGCCGCTGCGCGGTGAGGTCCTGCCGGTCGGTGCTGCGCCGCGCCTATCCAACATTGGTGGCCAATTGCTCCTGTCGCGTTTGACGTTGCCTGTGCCGAAAACCTCATCCGCCCAGGTGGGAGCTGTCGTCGGCGGGAGTGGCGATGCTCTGGTTCCGGCGGCACCGGGTTGGTTTCTTCCCCGAGGTTCTGCCAGCTGCGGCATGATGATCGGCTGTGCTGCTGCGACTGGTCTACCTCAGCGTGACGAACGTG
>DATIYI010000069.1:0-6627 GCA_035517695.1 Streptosporangiaceae bacterium
CCGGCTCACCAATATGTACGCGACGGCCTGGCATCTGGCAGACGGGACCAGCAGCGGTGAGCTGCCGGACTATCTGCGGCTGTGGCGGTTCGAGCGATACTACCGGCTGTCTTCCGACCAGCTCCCGCGCGTCTTATGCCGCGAGGCGCT
Organism: Streptosporangiaceae bacterium; assembly: GCA_035517695.1. Lineage (GTDB taxonomy): Bacteria > Actinomycetota > Actinomycetes > Streptosporangiales > Streptosporangiaceae > DATFVJ01. Next base: position 151 of record DATIYI010000069.1, read on the forward strand.
GGATACCAGCGCGCTGACGTTCCGCCGGTGGCAGCACGCGGGCCGAGTGACCGGGGCGCGGATGTGGCTTTTTCGCCTGCCGTCCGGGCAGATCGTCGCCGCATTGAGCCTGGATGTCGACTGCGAGCTGAGGGACACGATCGACCTGCTCGAAGACTGCTACTTCGGTGACGTGCAGATCGGCCGGGCAGCTGCCGAGGAGCACGCCCACGGCATGGCCGCCCAGCTTGGCGCCGACACCGGCGGCGATCGCAGCTTCCTTCCCGAACGCCACCAGATCATCTTCGACCACACCCCGGCACCGGATGACTGCGAGGACCTGGTGCAGCGGCTGATCTACCGGACCGACCTGCCGTACCGCAAGGATTACAGCGCGATCCGTTACCCGGCCGAGCTGAATCGCCGACCCGGGTGGCTGGCCGCCGTCGGGCCGTATGTGAGCGTGGCGTGCGGCCACCCGGACTTCATCGAGAACGCCGTGTTCCTGTCGGCGGTGCAGGCGGTCGGCGCGGCCGCCCAGCTACGGGCGATCCGGCATGCCGCCTACGCCGATGTGCGCCTGTTCCGCAATCTCGAGGCCGTCGGCGGGACCACGCAGTCCCGCCGCCGCACGTTGGAACGCATCGCGGACCAGCTCGGGGACCTGGAACTGGAACTGTCCTACAGCGTGGAAGCCTCCGCCGACCTCGGCTTGCTGGTCCCCTCGCTACGGGTGGAGAGCTTCCATAACGCGTTGTATGAGTCGATGAGCCTGGCGGGCAAAGCAGTCACGGCGGGGCGGATGCTGCAGCGCCTCGGCAGCGCCATCGGGGCGGAGCTGACCGCGATCGAGAGCATCGAGCGCCGCGCCGACGATAACCGCCGGGTACGTTATGCCGTCGCGGTGGGGTTCGTGTCTGCGGTGGCCATCCCGGCCAGCTTGATCCTGGCATTCCTGGGCATCAACGCCTCCCAGGTCAACCCAGAGCGGTCCATGTTCAGCCACCACTACCTGGGCATGTACCTCACCGTCGCGGCCATTATCGTGCTGGCCGTCCTCGTTTCCCTGGCCCTGTTTGTTCAGCAGCGCCGCGGCGCCCGCCACCACCGCTCCCCCGCACAACGACCCAGATGGACAGCGGCACCCGAAGAACCCCAGGCGTGAGGGGGCCTCTACCCGATCCATCCTCGCCGCTGAGCCGCAGCGCCGGCGGCGAACCTGCTCGTCACGTTCAGCCGGGCCATGATGGCCGTGATGTGGCGGCGGACCGTGGTGGTGCTCACACCGGCGCGGCGGGCGATCGCGTCATCGTGCAGGCCTTCAGCCATCAGCTCCAGGACCGTCTGCTGAGCTGCCGTCAGCCGGCCTGCCGGTAGCGCGGGCCGTTGCGGCGTGAGTGGCGTCGCCCGTTCCCAGAGCATCTCGAAATACTCCCGCAGCGCGGCGATGATCACCGGCGCGCGGATCACCAATGCCCCCGCAGTCCCGGTCGGAGTGAGGGGCAGCATGGCTGTGGCATGGTCCGCGAGCTTCATCTTCATCGGCACCTCGGGGAGAAGGCGTGTCTGCTCCCCTGCGTCGGTGCAGGTCTGGATGACCCGCCGGGCGGTCGGATTGTTCATGGCGGCGGCGTCGTAGATGGAGCGGCAGCGCACCCGCCCGCCCGATGCCCGCAGGGGCGGCTGGACGAAATCGTCGGTGAGCGGCATGTCCGTGTCCAGGTTTTCCAGGGTCATCCAGTCCTTGCGCGCGGTGTTGACCAGTGCGGCCGACAGCTCGCTGATCTGCGCCCGGTCGGAGACGACCGCCACCAGGTGCGCGGGAAACGGGCCGTTCACGCCGATGCCGAACTGGGCCTGGGCGTCCGCGAGGCGCCGGTGTCCCTCCAGGAGAAGTTCCTGGTCGTGGGCGAGCCGGTTCTGGTGACCGGCGAGCACGCCCTGCAAGGCCAGGTCCGGGGATGCGGGCCGTAGCCATGCCGGGTCGACGGGGGTGTGCGGCTGAATGTGCGCCATCCCTGTTGCGGTAAGCGCCGCAACCAGCCCGACGTCGCCGACCAGCGTCTCGGCCTGGTCTTTCGCGCAGCCGTCGCTGGCAAGAAGGCGGTCATACGCTTCGATGACCTCCGCTGGCACCAGCCCTTCGAACAAGTCTTGGATGCTGGAGCGGACGGTGCTTGCGGCTACCATCGGCCGACCCGCCAAACGGGGCGCCGCGGCCTATCGGCGGCAATGCACCTGTTAGCCCCAGTCCATCGTGCAGGTCCGCATAACGGGACCCCTTCGCGTTGGCTGCGGGGACAACGTTCTCGTGGCCTTCGCCTGATGTGGAGATCACCGCATGGGCGGTCTGAGGAGCCGTGAACGGCCAAGGTGAGCAGCGCAGGTCCCTATCCTCTCTCGCTCACGGCGGCGCGGGGACTCGGTCAGCCGGTCCCGCGGTGCGCCTGCCTGCCCGGTGACTGAGGTGATTCACATCGCCTCCCGGGCGTCACGTGAATCCATGCAAGCTGGCCGCCGCCGGTGTCGGACAGCGTCAGGCCGGGACTCCGACAATTTGCCGACAACCTGGCGGCCGCGGTGCAACTCCGTCGGCGACCCGCGAGGCACCTCCGCAGTTCACCTTCAGCCAGGCCAAGGAAACAGATGCCGCGCGAGTGGGAGGCCGACGAGGGATTCGGCGTGCCGACCAGGGTGTTCAATGCGCTGAGCCTCACCGATCCGCGCGACATCATCTCTATCGGCTTTGTCGCCGTGGCAGCCGACCAAGCTACTCTGTGGCTTTCTACAGCCCCCGCGTCCGAAGCCGTCCGGCATGAGCGGATTGATACGGTGATCGAATCGACCACCCCGCGGTGCATGTACGAGCTGCACACTGAACACGATTTCTCGCGCCTGCCTCAGCAGATCAGCATCGGATCCCCCGCGAGCCTGCTCGCTGCACTGACGTAACGCGTCTGCCCGTCCCAATCGGCGCAAAGCTGCTCGGAAGCCACCAAGCGAGCCGGGCTGGGCGCTGGCTATGCCGAAAGCTGGGCCAAGGGGTATGGAGGCGGCGATCACGAGCACGAAGGTTGAACCCGCGGATTAAAGCTTGAGCGGAGCGAGTTCGCGGCGGTTAAGGCGTTCGCGCCGCAGCTCAGTCCAGGTGCGTGCACTCGGGTGACCGGGCAGGACGGTGGTGAACTGCAACCCAAACTGCAACCCTGCAGTTCTATATCCAAGATCACCCATGGTCGTTGCTACCTCGGTCATCAGGCCCGCTCCCTTGCTGAAGGGCGCCGTCCCATGTCACGAGCCTGTTCCAGTCTTCTTTGGCGAAAGCCTATGGCGGCCAGGAAATCTTGCTTCCCAGCGGTAGCTGCGGCCAAATTCGGATGAGCGCTCCTGTCAGCTGTGATGGCACCTTGGTATTCCAGCTGGCGGCTTGGTGCTGGTCAGCTGCAACGAAATTGACGGTGAACACCTGCAGGCCGACATAGCCAAGAGCGAAGGTAGCGAAATGTCCTGCGACGGGGCTGCCGTCGGCTGTGGGCAATGGTGCGCTGGAGGGCGCATACATCACGGGTGTTGCTTGCTGACAGTCCCAGCAGCTGAGCCATACCAAGGAGCGTGGCGGTGGCTCACGATTGGCTCGAAGCCACGCCAGCTCGGGTGGTCGTTTTCCGGGCGCTCTAGGGAGTTCCGCCGGGCGGGTCGATCAGTTGCCAGCACAGTGTGAGTCGCCCGGTCTCATCGCGTATCCACGTTCCGCGCAGCCGGGGCGCCGCTTCGTCCCGGTGGATTGCCGGAACCGGCAACAGAGTGGAGGACGGTGAACCAGCCATGAATTGATCGTGAACGACGACCGTTGCGGTGTCGACGATCCTGTCGGTCTTCTGACGCCGCCGACGCTAATTCAAACGCCTCTCTTACATCGGCCGTCGGCCGCAATCGGCAGCGCGGTCACGGGGGCGACGCGATGACCCATGCCGAGTTCGGTGAGCAGGTGGCGCGGGTAGGGACCTTGGGATGCACGACGGAAAGGCTGCAGGGTGCGAGGCAGCGTAGGCTGTCGTCCGCCGTCCACCCCGAAGCCGCCGGGCAATCTTGTTGTCCCTGGTGGCCCTCAGATCCCTGGCGCAGCAGCCGCGGTCAGCTCGGCAGGCCGGCCAGCAACCTCCCCAGTCATGTGCCAGCAGTTGGTCTCCGGGTCGATCCGTCTTGTTCCACGTATTCGAGGTATAGCCGCCCTTCGAAGCCACCTCGCTGGGTGCGCTTGTCGGCTGTGACCGTTAGGAGTTGCTCCCAGGTCATGCCCAGTGTCGTCACCAGCGCCTTGAGCGCTTCCAGGACATCCGCGAGTTCGGCGGCGAGTTTGTCCGGTGTGGCCCGATCGGCTTCCTGAACCTCTTCCATCAACTTGGCCAGCAGCGCGACACGATAACTGTCCTCATCCAAGACGTGAGTGACGGCCCGGCGGCCGTCCGAATCGAGCTCGGGGATCCGGTCGCGGACGAGTTTGTTATAAGCGAGCCGCATGACTGAAAGGTATGGCAGCCCACCGACGCGGAAGGCCCGTGTCGACACTGGCGGCGCCACCAGGCTACGAATAACTGCGCCCAAGCGGCTTGTCCGGCACGGGTCTCCGCATTTTCCGCGCTGCCGGCGAATCCGATCACCTGAGTGGCGTGCTGGTTGGCCGGTTCCTGGCTGGCGACGCCGCCAGCATTGCGGCTTGCCCAGCTGTATCAGGGCTCCGCCCGGCCGGGCTGCTGGGCGAGTCTCTGGCGGCGAGGTAGGCGGGGTGGCGCAAGCCTGATGGGGTGCGCTGAGTGCGTACGCGGGAGCCAGAGCCGGCGGCGTCCCGGCGTTGCATTTTGGCGGTGGCTTCGGCGATGAGGTCGTGTGTGGCGTTGTCGATTTCGGCGGCGCGTCCGAGCAGTGCTGGTTCGCTTATGTCGAGGCTGCGCAGCACGCGTTGGACGTGGCCGCGCTCGTGCTGGAAGGCGCGGGGCGCATGGTCGGCTGCGGGGGCCGGTCCGTGGATCAGGTGCGGGACGCCGCGCTGGCCGGCGGCGCGGATCGCGGCGAGCACGCGGGTGGGGGCGCCGGTCGCGATCGCGAGGCCGTCGAGGATGGTGGCCGCGCAGGTGCTGGCGTTGATCGCGGTGTCGTAGCTGGCCAGGAGGGCGTCGATGGTCTGGCCGGGGGCGGGTGTGAAGGGGCGGGGGACGTTGTAGTCGCTGGGCAGCAGGCGGGTGGGCACGAACAGGCCGGTGTGGGCGGCGGCGGCGCGGATGGCTTCACGGTCGCAGGCGCCGACGCGGATGACGGCGTCGGCGGCGTCGTGGACCGCGGCAAGGACGACTGGAATGTCAGCGGGAACGTGAGCGAGATTGGCCGCCTCGCGGAGCGCACCGGTGTGGCCGCCAGCGGGTGTCCAGTGTGGGTCCTTGTGGGCGATGCGCCCGATCCAGAGGACGAGGTCCCCGATTTCGGCCGCGACCGGCGCGAGCGGCGCGCGGGTGCCGGTGGTGACGGTGTCCCAGCAGCGGGCGGCGTCCCGCCATGCCGCCCATGCTCGCGCCGTGGCGTCGGCCGCTTGGTTCAGGCCGGCCGCGATGGCTGGGTTGATGCCGAGCTGGGTGGCCCGGTCGGCGAGCGCGCGCAGGACGGGTTCGCTGGCGTGGCCGGTGATCGCGGCGGCATGGGCGGTGCGCTGCCAGGACGCGCTCGTCGCGGCGGCCGGGAAGTGGGCGCGGCTGGCGAAAGCGGGTGCCAGGTAGCGGAGCCGTTCGGCGCACATCGCGGTACCTGCGCACAGGCCGCTGACCGGTTCGCCGCCGTGTGGTGGCTGGCGGGGCGGCGCCGTGTTGGCGGGGACCGCGGCCAGCAGCATGTCCTGGGTGCCGGCCGGGCGGTGGTGGGGCAGGGCCGGCTCGGCGGCGGTGGCGGCGGCTCGCAGCCACTGGCTCGCCGTACCGGCGGCCAGCCGCTCAGCCGGTAGAAGCGCAGGGCCTGCGGGGCTGGGCTGCGACAGCCGCGCCGCCAAAGGCGCCAGCCGCTGGGCGCAGGCGGCCACTTCGGCGAGCAGCGCGTCGCCGGCTGGGGCGGCGACGATGACCGGTGCCCAGGGTGAGCTTCCGATCCGCGACCCGTCGGGGCCGGGCGCGAAATGGGTTTGCAGCAGGTCATGACCGGCGGCCAGGGCGTCGGCGGCGGCGGACAGGTGACGTGCGGCCGGATGGCGGGCATCGGCGGCGGGCGCCTGGGCGTCGGGTGTCGGGGCTGCGGTGCGCAGGTTCGCGCTGGCCTGGCGCAGCGCTAGCGTCGTGTCGGCGGCCGCCCGCGCACGCGCGTCGAGCAGGCGCACGGCCACAGGGTCGGTCCCGTCCTGCGCGGAGAACCCTCCGGTGAACCGCGCCAGCACGGTGATCACGCGGCCGAGTTCGCCGATAGCCTCGCGCGCCGCCCCGGCCGGCAGCTGATCGTCGCACCGGATCGCGGCGTCGATGT